>JBDKGS010000014.1:0-31894 GCA_039798065.1 Fibrobacterota bacterium | reverse complement strand
TAGCTTTCCACTTTCGTGACGCGTCGCATAGTTTCCTAACAATTCAAATGAATCTAGGACCTGCACAAATCAATCCTACCAAGATGTCAAAGAGTGAGGCCAAGAACCTCTCGAGACCGAAATCTCGTTGCCAGTCTTTCGACTGAGCCGCCGTCGCTTTCGTTTCGGCGCCACCGTTCTTGCGGTGGGTCGATAAACATACCACGGGTGGTCTTCAGATCCAAGGGTTCGGCCCAAAAAAAGTTCAGATCCCCGAAAAAAGTTTCTGACCGACCCGTTTGGCTCGCCACGACAACCCAGCAAGCCCGATTAGGTTGGTGAGAGTGACCATCAGGACCAAGCCAAAGAAGGATGTATCTGATAGCAGCCTGGCCTCGTGTGCCATGGTGGCAAATACCAGCCCAGGTAGGCCGCGCGGGACCATTCCCCACATGACAAGCCAGGGATCGACCCCATTAACAATGTCCCTGGCTCCGATTCCGCGGGTACATACCAGGCGACCCACCAATGCCAGAGCGAACAAACCAACCCCGAGGACCCAAGAATCTGGGTCTACCAATGCAGCCAAGGGAACTCGCATGCCCACCGTAATGAAGTAGAGTGGGATCAAGAACTGGGAAAAGGGGGTCAAATAGGTTTCTACGGCGCCAGTTTTTTCGCCGCGGAGGGAAATTCCGACCAAAAGTGCCCCCACCAACGCGGTAAGCCCCCACTGGTGACTGGCCCAAGCCCCCAGGACGAGCAACGGAACAGCGTGAACTGGGCGAAATCGAAGCTGTTCTCGAAAACGGATCACAAACAGCACAACTCCAGCGCTGACCAAGGGCAGCAGCCAGGACAAATACCCCCAATTGAGGGATCCAGAGCCTAAATCGCCACCTTTGGAGATCCCGAAGGCCACGGAGAGGAGCAGAATTGCGGGAAAATCGTCGAGGACGGAGGCTCCGAGCAGCACTTTCCCTGACGGGGTATCGACCAAGCGATGGTCTCGGAGCACTCTCATGGCCATTCCCGTCCCGGATGTCATGATGGTGGCGGCGATGATGAGGGGCTCCCCCGCCGGTATATGGAACCAGTCACGAAGAAGTAGGAACCCGAGTGAGCTGACCGTTACGGAAATGGCCGCTACCCGCAGGACACTGCCGCGGAATTGCAAGATGCCCCGGAAATCGGTTTCCAAGCCAACCAGGCAGAACAATACAAGGACACCCAGTTCGGCGGCGCCGAGGATGGATCCTACTTCAGCTGGTGTGGCAATCCAGGTACCAATTCCGAATCCGATGACCAGCTCCAAGAGGATTCCCGGGACTCCCCAGCGCGCCAAGCCTCGGTGGAGAAGCGTCGAGAGAAGAAATGCAGCGGAGAGCAATGCCAGGCTGGAGAGCGGATCTATCATGCACGGAAGCTAATCACGACCGAGAGGGAAGGATGCCCTAAGCCCACCGCAGGTGGAGGCACTGAAGCACCGCCCCCGACCGGCGGCGCGAGAGCGGGGACAAGATTTGGCGAGGCCGCCGGGCCCGGCCAGAAAATGTCTGACGTTATTTGCCGTGGACGGCTTGGGCGAATTCGCGCAGGAAGGCCGGGTCGCGACGCTGCTCGAGGATGTTTCCTGTCACGATCATGGCGGGGCCCAATGCAGCGCGTTCGCGGATGGCTTCTGGAGTGCGCAGTCCGCCGCCGACGATGAGGTTCACTCCGCCTTCGGATTGGACGCGCTGGACCATTTCGACAGGAACTGGCTGCTGGGCTCCGGAACCGGCCTCCAGATAGACCCAACGCATACCCATCATGCGGGCAGCCCAGACATGGTGGAGGACGCGTTCGTGGTCGTCGCGGTCGAGCGGTTGGGTGCCTGACACTTTTTGGACGGTGGTGGGCACGCCCGATTCGATGAGGAGGTACGCCGTGGGAATGGGCTCGATGCCGTGAGCAACCACGCGGGGCGCGCCTTTGCATTGTTCTTCGGCCAAATACTGCGGATTGCGACCCGACAGCAGCGTGGTGAAGAGAATGCCGTGCGCACCAGCGACCACTTGGTGGTAGGACCCGGGGAACAAAACGACAGGAAGTGTCGACTGCTCGCGGATGGCTTTCATGCCCGCCTCGAATACTCCGGGAGCAGCGGAGCTCCCGCCGACCAACAGCAGATCGGCACCCGCCTCCTGGACTTCGTGCGCGGTGGCGGCGAGTTCCTGCGGCGGCAGAGAATCGGGGTCCAGGAGCACGGCCCACAAGGGGCCGACTTCGGATCGACGATTCAGGAGCTGTTGTTCGAGCGGGCCGATCATGACAGAATCTGTTACCGGGACTATGCCAGTTTGGCCTTGGCCGCATCCAAGAACGCCTGCAGAGCCTGCGGAATCTTGGAGGGATCCTTGCCGCCAGCCTGGGCGCGATTGGGCTTGCCACCGCCCTTGCCTTCGACGACCGCGGCGGCCGCGTTGACCAGCGGACCGGCAGGACAGATTTTGGCCAAGTCCTGCGAGACCATGGCGACCAAGGTCACCTTGCCTTCGAAGCCTGCCGAGAACAAGGCCACGCGGCCATTGCCCAATCCCTGTTCCAGCGCATCCATGAGACGGCTGAAGGTGGCGGCATCGCCCGCTTCTTGCGTGAGATCGAGGGCGACGGCCTGGGCCTTGCCGAGGTCGACGGATTTCGCCAACAGGGCGGGCACCTTGGCGGAAAGAGCAGCGACCTTGAGGGCCTCGATCTCTTTCTCAGCAGCGCGCAGTTTGGCGGAGAGGTCGGACACTTTCTGACCGATCTCTTCGTCGGCGCACTTGAGGGACTGTGCCAGACGGGTGGCCGCGGTGGCCTGCTTGCGCAACAGCTCGAACGCCGGAGCGCCGCAGATGCCTTCGATACGACGAACGCCCGCCGAAATGGACGATTCGCGCAGGATGCGCAACAAGGCGATTTCGCCGGTGGAGCCCGCGTGCGTGCCGCCGCAGAATTCCTTGGAAAACTCGTCCATGGAAATGACGCGGACGGTGTCGCCGTACTTTTCGCCGAACAGCGCCATGGCGCCGGACTTCTTGGCCTCGTCGACCGGGAGGACCTGCGTGACGATGGACAGATCCTGACGGATCTGCTCGTTGACGATGTCTTCGACGCGCAGGATTTCGGATTCGGAAAGAGCCGAGGTGTGGACGAAGTCGAAGCGGAAGGCATCGGGGCCGACCCACGAGCCTTGCTGCTGGACGTGTTCCCCCAGGACTTGGCGCAAGGCGGCGTGCAACAGGTGAACGCCCGAGTGGTTGCGACGGGTGGCGGCACGGCCTTCGGCGCTGACAGTTGCTGTCAGGTTGGAAATGGCTTCGTCAGAGAGGGAGCCTTCGACCAGCTTGGCGCGGTGGACGATGGCCTCGTTCACCTTCTGGGTGTCGATGACCTGGAAGCGCACCCCATTGCCTTCGAGAACGCCGACGTCGCCGATCTGGCCGCCCATTTCGGGGTAGAACGGCGTACGGTCGGTGACGATCCAGAAATCGTCTTCGTGTTCGCGGAAGCGGAGCGTCTTGACCTGCGCGGTATCGCAGTCGTAGCCCACGAAGGCGGGGTTGCCGTTTTGAATGATGGTCCAGCCGTCGAGGCTATTGAATATGCTGGTGAACTTGCCGCCAGAACGGGAAAGTTCGCGCTGCTCTTCCATGGCCTTTTCGTAACCAGGCACGTCGATGGACAGATTCCGTTCCAAAGCCATCTGCTCGGTGAGGTCGACCGGGAATCCGTAGGTGTCGTAGAGCTTGAAGACGTCTTCGCCAGAAATCACGCCGTTGACGGCGGCCTCGGCGGCCTTGCGGAATCTGTCGAGCCCCTGGTCCAAGGTGCGACCGAAGCGTTCTTCTTCCGACTTGATGACGGTGATGATGTGGGACTGGCGCGCCTTGAGCTCGGGGAAGGCATCGCCCATGATTTCCACCAGGGTGGGAACCACTTCGCAGACGACCGGCTTGCGGGCGCCCAGTTCGCGGGCGAAACGGGCGGCGCGGCGCAGGAGGCGACGCAGCACGTAGCCGCGGCCTTCGTTGGAGGGAGTGGCGCCGTCGGCGATGGAGAACGAGAGCGAGCGCAGGTGGTCGGCGATCACGCGATGGGGAGTGCCCTTTTCGCCCGGATCGTACGCCACGCCAGTGAGCTCGGCGATTTTTGTCAGGAGCGGCTGGAAGACGTCGGTGTCGTAATTGGACTTGACGCCTTGCATGGCGCGCAGGATGCGTTCGAAACCCATGCCGGTGTCGACATGCTGGGCGGGCAGCGGACGAAGCGAGCCGTCCTCGATGCGCTCGTACTGCATGAACACGTTGTTCCAGATCTCGATGAAGCGCTCGCAACCGTCGAGGTTGACCGCCGCTTCGTAGCCGGGTTCGCCGGTTCTGGGGTCGGACTCGGGGCCGAAGTCGTAGTGGACTTCGGTGCAAGGTCCGCAAGGGCCGACATCGCCCATTTCCCAGAAATTGTCCTTCTTGCCGGACTTCAGGATGTGGGAGTGGTCGATGTCGGTTTCTGTCTTCCACAGTTCGAGGGCTTCGTCGTCTTCCTCGTACACGGTCGCCCAGAGCTTGGACTTGTCGAGTCCCCACACTTCGGTGAGAAGCTCCCACGACCAGCGGATGGCATCCTTCTTGAAGTAGTCGCCGAAGGACCAGTTGCCCAGCATTTCGAAGAAGGTGTGGTGGTAGCTGTCGCGACCGACCACGTCGAGATCGTTGTGCTTGCCCGAGACGCGGATGCACTTCTGGGAGTTGGCCGCGCGCTTGAGATTGGTGGGGTTGTCGCCGCCCAGAAGGATGGACTTGAACTGGTTCATGCCAGCATTGGCGAACAGCAGCGTGGGGTCGTCGTTGGGGACAACCGGCGAGCTGGGGACGAAACGATGGTCCTTGGAGGCGAAGAAGTCGATGAACGACTGACGCAGGACCTGCGACGTGACGGGCTTCTGGAGCTTCATAGGGCGTGAAAGGTAGAACCTGGATTCGGGTTTCCGAATCGGTCCGGCAAAGACTTCGGACCCCGAAAGCAGCGGGTCACTCGAGTCGATGCCGTTTTTTGGGGTCCGGGGCGGCGAAGCAGCCCCGGAGAGGGGGTGTGCGGAGGATCCGTTCCCGGCGTCACGCCAATGAATCATAGGGGCGGTTCATGAACCGCCCAGCATCCTTGACCCATCAAATAGCCGGGAACTAGCCGCAGCCAGGGGGACTCGTCCCCCACAAAATTTGTCGTTAGGCCTCGACCGCCACGCGGCTGCCGAACAACCAAGCCTCACAGTTCCAACGGGGGCAATGCTCTTCGAGAAGGGCCTTGCCGGGAACGCCCGTGACGGGACAGACAAAATCTGGATCCAAGTCGAGAAGCGGCACCAGCACGAACGAACGCGCCGCCCAACCCGGATGTGGCACGCGAAGATGCGGCAGGTTGATGTCGGTTTCGCCGTAGAAGAGCAGGTCGATGTCGATTTCGCGCGGATGCAGGCGCGGACGGCTGCGGCGGCCCAACCAATTTTCGACTTCCTTGAAGAAGGCGAGCATTTGTTCGGCGGACAGAAGCGTCTCGAATTTCACGACTTGATTGAGATGGCACTCCTGGAGCCCCGGCCCGACAGGCAAGGTCTCGTAAATGCCGCTCTCCTCGAGTCGGTCGTCCAGAGCGATCTTGGAAAGCCAGTTACGGGCTCTCGAGAGGGCCAAGGACCGGTCCCCCAGGTTACTCCCAAGGGCGACATACACCGTAGCCGGCGATATCTGCGTCATTCTGGGGTAACAATCTAGCAATAAGCCCATCTCCGACAAGCATTTGCAACAATTCCGCGAACGCGACAAGCGCGGTTTCTCTCGGTTGCCAACCACGCGGATGTTGTGTTAGGCTTGAAACATGGGCTGTGGAGAGAACAGCCCGCAAAGGAAGAATGAATCCACGCCACGCCACATGCTTGTCGGTTTCCGACAAAACGACGATCGCACCGAAAGCGATGTCGTTGGTGGCGCGCGCAAATGTGGCCTTCTTCGCAGCAGCACGCAACGCGGCAAATTCCGCCGCAGCGGCAGCAGCCGACAAAACCTGACCGCCCGGTTCACCGAACGATTCGGAGCCCGGCCGGTGGTCGGGCTTTCGTGTCGCGTGGCTCCGGAGTTATTCTTGCGTCCTTAGGAGGATCCAATGTCGCATCCAAAAATCCAGCCCAGCTCCCGTCTCAAGGGCGTCAAGTATGAGATCCGCGGCGATCTCGCACGTCGTTCGCTGGAGTTGGAGAAGGCCGGTTGGGACATCATCAAGCTCAATATCGGGAACCCCGGCATCTTTGGATTCCGCACCCCGGAGACGATGCGCTTGGCCATGATCGAGAACTTGCGCGACTCGGAGGCCTACAGCCACCAGAAGGGCATCTTCCCGGCGCGCGAAGCGGTGGTGATGCGTTGCCAGGACCGCGGCATCATGGACGTGACGGCCGACGACGTGTTCATCGGCAACGGCGTGTCGGAACTGATCCTGCTTTCCATGAACGCGCTGTTGGAGACCGGCGACGAGGTGCTCGTGCCCTCGCCCGACTATCCGCTGTGGACAGCTTCTGTCACGTTGCACGGCGGCAAGCCGGTGCACTACCCTTGCCCGCCGGAACGCGGCCACCTGCCCGATCCCGAAGAAATTCGCGCGTTGATCACTGCCAAGACGCGCGCCATCGTGCTGATCTCGCCGAACAATCCCACCGGCGCCGTGTACCCCAAGCCTTTGCTGGAAGCCATCGTGAAGGTGGCCGAAGAAAAAGGGCTGATCATCTTCTCGGACGAGATCTACGACCAGATTTTGTACGAGGGGTCGGAATTTGTCCCGGTGGCCACACTGGTGAAAAACACCCTTTGCATCTCGTACTGCGGGTTGTCGAAGGTGTGGCGCGCCTGCGGATGGCGCGTGGGCTGGATGACACTTTCTGGCGCCAAGGATGGAGCCCGCGAATACATGCAAGCCCTGGAGCTCCTTTCCAGCCTGCGCCTGTGCTCGAACGTGACCGGCCAGTGGGCCGTGCAGACCGCGTTGGGCGGAAAACAAAGCATCTGGGAACTGACAAAACCTGGCGGCCGTCTGTGGCAGTCGCGCCAGACCTTGCTGGAAGGCGTGGAAGCCAGCAAATACTTGAGCGTCGTGAAACCGATGGGTGCCATGTACGCGTTCGTGGGCGTGAACAAGGGCCTGTTGCCAAAATTCGACGACCAGGCGTTTGGGCTGGAACTGCTGGAGCGTAAGCACGTGCTGCTGTCGCCAGGCAGCAGCTTCAACGTGCCGTACAAGACGCACTTCCGGCTCACGCTGTTACCCGACTGGGAGACCATGCGCGACGTTTTCGGACGCATGGAGGAACTGTTGGACGAAATGGCGAAGCGGTAGACAAAATCCGTCAGATGGGCGCCTCCCCCACTCCGGGGGTGGGGGCCGCCACCCTGCGGGCTACCCTCCGGTAGGTGCCACCTGTTGTCGGGCGGTTCATGAACCGCCCCTACATCGTTGTGGCACCCGCCTCCCCCGCCTTTCCTGCCTGCGCGGGAATGACGGCGGGGGTGACAGGCGGCCCTGCGGTCTCGTTGGCGCGAATCGAACGCCGTCTATCTTTGAGGCTCGACTTGATCACCGATGTTCAGCGGAAAGCTCCCCGATGCGATTCCTATTCCCAATGCTCATGGCAGTTTGCACCACGATCGGTGCCGCGGTGCCGACAAGCAACCTTTGCGAAGATCAGGCGCTAGGTTTCAACACGATCAACAAACGATTCGAATGGGGACTCGACACGGCCTATTTCGCGGAAACCTCTCCAGGCAGAGCCGTGAACGACTGGTCCTGGAAATACCGGTATTCGGCGACAACCGGCTACCCCACTTCGCTCACCGTCGATTTTCTCGAGGGTGAAGGCCCGAAAACCTATGCATTCACGCCGATGGATGGCGGTTACTACTTCCAAAGCTCGGAGAAGGGCATCACGTACAGCACGTTCCAATCCAAAGCCGACACTATCGCCAGCTTCGGTTGGACGACAAGAAACGACACGATCCTCGATTCGGTCCGCGTCTCGATCTGGGAACATGGACAATTCGGGCTGCGCTATGAAAGCGGTTTTGTCGACACCATAAAGAGCTTCTGGAGCGGCGACACGTTTTTCGACATGCGACTCTACAGCCACGCTCGCAACACCGCGACGACCACCTACCATCCAAGCATCGACACCTGCTTCACGCTTTCGCAGGACCAATGCGCTTGCCACAGGGAAAGCGAATCACAGTTGATCATTCGTACGACCTGGGACGACGGCTTCAAAATCAGCGCCATGCAGCTCGATTCCACTTATGGCAACTACCGCACGACCCGTCTCTACCGTCCGTTGTCCGCATTGACCTCCGGGAAACGGAGGGCGAAAAGCACCCTGCGCATTCAGGCTGTGGAGACATACCGGTGGAACGGCGCACGATCGTCGGGTGCGTCGAGTTCGATCAATCCGCTCGAGCTGCTGCGGCACGGACAGATTCCGACAGAGTCGACGCGGCAATAACCAAAGCCGGCGCCGGCAGGGGCGTCTAGACGGCTTCGGCTCCCGCCGCGAGCATCAAGGCGGCGATGTCCGAGGCGATCCCCTGGGCGTCGCCTTTTTCCATGCGCTCGCGGGAAAAGACCGATCCGCCGAAGGCCAGGGCGTCGGCACCGGCGCTGACAAATTCCGCCGCGTTGGCCGCCGACACGCCGCCGCAGGCGAGCATCGGGAGGTTCGCGTAGGGACCGCGCAACTCCTTGAAGTACGACGGACCACCCACGGAACGCGCAGGGAAGATCTTGACCATGGCCGCGCCCGCCTGGTGGGCGTTCCAGATCTCGGTGGGTGTGAGCGCGCCGGGTAGCGTGGGGATGCCGTACTGATTGGCGAATTCCTGGACCGGCATGGACAGGCAGGGGCTGACAAGAAACGACGCGCCGGAATCGGTCGCGCGTCGGGCTTCGTCGGCGGTGAGCACGGTTCCCGCGCCGACCTGACATTTTCCGTCAAGCAGCTTGGCGAACCGTGCGATTTGCTCGCAGGCTCCCGGGGTGTTCATGGTCACTTCCAGGTAACGCAGCCCCGAAGCCAGCACAGCCCGGGCGACGATTTCCAAGCCGGTGTCCGGACACCCGCGAAGGATGCCCAGGACCCGCGCGGAGCGAAGGTCCTGAACAAAATCCGTCATTATTCCAGGCCTGCCGAGACCATCTTCTCGTAGAAGGCCCGGTAGTTCTCTGCCTGGTCCCCTTTGCGCACGTCGATGGCTTCCTGGGGATGCAGGTTCAGTTGCCCCACGATCATGTGCGGAATGATGTAGCCCCACTCGAAATTCTTGCGCAGCGGGATGTAGTCCTTGGCGATCAGATCCAGGATGGGGCGAATGTCAAATTTTGGATTCTTCAGGAAACCGAGCAACAATTCCAGCGTGCAATTTCCGGCGGCGCGGCCCATGCCGTAGACCGAGGCATCGAGGTAGTTCACGCCGTGGATGATGGCTTCGATGGTGTTCGAGTAGGCCAGCTGCTGGTTGTTGTGGCCGTGGTAACCCAGTTCCTTCTTGATGTACTTGCGCGCACGGCGCACCAGGTTCTCGATGTCTTCCTGGTAGAGCGATCCGAAGCTATCCACCAGGTACACCGCCTGCGCCTTGGACTCGCGCTCGACCTGATCGAAGGCTTCGTCGAGCTCGGGGCCTTGGTCGCGCGACAGCGCCATGAGATTGATGCAGGTCTCGTAACCCAGATCGTGGAAATGGTTGGCCAAGGCGATGGCCTTGTCGACGCCCTTCACGTAACTGGCCACGCGGACCATGTCGTAGGCCGACTTGTCGCAGGTGGGGACGTTCTCCAATTCCACACGGCCCACGTCGGCCATGACGGAAATTTTGGCGCCGTTTTCCACGCCGTCGGTGACGCGACGGATATCGTCCTGCGAGCAGAATTTCCACGGGCCGTATTCGGCCGGTGAAAAGAGCCCTGGCGAATTGATGTAACCGATCTCGAAGTAATCCACGCCGGCGTTGGAAGAGCCTTCGTAGCTGCGGCGCACGAACGCGTGGTCGAACTGGTGGCGGTTGACCAGTCCGCCGTCGCGGATGGTGCAGTCGAGGACCTTGATGCTCTCGCGGTACATGGATCGATCCCTGGTAGGAGGACGGGTGGGCTGTTTGCCCGGATTCACAACGGACGAAGGTCGCCAAATGTAGGAACGCCCATCGTGTCTTATTTTACAGGACTTGTCCGTGACGGAATTCCTCGTCGTGGACATGGACGGTTTTTGGCGGAACCGTCGCAACGGGAGGCGCGAGGATGATACTCAACGTGGTATGGCTTGGTCTGTTCTTCCTGGGAGCCCTGCTCGGGACCTGGCGCTGGGCCATCGGCGACGACCCGAAGGTCTTCGCCGCCATGGCCGAGGCGACGTTCAGTTCGGCGAAGACCGGATTCGAGCTGGCTCTCGGACTGACCGGCGCCCTCACCCTGTGGATGGGTCTCATGAAGGTGGGTGAAGCCGGCGGCGCGATCCAGCTTCTGTCCAAGCTGCTCGCGCCCCTTCTGCGCCGCGTGTTCCCCGGGCTGCCTTCCGACCATCCCGCATCGGGTTCGATGGTGCTGAATTTCGCAGCCAACATGTTAGGGCTGGACAACGCCGCCACTCCCGCCGGCCTGAAGGCCATGAAGGAGCTGGACCAGCTCAACCCCAATCCGGGCACGGCCACCAACCACCAGGTCATGTTCATGGTGCTGCACGCCGGAAGCCTCACCCTGTTTCCCGTGAGCATCATGGCTTTGCGCGCCACCGCGGGGGCCAAAAATCCCGCCGACATCTTCTTGCCAATTCTTGTCGCCAGCGCGTGCTCGGTGATGGGCGGCTTCCTGGCGGTGGCCTTGGTCCAGCGCATCAAGCTCTGGGACCCGATCCTTCTCGCCTGGATCCTGGGCGTAGGCGGCGTGCTGGGCGGTGGCGTCACCATGATCTCCATGCTGCCCCACGACCAGGTCGAATCCGTCTCGACAACTCTTGGCACCGGCCTCATGCTCGCCGCGATCGTCTGGTTTTTGGGGTTGGCCACCTACAAGAAGGTGAACGCCTGGGATGTCTTCACCGAAGGGGCCAAGGAAGGCTTCACCACGGCGATTTCGCTGATTCCCTTCATGGTCGGCATCCTGGTGGCGGTGGGCGTGTTCCGCGCCTCCGGAGGCATGCAGCTGGTGGTGGACGGAATCTGGGCTTGCGTGAGCTGGACGGGCATCCCCGCCGAATCGGCCGGCGCCTTCCCCACCATGCTGATGAAGCCCCTTTCCGGAGGCGGTGCCCGCGCCATGACCATCGACGCCATGAAGACCTTCGGGGTCGACTCGTTCACGGGCCGCCTGGCGAGCCTTCTGCAAGGCAGCACCGACACGACACTTTATGTCATCGCATTGTACTCCGGAGCCATCGGGCTCAAGAAGACCCGCTACGTGCTGCCCTGCGCGCTGATCGCCGACGTGTGCGGATTCATCGGGGCCTTCGCGATGGCGATGGTGTTCTTCCGCTAGGGGACAATTTCCGTCCATACGCGCCAGGGTGGACGGAGGGCCGCCGCCAGGCGGGTGCCAAACGATTGTAGGGGCGACTCACGAGTCCCCCGACAACGGGAGGCACCGAGCGCGAACGCGCGAGCCGGGAGGAGACCCGACCGCCGTAGGCGGGGGCGCCCGGATTCCGATCGTTTCGAAACCCGCACAGTTGCAGATTTGCGGAATGATTGCGACTATGTTGCAGGAATGAAGACCAAGGCAATTCTCTGCGAGCCGGGAAAGAAGGTGCGACTCGACCGCATCCCCACCGACGCCGAAGGCAACTCCGATCTCAAGATGGAGGCCATCGCGCGCGTCGAAGAGCTGCGGCCAAAGCTGCGCAATCTGCAAGAGCGCCTGTACGCCGAAGGCAAACGCGGACTGATCGCCGTGTTCCAAGCCATGGACACCGGAGGCAAGGACGGTGCCGTGCGGAACTTGTTCACAGGCGTGGATCCTGCCGGAGTGGAAGTGACCGGTTTCAAGGGCCCCTCGTCGCACGAACTTGCGCACGACTACCTGTGGCGCATCCACGGCCAAGTGCCCACTCGCGGAACCATCGGGGTGTGGAATCGAAGCCATTACGAGGATGTTCTCGCCGTGCGTGTGCGCAAACTTGTACCGGACGAAATTTGGAAACGTCGCTACGGCCACATCAACGACTTCGAACGCATGCTGACCGACGAAGGCATGGTGGTGGTCAAGTACTTCCTGCACATCTCGCACGACACCCAGAAGAAGCGCCTTGAGGAGCGCCTGGCCGATCCCACCAAGCACTGGAAATTCGATCCGTCGGATCTGGAAGACCGGCTGCTTTGGAACGAATACCAGCATGCCTACGAGGACGTGTTCGAGAAGTGCTCCACCGCCCACGCTCCGTGGAAAATCATTCCCGCCGACCGCAAATGGGCGCGCAACCTGGCGTTGATGGAAGACATGGTGCAGATCCTGGAAAGAATGGACCCGAGGCCCCCCGCGGCGAAGTTCGACCTCTCGAAAATTTCCATCGACTGAACGGATGCGCGACGATGCGCGTGGTAGAATCGGAGGGCAAACCTTCGAGGAAAACCAACGTGAGCGAATCCTTGTCTCCAGAGCAGATCGTCGCCATCGCCAAGCGGTTGGACCCGATGTACGACGCATCGACAGGCGAACAGAAATTGTCCATTCGGGAAACCTTGGATTCGGTCCTGAAGGCGCTGGATGCGGAAGGGTACGAGGTCGGGCAAAGAACCGATCGTTCCACCTTCGAGATGGCGCAGTGGATGTTCCTGCGCGTGGAAGCGAACATCTCGAGCTCGACACCCAAAGCCGTGATCATCCTTTCGCTGCACGGCGCGATCCTTTCGGCGGTGATCCTGCAAGGCGACCGGATCGTGCGGGAAGCTCCGGACTCGGTGCGCAACCTGGTGGGCGTGCTGGTGGTGGGTTTGTTCCTGGCGGCCGTAGGTGCGCTGTGGTTCGCGTTCAACTCGGTCGCTCCGCGGATCGCCAAGGACACGGGCACCAAATCGCTGCTGTTCTTCGGATCCATCGCGCGCATGGCGAAGACGGAATTTGTCAACCTGTTCTCGGGCACGGACCGCGCGAAATTCTCGCTCGATCTGATCGAAGAGGTCCATGCGCTGTCGGGGCTGGCCGATTCCAAGCACCGCATGTTCGTGCAGGCGTTCCGGATCGTGCTCTACCTGGAAATCCCTCTCATGGCCGTGATCGCGTTGCTGGTGGCGTTGGGCTGAAGGCTCTTTGGGCCAAGACCGCAAACACCAGGGACGGAGCGAGGACAGGACGCCACACGGCTTCCCGATCAGGGCGTCAATCCATGCGGTAGATCTGGACTCCGGAACGGCCGGTGGCGGCGACCAGGAACGGATCCTTGAACACGACTTGATTGAACGAGGCGTCGGGCTGACCAGGGACGACCGGAGCGGGAATCACTCCCACCACCGAGCCAAAGGCGACGCTGCGGTCGCGCGCATCGTCCTTGACGGGGTGTCCATCCAAAGAAACGACCCGCATCCCGTACTCGCCTTGCGCCAAGAACAGGAGCCGCTCCGAGCGCGACACCATCGACGATTGGGAGACGGAATTTGCCGTATGCTTGGGACTCGTGGATGGATTCCCGATGGACCAGAGACTGTCGATTCCTCCATCCTTGACTCTCCATAGCCGCAACCCCTTGTCGGACAATGCCGCGGCGACGAAGGCGTCCTCGTCGTCGTCCCAGCGATTGGCCCCCTGGAATGCGACCACCGATGCACGCGCGTAGGGTGCGACAAATTCCGACAACGGGGTTTCCCACGAAAACGATCCGTTCTGGAGTTGGATTCCGCCAGCTCCCCCGTCCGTCCCGCCTGTGAGACTCGCGAAAAGCGAATTGCCGCTGTGCGTGGAGCTCGCGTGGACAGAGCGGATGTCGGCCAGCGCCACGCTGCCGATGGTGTCGAGGTCGGGAGTGAGCCGGACCAACCTTCCGTTCCTGGCGCCCGTGGCGACCCGAATCTCGTTTCCGACGCGAACGATGGAAGTGCCCGCGTAGCTTGGCAACGGGACGATCGAAGCGGCCACCGCGGAAGCCGACAGCTGGCTGGCATCGAAACTTGCCACGAAGGCCCGGAATCCGAAAATGTCCGGATCGGCTTGGCCTGCGAAGTAGACCTTCCCGGATTTGGGATCGGAATAGATCGAATTGACGTCCATGCCAGAAAATGTCACCACGTCTTCGACGCTGGAGTTTCCGGATCCGTTGAGCTTCACCACCGCGATCGCGCCGTTGAAAGGGTCTCCGGAATCGTTGTAGGCCACGAAAGCGCGCGAAGGATCGACGGAAAGATCGCAGGCTTGGACGACATGGCCCGCCACGACGGGCGAAGGCAAAGTCGCCATCCACTGGAAGGTGTAGCCCGAAGGCTTGGAAGGTGGCGCGGCGCTGCGCGATGCGAATGCGGCAAAATCTGTCGTATCGGCCTTCAGCGGCACAGGTTGGTCGCGCAGGACCGGCTGCTGCGAGGGCGAGGTGTCGATGGCGATCGCTTCGAGGATGCGCGCCTTGGTCTGGAGGGCCGAATCTCCGGTCGACTTGTCGGAGGAATCGAAGAAACAGGATTGCAGGAAACACGTTGCAAGGAAAGCGAATGCAATCGGCTTGGGTAGCATGGTGATGAGTCTACACTCTTCGATACGAAATCGCAAACACTCGGATGCAGGTGAGTGGAAAAGAAACTCTACTCCCCCCAACCGACCCCGATTCCCATCGTCGCCACCACACCGAAGCTCAATCCACGAGCACCGCCGAAGGTCCCCCAGAACCCCAAGGGAACCGGCCAGGAGGTCCACGGTGTGGGATAGATCTCGACGCTGAAGCGCTGCACGGATTGGCCATTGTAGAACGCCGACGCCCACAGCGAATTGTCGTGATCCCAGAACACCCCGAGCTTTGGAGCGAGTGCCGCGGAATTGCGATTGGAATCCAGATGGACGATCCGGTTCGCGTAAGCTCCGGCGCCGACCGAAACGGAATGCCCGGACGAAAATTGTCGGGTCAGACCGGCGATGTTCCCCAGGCCGAAATGGTAGAAGAGCTTCCAATCCTTGGTGTAGGGAAGCGGCATCTTGAGCGCGTAGTACTGGCCCGCGTTCAGGACCCTTCCCCCATTTTGAGGATCGATGCTTGGCTGCAAGGGCCAGTTCATGGTTTCCATGCGCTGCGTGAAGAAGGCCCTTACCGCGGAACTTTGGAAAAGCAGTACGCCGCCCAGATCGAACAGGAACAAATCGGCGACGGGATCCGCCGAGTAGTCGGAACCGGAACTGGCGATCTCCGATGCTTCGTTGAGGATCCATGCCGAAGCGGAAGTGGCGAAGGCCAATAGCTTGGGGTTCTGGTACCCGTTCTCCCGGTACCATTCCTCGGCTTTCATGTTCGCGAATCCACCGCCGATCAGATGCAGCTGGTAGTTCGGGATCCACTGCGCCTTCTCAGGAGCGAGCGAACTCGGAACAATTTCTGACGTAAAGAATTCGCCGACTCCCACCCGCTTCACGTTCGTCACGGGATGGCTCAACGTGCGTCCCAATCGCCTGAACGCATCGGGATGGTTGATGTACGACAACCGGTTGTCGCGTCCTTGCAACTGCGTGATGTCCCAGCCTTCGTTGAGGATCATGCTCACCGGGTTGAATTGCGCGTCGCTCCCCCATTTGCGCTGGGAAAGCGCGGAAGAATCAAGTCCGCACCAAGCACACGATGCCGATAGCCACGCGATGCAGATCGCGAGACGCAGGAATCCTTGCGTGTGTGTTGTGGGGTATGGAATCGCAACCGTCCCAAGGATGAAGGTCAGGTTCGAATGATCCCACCCAGGAGACGGCCGAAGCAAGCGATGGTTTGGACATCGTTCATGGAACGGATGCGCGCGAATGCAGGTCGGTTGTACAATGAGGAGATGACGATCTCATCGGTTTTCCTTACGGTCATCGTGGCATTGAGTTCGGCCCCCACGGACTCGAATCTGGTTTCCAATTCCGGCTTCGAAACCGGAATCACCGGTTGGAGTTTTTGGGCGCGTTCCACCGACTCGGGAACCCAATCCGCGGCGGTTTCGGGTTGCCGGCAGGGAAGCGGATGTTTGCAGGTGGCGCACCTCGGTGCCCAGGACTGGGCGAGCTGGCCGGTGTTGGGGAAATTCGCCGTCCGACCCGGCGAAGTTTGGAGATGGCAAGTTTGGACAAAATTTGACTCATCCGTCGGGCATGGCACGTTGGGGTTCGTCACCCGGGATTCGAGCGGTGCGACCATGTCATGGAACGCCGCTGCGACGGATTTTGACGCCACCGACACCGGATGGAGGAAGATCACCGCTCGCATCTCGGTTCCGAAGGGCTGCGCACAGCTCCAACCCAGACTGACGGGGTACGGAATCGCCCGACTGCTCGTGGACGATGCGGAGGTCGCGAAGGAAGCGGATGCGACCGGACCGACCGGGCCTCTGGTGCTGGTCAACGATTCGGTGAAATTGGAAATAGACGGCACCGATCTTTCCATGCGATTGATCGATGCCGATGGGCGCGACACGTTGAAGATCGGGGATCTCGCCGCGTTCCGTTTGGATTCCGCGAAAACCACTTCCGACACGATCTTCCTTGGTGTGCGGAACCTGGCCTCGATGTGGCGGGCCACGCTTCGCGCCCATCTTTCCGGAGGGTCCTTGCGCCTTGCGTATCTGGCCGACTCGGCCACCGTGGTGCCCACCGAATTCCTGTTCCCTGGAATCATCGCCACCCGACCCGGACAGAAGATCGCGTTGCCGCGCGGAACCGGACTGGCTTGGCCCGTCGACCGACCCGTCACCAACAACTGGAGCTACCGCTCCGTCCCGTTCTGGGAATGGCAGGTGAGCCAGGCCCTGACCGGCGCCACCGACGGATCGACAGGATTTGTCGTATCGGTGGACCAACCGTCGAACGCCAGGATGTACGTGGAGACGTTTTCCAACACCACACCCACCCCCAAAATCTGGCAGACTCCCGCCAAAGGGGTCTTCGGCCACACCCGCTCGGTGGCGATTGCACCCCTTCGCGGCGGCGGCTGGGGCGAACTGGCGCGCAGGCACAGATCGCGCAGGGAAGAATTGGGGCGTGTCAAGAATTGGCAACGCAAGGCGCTGGAAAACCCCGACGTGGAAAAACTGCGCGGCGCCATGGACTGGTGGGTGTTTGGTGGATTCACCTACAAATCGTTCGACAGCCTGCGCTGGATGGGCATGGAAAAAGGTCTTCTGCACACGTACACCAGCAAAAGCGCGGAAATCGATTCCATGGTCTCGCACGGTTGGCTGCTTTCGGTGTACGACAACTGGGCGGACGCCTTTCCCGGAGACACCATGCCCAACGGCAAGGAATATTCCGCCGGTGCGGTCGTGAAGGAGGACGGCTCGTACATGCTGGGTTGGCTGGAAAAGCACACCGACGGAAGCACCAGACAGGCGCTGGAAATCTGCTCGTCGCGCCACGACCATCTGGCCAGGGCGAACCTCGCTTTGGACCGCGCCAAATTCAATCGCAATGCGCGATTCATCGATGTGGAACTGGCTGTCCAGCCATTGGAATGCTGGTCGACGGTCCATCCGGTGGATCGGCGACTGGATCTGGACAACCGCGTTCGGGCGCTGTCGGTGATCAAAGACAGTTTCCGTCTGGTGACCGGAAGCGAACAGACCCGCGACATCGCCCATGCGGTGGTGGATTACGGCGAAGGTCCCATGAGCATCGCGAGCGTTGCCGATGCGGGCTACGATTGGAGCACGCCCGAACCTCCCGAAGGCCGGATGGATTCCATGTCGATGGATCCGACGTTCCGCGTGCCGTTGCTTTTGTTGGCCGACCACGACGCCTTCGCCCCGACCTGGTACACCGGCGATGGACAATCGAAAGTCCCTGCGCGCTGGGACGCCAAGGACGCCTGGAACATGCTCTACGCCACCATGCCCCTGATCGCCCCCAAGGATCGCAGGATGTGGGACACCCTGCGAAGCCGGTACATGCGCTCCATCGTGGCGGTCGGGTCGTTCCTCGCCAGGACCCATTTCGAGACGATGACGGATTTTGTCACACTTTCGGACGACGCGAAGGTCCAGAAGACCGTTTTCGGAAACGGCTGGAGCGTGGCGGCGAACTTCGATTCCCGCGAACGTGGCGAATCCGGCACGCCACTTCCTCCGAACGGCTTCCTTGCCAAAGGCGCTGAGGGATTCGTCGAACGACGAAAATTGGATGGCGTGGTTCGCACCCGGGTGCGACTGGACGACCGATGGTTCCTGGATCCGGAAGGATCGGAGGCCACGATGGATGGAATCCGTACAACCGGGCAGGTCTTCCTGAAACGACTGGACGACACCACCTTGGCGCTTTCGATCGTGGGCGACCAGGAGCATGTGGACATCGCCCCTGCGTCCTTGCCGTGGCCTGCGAAATCGGTTCGCGCCGTGCGCAGATCCGGCGGACAGGCGACAGATCTTGTCGACGCGGGTTCGGGATGGTCGAGGCTGCGCACTTCCGTCGATCGATTCTACCTGATCCATGGCGATTTCGGAGCCTTCCAGGACACCCAGGTCGCAAAGCGTGCGGGCGTCTGGGCCCGGATTTCCAGGAGAACCATGGGCTGGGAGCTATCCTGGACGCAGGATCGAGGATCGAACGCCTCGGTGTCCATCGTGGCAGCCGACGGAAGGAGCATCTACCGTACGACAATTCCTGTCGGAACCGGAATCCAACGCCTGAGCCTTCCCGGTGTCCCGCGTCGTTCCTGGGTTCGGATCGAGTCGGAATCCGGTGAACGGATTCTGTCCATTCCAGGGATCTGAGACCCGCTGCCTACGGGCTCCTGTCGAGAACCGGGATTTGGCAAAGGCGGCGAATACCGTCTACCTTGGTTCCACCTCATGTCTCCCTTATTCTTGGCTGTCCAGCTCCTTTTCGCAGCACAACCCGCCGACAGTCTCCAGTCGAGCGCCGCCTCTCGCACCCTGCAGTGGTTGACGCGCGATTTCGAAGTTCTGATGGCCACCAGCGGCCAAGTCGATTTCGCAACCAATCTGTACGGCGAACCCAAATTCTCCGACCTGTCTCCGGGGTATCGCTCCGATTTCCAGGTGTGGGTGGATTTCTTCCGGTGGAAGGGATTCATCTCGAACTGGCTGATCGGCAATTCAACGGTCATCGCGCGCAACGATTCGACACCCTTCGAATTGTCGCACATCCGATACATCCTGACGCCAGGCTACCGCTACGAATTCGATTCGTGGCAGATCTCCGGGCTTCTTCTCCACGAATGCGTCCACACCCTCTCGCGCCCCGAGAAGAGCGGTGCGGTCTGGTGGAACAGTTTCCAGATCGGAGCCGGGACCAAAGGCGCATACCACGATCACCTCGTTGAAGCCTACCGCGAGGCGCGCTCCTTCCCCGCCCTGCGCTTCGACGGGCGCATCGACATTGGACAATTTCTGTACGGTCAACAATCGGTGTGGATCGGGCAGAACCACGATTTTCGACAGGAATTGTTCGGCTTGGCAAGGCTTCGACTGGGAAGCGCAGGGCCGTTCGGATTCTTCCAGGATGTGCAGCCCCACTTCTGGAGAACCGCCACCGGCGGGATCGAACAGAAATGGAGCCTATCCACGCACATGTACCTGTTGGGAAAACGAAACATCGCTGGCGGATACCTTCGCTGGGTGGTGGTGGACGACAATCCCCACGACAACGAAGATGGCTTGGGCCAGCTGGGATTCGAAATCGTTTTCTGATATTGCGGCGCGTCGCTGCTGCGCCACGAAGCAGCCTACCGCCAGCGGAACAACTTCAACCCGACACCACCCGTGACAACTCCCCAACCCAGCAGAATTAAAAGCTTGGGGGCCACTTGGACAATTCCTGCCCCTTCCGAACTGACCGCCCGCAGCGTGTCGCAAACCAAAGTCAGCGGGAGATATTCCACCACCGGCTGCAGCCAGGACGGAAATCGCGTCCAGGAAAAGAAGACACCCGAGAGGATGGTCATCGGGATGGTGAGCGCGTTCACGATCCCGTAGGCGGCTTGCATCTGACCGACGCGGCTTGCCCCCAAAATCCCCAATCCCGCGAAGGCCACGCAGCCGGAAATCGCCGCGAGCAGGAACAGGATCCAATCGCCGTGCATGGTCACACCGAACATGATGGCGCCAAAGGCCCACAAACAAGCGTTCTCCAACGGCAGGATGGCGCCACGTGCCAGCACCACCGACAACAGGATGTCCAGGCGCGAAAGCGGTGTGGAAGCGAACAGACGCAACAGCTTGCGCAATCGCAGATCCATGAGCGCGAATCCAATTCCCCAGATGCATCCGTTCATGAGCCCCAGGCCAAGCATGCCGGGCAACAGGAAATCGGCGTAGGATCCGGCCTTCGCGGGTGGCTTGTGGACTTTCACCGATTCGAGCAGGCCCCGTGCCGCCGAGCGTTCGACCAGCAAACGTGCCAGCACGCCTTCCTGCGAGGTCGTGTCGACTTGCAGGTGGATGCCGTCGCGCGCCAAGGCGATGGTTCCCGCCACTTCGCCGCGGCGGATGGCCCGCAGGGCCGCGTCCTCGTCCAGTACCACCAGCGCGATCTCGGCCGTGTCGGGCACCATGATGCGCACTGCGACGGAATCTGTCTTAGATACGATCAGCGTGGTGCGCGTCGAGTGCGGCGCCAAGAAAGCCATGCCCAGCGCCCACGAAAGCAGTATCGGGAAACCGAACGCCCAGAAAAGGATGCCGGGCTCCCGGAAGAACTCCAGCATGTGCGCACGGGTGAGCAGGAACAGAGCCCGCATCCGCATCTTGAAGGAAAGTCCATGGCTCATTCCAGGATCCTCCGTCCGGCGAGTTTGAGGAACAAATCGTCGAGGGTCGGAACACCGCCTCGCGCCAGCAGTTCGGGAACAGGGCCTTGATCCAAAATCTGTCCATTCTCCAGGAGCACCACCCGATCGCACAGGAATTCCGCTTCGTCCATGAAGTGGGTGGTCAAAAGCAACGTGGCGCCATCGGCGCGCAATGCCTTGAGAATGTCCCATATTTGCCGCCGTGCCGCAGGGTCGACCCCGGTGGTCGGCTCGTCCAGGATCAGGATGCGAGGTCCTCCGGCGATGGCGCACGCCAGTGCCAATCTTTGTCGTTGACCTCCGGAGATCTTGCCGGTCAGTTGTTTGCGGCTGGACTCAAGGTCGACCAGTTTCAGAAGTTCTTCGGCTCGGTCCTTGCCTTTGCCGTGGAAGGAACTGAACAGTTCCAGCGTCTCGTCCACGCGCAACCGTTCCGGAAGCTTTGCGTCCTGCAGGCAGGTCCCCAACCGTCCGCGGATCTGCGATGCGTGATTCTTCCAATCGAGTCCGTCCACCAGAACTTCGCCGGAATCCGGCGGGATCAGACCTTCGATCATCTCGACAAGAGTCGTCTTGCCCGCGCCGTTGGGGCCCAGCAAGGCGACACCTTCGCCGGAAGCGATGGATAGGTCGATCCCGTTCACGGCGACAATGTCCCCGTAGCGTTTGACCACGGCGCGGGTCTGGATGGCAGGATTTGTCATGGGATGACCTTGAAGTTAACCGTTGCTGTCGTATCCCGTTGGGGTACGACGATGCCGGTTTTGGGTGTAGTCGACGTGTCGGGAGGAACGAGGATCACATCGCCCCGGGGAAAGGATATCGTATCGGGACGAATCCTGCAGTAATACCCGTCGAAGGGAGCAACGTTACCGCGAGGGCGATGGTTGCGATCCGTCGCACCGTAGTGCCTCCAATCGAGCACAGAAGGACAGATTCCGGTGATCTGGAAACGGAACCGCACCGGCGAGGTCGCGGCCTGTCCGAAACCACCGTACGATTCGGCGAACCCTACAACATTTCGCAAGTCATTCAGCCACAGGCTGGGTCCTGAAAACGACTCCTTCGAAAATGGCTCCGGCATCGGATCGTTCACCTGGGTAAGTTCTCCCCAAACGGGATTTGCGGGTTCGGAAGTAATTCCCAGATAGATGATCCAGACCCGACCATTCAAGGTCCAGATCGAGTCTCCAGCAGCGAACACCGTTTGAGCGTGTTCGCTGCCATCCATGATCCGGCGCACGATTGCTGTGTCGGGAAGCTTCCACTGGTAGCTCGGAGGGTTTGCTTGCAGGTTGTATGCCAGGATTTTTCCGTCGGATGCACCACGAGCAACACAGAGGCTTTCCCAGTCCCGCAGGAACGCTTCGACAGAATCCGTCAACTTCGACCAAACGACAAGCGAATCGACCCGCGCGCCGGCCAGACGTGGCCAGCGCATCCCGATCTCCGCGCGAACCATGTTTCTCTGGAACTCGATTCTCTCCGCATCTTCGGGTCTGAGATCGAAGGAATCAACGACAGAGTTTCCAGCCCCTGGAGTGAACGGTGTCGACGCATTCCACTTCAAGACACCGCGCAGGCCGAACGCACCAGAATCGGGCCCGTCCCAGAGGTAGGCAGAGGCCCTCAACCCTTCGGACTCCGTGAACCCGACCCGTGAAAGACCACGATCGGTGCTCGAAGGATCCACAACGGAAATATTCGACTCGAGACGATCGAACCAATCGACATCCAGGCGGAATTCGGTCATGTCCGTGAGCGGCCTTGAGATGGTCACGAGGGTGTTCCGGCCAGGAACCACCACCGCCATGATGGCGGGACGAAGCGGCGTGGTCGATGGACCGGGCTCGGGAACGCGCATGGCGTCGCACCCGGCAAGCACCATCGATGCGAGAGACATGCGTACGATGTCAAATTTCGACTTGGACACCGAAGACCACCGGAAGGAAAGGGATTTGGGAAACCGGATCGGCTTCGGCACCGGGACCATTGTTCACCCAACCCATGAGATTGGTTTGGTTGGTGAGGTTTACCAAGGTCCACCAAAACGCCCAACGCCCCTCGCGCCCCATCCGCAATGGCGTCAAGTCGACGCGAAAATACGGCGTACGCTCTGTTCCATAGACATCGATGTTCCATTCGACATCCATCGACGTTCCATAGTCGGGCGGATTCCACGCGACCACCTTGCTGCGCGCAAGGCCCGTCGACCTTTTTGCCGCGACTCCGGAGCCGCAGTAAAATCGTCCCTCTTGTGGCCGAACTTCCCCGATCCACGCCCACTGCAGATCGAATTCCGTCCTCCATCTTTGGTCCCATGGCGCCCAACGCGAAGGTGGACGGAATCCGTCGATCTCCCTGTCGCGCAGGACATCCATCGACAATATTTGTCGTCCCGAAATTTCCAAGGCGGAAAACCCGATCCGCCCATCGACCTCGACACCCGTACTCCACCCATCCCAACGGCTGGTCTCGAACCGGGCTTTGCCTTCACCTCTCTGGTCCACGAGCGTCCAGTTCCACCCCCCCTCGTGGAGGCGGTACCAACCCATTCCCGCCAGACGCGTCGCGATACCAGACCGAGCATCACGTTCCTCACGCTTCCCGCGGAGCTGGAACTGTGTCGAACGCCCCGCCGATCCCGGTGGCAGCACCCAGGCTGGTGACGGCGCATCGATCTGTCTTTGCGCCTGGTCGAGCAGAGACAAGACCACCAGTTTGCGCTCGGCGCCAAGCGCGAGGTTCCATTTCCCAATGTCCCCTTCCAGGGACAGTCCCGCCTGGGGGGAAAACGGGTCGTGGCGAGCGTTCGCGAACCCAAGCCACGATCGCAGTTCCCAACCCTGGCCCGCCTGCCTGTATCCAATCGTCGGCTCAAGGACGATCCGTTCGGTGTCGCCTGTCCATGCCCTCAACCCGTCCCATTTGTGGTACTCGTGAACGGACCACCAAGAATCGATGTTGGCCGCGATTTCGATCGCACGGCCTTTGCCCAGGCTCCGTTCCACCGCCAAACGCGCATGCGTCAATTCCAGGGTGTCGACCGTGTACATGTCCATGTCCACACGCCGATAACGACTCCAGGATGCTTGCGAGCGCACATGCCAAGGTCCTTGGCGCCAGGACAACTGGACCGGGACCGACAAATTCTGCCAGGAGATTCCCACCAGCTCCTCGGCTTCGGGATCGATCTTGATTCCGAGCGTATCTTCCGAACCGTACCATCCCACCGAAGCGCTCCAAGGTCCGTGCCGCCAGTTCAACGCGGCGGTGCCGTCTTGGAACATGACCTTCATCTCCTGGTCGGTCCAGGCTTGATCTTTCGCCAGATCCAAGGCCGCATCCAGCCACGTCCGACGCCCTGTCAACTGCCATCCCCAATCGCCGCGACGCCCCCACGCCGCGGCACCACCGGCCACGAAGCCCAATCGGGCGGCGGCGTGGACAGCATTCGAATCGGACCATGCCCGGTCATCGGTCTCCAACCAACCACCACCACGTGAAGGCCCTGGATCGCCACCAAGCGAGGTCCACCGGACAGTTCCTGTCGCCCAATCGTCCAATCCCCCGAACATGCCGCCGAAGTGCCAGGGCCACAAGATTCGGGCGCCGTTCCATGTGACTGCGCTGCCTTCCACGGGCATTCCCGTTGACGAAAAATGTCCCGACAGCTCGCCCGAAAACGCGACACCCTGCTGTTCGCGCAACGACTCCATCGCACCGGGAAGCCCCATCGCCGAGGGCTTCGCCCATGCGTCCGGATCCACGAGCAGTTCACGCCGGTATCGCTTTGCCCCTTTGACGACGGTGGTGGCGAACTGAAGCTCCTTCAGCGAATCGCTTCTGTTCGTGGAATCCCGCAATCTAGCCAAACTGGAGTCGACCTCCGGTTGCCACACAAGCGGGAAACCCATCGCGACTTCGCCACGGCCCGCGGAGGAAGAATCCTCGGGAACAGAGACAGAATCCGTCACACCCGCCCACAGCGCTGCCATCAGGCAGAATCCGATCACCCACGCACCTCCACCCGGCTCGTCCCTTGGCCCATCTTGATCACCTCGATACGCACCGGGATCTGCTCCTTCATTTCCTCCACATGGGTGATGAGCCCCACTTTGCGCCCCTGTGACTGGAGGCTCGACAGCGCGACCATCACGCAGCGAAGCGTGTCTGCATCGAGTGTTCCAAAGCCCTCGTCGATGAACAGGGACTCCACCGAAAGTTCCCCTCCCGCCATGCGAGAAAGCCCCAAGGCAAGAGCCAGAGACACGATGAAGGTCTCACCTCCGGACAGCGTGTGGACAGGCCGCAGCTCCCCGAAGGAATCGTGGTCGACCACACCGAAATGCATCGATTCCCCGAGCATCCTCAACGTGTAGCGCGGTGTGATGATCGACAATTCTCGGTTGGCCTCGATCAGTAGGGCTTCCAGCGTGAACTGCTGGGCAATGATCTTGAACGCTTTTCCATCGGCCGATCCGATGGCCGCCGATAGTTTTCCCCATTTCGCGGCCACCTCCGACCGCATGTCCATTTCCGATCGCAGATCGGCAACCGTTTCGCGATTGCGCCGATCGATGCCAAGTTCGGTCTCGATCCTCACCTGTTCGTTCCGGAGCTGGCGCAATCCTTCCGAAGCCTGATCGAAAGACGTACGGGCCAATTGCCTCAGCGCATCCACATCGAATCCGCCGTCGAATCGGCAACAAGACAAATCGCCCTCGAATTGGCCGTCCACCGCAGGTCCGTCCGCGACAATTTTTGCCTCGAGAGAGGATGATCGCGAAGACAGATTTTCCAAGACACCCTCGATACGACGCAGCTCCTGTCTGACCGAATCGAATCGGATTCTTCCTTCGTCGACGCTGCGTTGGATTGCAGAACTTCGCTGCAGAGATTCCTCGCGCGCTTTGGCCACGGTCGTTCCATCCAACAAGCTCTCCCGGAACCGGCGCTGTTCGTCCAGAATTTGTCCAGCGCATCGCCTCTGTTCGGTCAATTCCCCGCTCTCGCGAGTTTTGGACTCGATCTGCGGCGCAAGGCCTTCGGACCGTTCTCGATCCTTCCCTTGCTCGACATCGAGCCGTTCCCTCTCGGCGAGCTTGGCCTTGTACTCCGCGACCTGCCGTTCCAGAACCTCCAGATATTTCACAGGATCGATCGTCCACTTCGCCCGCCAAGCGTCGCTGGCGAACTTCGCATCCAGGATGGTGGAGTGCCTTTCGAGATCGTCGGCGCATCGCGCCACCGCGGTTTCGCACTGGCGCGCCTCCGACCTGTCGGCATCGATCGCCCGGCGAAGATCCGACAATTTCTGCCGCAGTTCGCTGTGGACAGCGAAGGCCTCGAGCATCCGTTCGAACTTCCGGACCGCTTCCTCGCCCAACTCGATCCTCGTGGCGAACCAATCCGAGCGGAGATCTTCTGCGACAGTCTCCAGCTGCGAACGAACAGATTCCGTCATTGTTCCCACGCGATCCAGTTCGGCCCCGATCCGACGCGTCTCGCTGTCGCATTGCTCGATCGCCGCTTCCGCCCGCGAGACCGCCGCGCGCGCCGCGTTGGTTTCCGCTTCGAGAGCATCCACGATCCGCTGTTGTTCCAGGACAAGCGCATCCATCCGGTGGGACTCGACGGCGCCGATCGGATGTTCCCTCGATCCGCAGACCGGACAAGGCTCACCTGCAGTCAAATTCTGTCGCAACGTTTCCACGCTTGCCGACGTCGCCAACCTTGCCGCGTCCAGCATCCTGCGCGCGACCGCCATGCCGCTTTCGCGCGTGGCGACATCCTTTCTCTGGTCGTCCAAGTCCTGGGAAACCCCCAAGCGCCGGGATTCGCACGCATTGAGTCGGATCTCCAGTTCGCGGATATTCCGCGACATCGTCAACTCATCGAGAAGTTTCCGCTCGGCGATTCCCGAGGCGGTCAATTCCTCGAACGACCGATCCCCGAACTCGGATCCAGTTCGCGTCACCTGGTCGGCCAATTCCGACTCGCGTGGCGCAAGTTCGGAAATTTTTGTCTGGAATTCGGCCAACCGAACGCCGCTGCGCTCGGCTTCGGCGCGGGCTTGGGCGCACAATTCGAGCAATGTCCGACATTGCTGCCAATCCTCGGCGACAGGCCCAAGTCTCGCGAATTTTGCCAGGAATTGGCCGAGCGAATCGAGCTCACTCGCCCGCCTTGCGAGGTCGGATTCCAATGTCCGCCGCGCCAGCTCCAACCCCGACAACGCCTCGACGGATTCCGTCCGCCGTCGCGAGACCTCCTGGAATTGCCGCGACTGGTTTTCGATCTGGGCATCGAGCACCAGCGCCTCCTGGATCTCCCGTTCACGCACGCGAGCCCATTGGGAGAACTCCGCTTCGTTCGCCAGGGCCGATGCCAACGCCGTCTCCGCCTGTGACACGAGGTTTCTCGACGCCTCGAATTCCACCGCGACACGGGCTTTCTCCTGCCGGGTTGCGATCCATTCCAAAACCGCATCTTGGAACGATCGGGCAACGGACTCCCTCTCGATCGCACCAGGCAGTTCGCGTTCGATCCGATCCGCCTCCGATTCCAACACGACGCGTTCGGCTTCGCCCAGGAGCTGAACGCCCTGCATCCGAGCGCGCAGATCGTCGCGACTCTTTTCTTCCGATGTTTTCCGTTCGTAGATCGCCCTGGAAATTCTGGAGTAGATGCCAGTTCCTGTCAGCTTTTCCAGGAGCTCGGCGCGCTCGTTTTCCTTGGATTTGAGGAATTCCGCGAAGCGTCCCTGGGCCAACAGCACCGTCCGCGAGAATTGTTCGAAATTCAACCCTGCTAGCTTGATCACCCGATCCCGGAATTCGGTCTTCTTGCTTTCCAGAACCTGGTTGTCGGACAGCCTCACCAAGGAGACTTCTTCCTGGGCTGCGGCGTTGCTTCGTTTGCCCGCACGGTATCCCCACCTCGCCCGATACGCCTCGCCGTCGACTCCAAGAAAGTCGGTTTCGGCAAATCCTGTCACCGCCCCGCGACGGATCAGGTTTCGGATGTCGTCCTGACCGATTTCCCCGAAAGAACTCCCGACCTTCGCCTCCTGTCCAGATACCCCTTCCAGGCGCGGCGCCTTGTGGAACAACGCCAAGCACATGGCGTCCAACAGGCTGGATTTGCCGGAACCTGTCGGCCCGGTGATGCTGAAAATCCCCGCCGAGGCGAGAGGCTCTTGACGGAAATCGACATCGAAACGTTCCAGCGAAGCGATGTTGGCTCCGCGAATGGCCAGGATCTTCATGCGCGACCGCCTTGGATCGCCAATCCATCCACGATCTCGCGGAAACAGGCCAGCGAGTCCACAGAAGGCTCTGCACCGTATTTGCGTTTCCAGTGGCGAACGAACAGCGCTTCGGGAGCATCCAGCGCCCGAAGATCGGGTGCCGATTCGGTGGCGATCGTTCGTCCGTCGATTCCACCGACTCTCCTGGGCGAGCCCACCAACCGAAACGGCCGCCCCTTGCACAACGCCTCCGTGCGCTCCCGCAGGTCGGCCTCGGCCCCTGTTGGGCAAAACTGAAGTTCCACCATCGGCTGGAGTTCGCGCGGCGCATCGCTCCATTTCGACCAGTCAAAATCCGTCACCGCTCGTTCGAGATCGCTCCAGGCCCCCGGCTTGTCGGGAAACCGCAGCAGAGGAACGAATTCGGGAACCTCGACGGGAAGGACCACCGGTTCTTCGCCCACCGACTCCAGATCCACCAACAGAACCCGATGGCCATGGCGACGTTCGTCGAAGTCCATCGCCAATGGAGACCCGCAATACCGTACGGAATGGCGACCCACGGTCTGGCATCTGTGGATATGGCCGAGCGCGACGTAGTCGGCGCCGTCGGCAAGCGCCGACACCGCCACCGATTCCACACCACCGATCAGGATCCGTTCGGAGCCCGCCTTGTCGGAACCCGCCAGGGTAAGGTGCCCCATGGCCACCACTGGGATTGACGGATTTTGTCGCTTCGCTTCCTGCGAAAGCTCCCGGTAGAAATCCCCCACCGACCTGGAGAACGCCTGGTCGATGGATTCGCCGTCCAATAACCGGCAATCGATGTCGCTGGGTCGCAAGAAAGGCACGGCCAAGCACCAGGCCGCAGGCACCCCACCCTTACCCGGAAGGGCCAACACGTGCCTTTCCGTAGCGTTCTCTCCCGAAGCAACGCTTCCCACCAGATGCAGCCGCCCCAACGCCTCGGCGAAGGCGCGCGGCAACTCGAGTCGACTTCCCGAATCGTGGTTTCCCGCCACCACCACCACCGAAATGTTCGGCAAGGCGGTGCGCAATCCCACAAGGAATTCAGCGAAGAGCGCTTGGGCCGCCACCGAAGGATTGGCCACATCGTACACGTCGCCGCTCACCAGCAAGGCATCGACATTTTCCGTCCGACAGACCCCGACAATCCAGTCCAAGAACAGTTTTTGTTCCTGGAGGCGGTCGTGTCCGCCTAGCTCGAGTCCCAGGTGCCAATCGGATGTGTGGAGAAGGCGCATCAGGATTCACAGACTACCTACGCGACGCCGGATTCCCAAGGCGCGGCGAGCCTACTTGCGTGCGGCTTCGGGGGGCCGAGGTGTCCGCGTCGTGGCCCATTGCGACACGCGACGCAGCTCCCACAAGCCGTTCGACCAGGGGAAGCCCCGAACGTATTCGTCCACATTC
The DNA here is from genome assembly GCA_039798065.1 of Fibrobacterota bacterium. Classification (GTDB taxonomy): domain Bacteria; phylum Fibrobacterota; class Fibrobacteria; order UBA5070; family UBA5070; genus UBA5070. The sequence continues at coordinate 2,225 of JBDKGS010000014.1, read as the reverse complement.
ACATGCCATCCGACCAGATCGTTGCGTTGCAATGCCGCCAGCGCCTGGAACAAGGGGACGTCGGCGCTCGAAACGGAGCGTCCTCTGAACGAAGCGCGCAAGGCGACGGAATCGACTTGACCGCGCATGAACAGGGCCGCCTCGCGCTGGATCCAAGACGCCCCTACGTGAGACAGCACGGCGTCCCAGCGATTCTTCGCATCGCGTCTGGCAAGCACCGTCGCCACGCCCAATTCGAACTGCGCCGAAGCCACCAGGTCAGAATCCGACAACTCGTTTTCCGCAATGCTCTGAAACCACTTCTCAGCCTCGGCCAATCGACCTTCCCACGCGTGGGTGCGTCCGATTTCGATCATCGCCTCCTGGCGTGCGCGAACCGCGCCGGAATACAGCTTCGAATCGACCACCTCGCCCAGGGTCTGCAGGGCCATGTCGATCTTTCCACCATCGCGTTCGTGCTTGGCCTTGATGATGACAAGTCCTGCCGCGATCTCGGGCGACTCCCTCTGGTAGTAGCGCGAGAACTGCAACGCCGTCTTCAGGAAACCCGTATCGGCGGCGATGCCCGCCCACAAGCGCAGAGCCTCCGCGAAACGAAGATGCTGCGGGCCGAACAACGCTTGGTGAGATGGAACGGCTCTGGCCAGAGAACGAAGCACGGTCTCGCCGTCGCTCGCGCAGCCAAAATACATGGGTTGCGACAAATCCAGACACGGCTCCATTCGATCCAACTGCAATTGGATTCCCGCGATGACCGCTGGATGATCGGGCGCTTCGTCGGCGAGCATTTGGAGCGATTTGAGCGAGGCGACGCCATCGCCGGCCTTCTGTTCCACCATGCTTTTGAGCACCAGCGAACGGGCCAGGATGTTCTTGTTGGCAGGCTGCTTGGCGACTTCCACGAACAGGTCGCGCGCTTGCGCCAACTGATTGCGAGCGAACAACACGGTCCCCAAGCGCAGCCGCGCCTCCTGCGCAGCAGGGTGGGAAGGATATGCCTGGGCGACCAGTCGGTAGGCGTCCATGGCACGATCCAGCTCGCCGATATCGAGCAAGGCATCGGCCACCACGGTGGGATCGGGACGCAACGGCACGGCACGGCGACGCACCCGGATATTGTCCACCGCCAACTGGCCATTCCAAGTGAAAAATCCGATGTGGCAACCACCGCGAGGCAGTAGCGGCTGGACCAGGGGGCGCTCTTCGATCAAGCTGCCGTCGACCCACAAGCGGAGCATGTCGCGGTCGCGTTCCACCGCCACGTGGTAGGTGCGTTCGGCACCCAACAAAATCCGTCTTGGCAACCAGCGCGATTCGCCGGAAGCTTCGATTCCCGCTTGCGAAGTACCCCCGCGTCCCAGGTAGAACCGCGCCGCTTCGGCGGGATTGTCGCCGCACAGGTAGGCGTTGAAATCGTGGATGTCCCCGTTCAGGCCGGTGACATCGTATTCCACCCGCACGTCTCCGGGGAACTCCTGGCGCGTCCGGCACATCGCCGTGCCGGGGGTGCGACAAACCAACCGTCCGTTCTCCACACGCCAATCGTTGGATTGGGTGGGAGCGGTGTCGGTGGCCACCCCAACCCGGTAGGACTGGAAATCGAGCGCGGGAATCGGCGAGTCGAAGGTTTCCTCGACAGCGACTGTCCACGCCGAGTTGGCGAGTTTTTCCTGGATCTGCCACCAGGTGATGCCGCCAGCCACTGCCACCACGACTCCAAGAGCAGTCCAGATGCCGGCCATGTGGAGCTTGGCGAAGTTCTTGAAACGCTTGTCGAGGCCCGGACGCCTGACAGAAACCGGCCGGCCCGCCAACCACGAGCGCAAATCGGATGCGAACGCACCCATGGACGGATAGCGGTCGACCTTGTCGCGCGCCATCGCCTTGTGCACCACCGCCGACAGATCCTGGTCGACCCACGGGCACAATTGCCGCAAGGAGACCGGATCGGCCGCGATGACGTTCACCACTGTCTGGTGGAACGATCGCGGATCGAGGTACGGGTTCTTGAAGGAAATGAGTTCGTAGAGCAGGATGCCCAACGAGCATATGTCGGTGGTCCGGTCGATTTCGCCGCCACGCGCCTGTTCCGGACTCATGTAGGCGGGCGACCCGATCATCTCGCCCTCGTTGGTGAGCCCTGCGCCGTTGGCCAGCGACAGGTCCTTCGAAAGACCGAAGTCGATCACCACCGGCGCGTCGTTGCGCATGAGCACGTTGGAGGG
>JBDKGS010000013.1:0-34031 GCA_039798065.1 Fibrobacterota bacterium | reverse complement strand
CCCCAACTGGACGCCAACTTCCTCAATTCCTCTCCCACTTCCGGAGGCAGCTGCTTCCTCCCGGATGAAATGGTCGAGCTGGTCTGCGACCCGTTGGCGATCGCCGATCTGTTGGGGTTGTGGGACAAGTTCAAGCCGCGGTTGCCCGCATCGATGACCTACGTGGCTCGCGGAATCCTGCTCGATTCGGAGATCGAAATGCCCGTGGGCGCACCCGTGCAGACAAGAACTGTCCAGTATCGGGCGGACGCGGAGAATCGCGCGTGATCGAAACCCTCGTCCATGCCCCTGCGCTGGGTTTGCGCCTTTGGGATCCTTGGACCCGGCGCGAAATCGCGTCCGGACCGGAAGTTTGTCTGGTCGCCGACCATCGTCCCGATCGGAAATTCGCGCTTTCGCGCTCTCCGTCGGGAGCGCATGTCCTCCACGCGGGGCCACCCGTCGGCGCAGGACCCGCCACCGCACGCATCGAGGTGACCGATCCGTCCCGTCAGATCTTGTCCATCACCGCCAGGCTTTCGCTTCCGCGATCCGGGACGTGGGCGTTCGACCCGCTCGCGGTACCTGGGGCTCCGGAAGGCTCCACGCCCGTCTTCCCGCATCCTTCGCGCCCATGTCCGCGCGGGTGGGTCCGCTTCCGTGCGGATCTCCGTCGCGAGTCCAACGGGAAACCCGTGCCATGGGCCGTGATGGAAGTCAAGCTCGGGACGGATCTCGTCGCCATCGGGCTTTCCGACGCCCAAGGCGCATTGGCGGCGGCCCTTCCGGCGCCGCCTCCACGCAAACGCCCGCTGGGTCTTCCCGACGCCACGCCTTTCGAAACCTCCGCGTGGACATTTTCCGTCAGGTTGCGCTGGTCGCCCGACCGCCTGGCCGACGACGTTCCCGACCTTGCCGATCTCGCGGCGCAACCCTTCGTGGACGCCGACACCTCGCCCTCCGACGCTCTGGGCGCGGTGTTCGCCCGACCCGGCGACAACATCCTGGTTTCGGGAACCCGACCCGCTTGGGGCGCCGCCCCCGCCGACGACCGATCCTCCTTCCTCTTCCTCAAAGCCTGATCCAACCAAGGGAGCTTCCACATGCCTGAATACCTCGCGCCAGGAGTCTTCGTCGAAGAGACCTCCTATCGGGCCAAGACCCTCGAAGGCGTCTCGACGACGACGACAGGATTTGTCGGGCCGACACGGAGCGGTCCGGTTTGCCTGGAACCGGACATCGTCACCAACCTGTCGGAGTTCGAGCAGGTGTACGGCGACGGACAGCCCTTGCAGTTCGGCACCACGACCATGTCCAACTACATGTGGCACGCCGTGCGCGCCTTCTTCGCCGAAGGTGGCAAGCGCCTGTACGTGAGCCGCGTGTTCCTGCCCATGGCCGCCGACAGGACCGCCTCCACGACCCCCTACGCACCGGTGGCCGAAGGCTCCGAGCTCGCTCCGGTCAAGACCACCGACACCAAGCTCTACCTGGACGGCCACGCGCGCTACCAGGATTCGGGATCGAAGATCGTGGTCCGCCACCGCCATCCCGGCACGGTGGGCAACCTGCGCGTTCGCGTGACGGCGAAGGCTGGACGGAATCTGTTGGGCATCGGCGCCGACGGCAAGGCCGTGCTCGGATCGCTTTCCAACAACGACTTCGTCTGGATCTACGACAAGTCCGATGCCGTGAACACCGCCGGAGCGCTCTACCTGGCCCAATGGGACGAGGCCGCGGCCGCCTGGAAATTCAAGCCCTCCACCGGAGACGCCAAGACCGTGCTGGACCTGGTCCCCTCGCCCAACACCGGCGAAGGCGACACCGTCCGCATCGTGACACTTTCCGTCAGCCTGATGACCTTGGACGGAAGCGCCGAGATCGCCTCGTGGCAGGGGCTCCCGCTCCACCCCGACCACTCGTCGTCGGGACTGGTCGATTCGCTGTTCACCCGTTTCGCGACCAATCCGACGTCGACCGCCGACGCCCGCCGCATTCCCCTGGTGATCGCGCGCAAGACCGCCGATGTCGCCACCGCCTTCGACGTGCTTCCGCTCCTGTTGCCGCTTGGCGCCAAAACTCTCCTGGAGACCATCGTCCCCACCACCGACGAAGCCGCGAAGGGCGTGACACTTTCCGACAAGTTCCAGGGAGGCGTGTCGGCCGATCTGATCCTCGCCGGCGGCCACGACGGATTGCGTCCCGGAGCCACCGAATACGAAGGCAAAGCCGACCCCACCAAGAACTACTCCACCGGTCTCAAGCAGTTCGAGGAGATCGAGGACATCTCCATCGTGGCCGCGCCCGGCATCACCTGGAACTACTCCGGCGAACCGCAGAAGCAGGCCAACGCCGTGACGGCGCTGTTGATCGGGCACGCCGAGAAGATGCGCTACCGCATCGCCGTGCTGGACTCCGCCCAGGGTCAGACAATTTCCGACGTACGGAACATGCGCGCCAAGATCGACTCCAAGCACGCGGCGCTCTACTACCCGTGGGTCAAGATCGTCGATCCCATCACCCGTCTGGAAGCCGACTTCCCGCCGTCGGGATTCGTCGCAGGCATCTACGCGCGCAACGACGTGGAGCGCGGCGTGTGGAAGGCCCCCGCAAACGAAGTCGTGCGACTGGCCACCGGATTCGAATCGAACATCTCCAAGGCGCAGCAGGAAGTCCTCAACCCCGAAGGCGTGAACTGCTTCCGGTTCTTCGAAGGTCGCGGCAACCGCCTTTGGGGCGCGCGCACCATCAGCTCCGATCCGGAGTGGAAGTACGTGAACATCCGCCGCTATTTCGCGTACCTGGAACGCTCCATCGAGAAGGGCACGCAATGGGCCGTGTTCGAGCCCAACGGCGAGCAGCTGTGGAGCAACGTGCGCCGCACCATCGAGGATTTCCTGTTGAACGAATGGCAGAGCGGAGCGCTTCTGGGCGACAAGCCCGAGAAGGCCTACTTCGTGCGCTGCGACCGTTCCACCATGACGCAGAACGATCTCGACAACGGACGCCTGATCTGCCAGGTCGGCGTGGCGCCGCTCAAGCCGGCGGAATTCGTCATCTTCCGCGTCGGCCAGTGGACGGCCGATCGTCGCGGATAACCGGCCACTCAGACCGCTCATAACAGGAGTCAAAAAATGGCAGTACTTCGCGACAGACCCTACGTCCAATTCAACTTCCTCGTGGACCTGGGGACCGGAAACACCGAAGGCCCCGAAGCGGGATTCCAGGAAGTCAGCGGCATCGGCATGGAAGTGACCGTGGCCGAATACCGCAACGGCAACAGCAGGGAAAACAGCGTGATGAAGGTGACGGGGCTGAACAAGTCCACCGACGTCACCCTCAAGCGCGGCGTGATCGGTTCGCTGAACCTCTACAAGTGGCTCAACGACATCCGCAACGGCGACCAGAACGCCATGCGCACCGTGACCATCCAGCTGCAGAACGAGGACCACACCCAGGTCGTGCAGACCTGGAAGCTGTTGCGCGCCCGCATCATCAAGCACACCAGCGGCCCCATGAACGCCAAAGGCACGGACGTCGCGATGGAAGAGCTCGTGCTGGCGTACGAACGTCTCGAGATGGAATGATGGCCAACCGGGGAATCCGATTCCAGGTGGACGATACCGGTGCAGGGGACCTGCTTCCCCGCATGGACATCGCGCACTTCGTGGGATTCGCGCAGGCGGGTCCCTCCGGAATCCCCGTGGCCGTCTCGAGCCTTGGAGAATTCGAGACAATTTTTGGCAAAAGCTTTCCGTTGGCCCTGGACGAACGCACAGGCGAACGCATCGCGTCGCGCCTGCACGGCGCGGCGGGGCAGTTCTTCGCCAACGGAGGGCGCCGCTTGTGGATCACGCGGGTCCTCGACGAGAACAAGGCGACAAGATCCGTCTTCGGGTTGCCCGCGATGGTCCGCGCCGAACTCGACGGAAATTGGAAATTCGCGCCCGTCGCGCTCCAGGCGCGCCACCCCGGATCGTGGTCCGACGACCTCAGGATCTCCACCTCCCTGGTCGAGGTTCCGTTTTCCGTCATCGAAGCAACCACGAACATCGATGGTTCGGCGAAGCTGAAGGTATCCGGACGCCTGGCGACGGATCTTGTCGAGGGCGACGTGCTCAAGGTCGATCTGGAGGCCGGACGGACGGTGCATCTGCCTGTCGTCTCGGCCGAGTTCCAGCGGCAGGGCGGCGGCGGGGTCTTCACCGTGACCACCTCGGCGGGAGTCTGCTCGCGCAGCATCGACTTCAAGCACGACGGTGCCCGCAAAGATCCTCGAGCCGGATTTCTCCAGGCATCGTCGAAAGGCGTCTGGAAGGAACTGCAGCGCCCGGTCGATGTGGCGTGGCGCGGCGACCGCGACCTGGAGCTTGGATGCGAGGCCGATCCGGAAATTGTCCCTCGCCAGGGATGCCCATGCCGCCTGCGCTGGCGGGGATTTCCTTCGGCGTGGGCCGTGATCCGCGACGCGCGGACCTCCACGTCGTCGCAGGGCAAAGGCCGCAACGAACTGCGGGTGGACGTGCGCGCGATGGAGCTGGCCGACACCGGATGGATCCCCAAGCTCGCTTCGCGACTGGGTGACGAAATCCGTCATGTCGACAGGATTCGTCTCAAGATTTCCTGCCGCGGCCCCCATGGCTCCGACGCCGACGCGATCGTGCCGCTGGCCGACCCGTGGTCGTCCCTCCCGTCGACATTTCCTGTCATGCCGTTCGCCTTTGCGCCAGGATTCGGATCGGCGGGCGGATTCCTGCTTCCGCTGGACGACGAACCCCAGACCTTCCCACCCACGGCGCCGTTCGAGGATTCCACGCCTCGTCTTTCCCGCGACGGTCTGGCGAGCTTCTCCAGCGACCTGTTCGTCGACCCGTTGCTGGTGGATTGCACGACCTCCACGCTCCACGAACGCGCCCAGGAATTGTCGCTGCGAACCACCGACGAGCGCTCGCCCCGCGGCCTCCACGCCTTCGTGGCCCGCCACGTCGGCGGCCCCAGCGAGGAAGCCACCATGGTCGCCGCGCCGGACGCCGCGCATCGGCGCTGGTACCGCACCACCGCGCATCCCGAATGGTGGATCATCCATCCTGTTCCCACCGCGCACTCCGACGTCTCGGGCGAGTTCCATCCGTGCGTCCTCGACGACATCGAACATCCCCGGTTCGTGAAGGAGGCGCCCCCCGCCACCGACGGAACCATCCGCCTGCGATGGACAATTTCCGTCGAAGGAGGCGAATTCGAACTCCAGGAAAGCGTGGAGTCGGCCGAAGGCCGCTGGGCCACCATCTTCCAAGGGGCGGCGACCCTGCATGTGCGCCGCGTGACGCCTGGACGCACGCGCTGGTTTCGGGTGCGCAGCATGCTGAACGGCGAGGCCGGAGCCTGGTCGCACGTGGCCGAAGTCCGCTCCTGGCCCGACGAATACGTGGTTCCCGCGCTGGACCGTCCTCCAACTCCACTCGACGTGCCGGATCTTGTCGGCATCCACCGCGTGCTGTTGCGGATCGCGGCCGCGCGCGGCGATTCCCTGGCGCTGCTTTCGCTTCCCCGGGAAACGCGCTGGAGCGAAGCCGTCGAATTCACATCCCTCCTGCGAAGTGTCGACGGCGCCGTTGCGTCGGCCGATCCCGAGGTCGATTCCCCCGTCCATCCTTGGACCCCCGACGACCAGCGCTCGCTTTCCTTCGGGATGCTCTCGCACCCCTGGATCCGGACATCCACGGATCTGTCGATTCCTGTCCCGCCCGAAGGATCGGTGGCGGGGTTGTTCGCGCAGGTTTCGCTGGAGGGTCGCCCCTGGATCGCCCCCGGAAACCGCGCGTTCGTCAAGGTGGTGGCCACCGAACTGGAATGCGACACGGCGGATCTCGACCGCATCCAGGATGCCCGCATCTGCGCGATCCCGCGCTCGGCAGACGGATTTTGTCCAGCCTGGTTCGAGACCCTTTCGGAAGATCCGGACTTGGGATTCGCCAGTGTGCGGCGTTTCCTGGGAATGCTGCGGCGTCTGGTGGTGCGCTACGGCGCGGATTCCGTATTCGAGCCTGGCGGGCGCGCCCTGGAACGCTCCATCGAGAGGACCTTCCGGCGCCTGCTGGAATCCCTGTGGAGTCGCGGCGCCTTGCGGGGCACCGGAGAAGGATCCTCGTACCGAGTGGACGTCGTGACGGAATCCGACCAAGGCCGGGTCCGGGTGGATCTGCGCGTGGCACCGTCGCTGCCGCTTTCGTTTCTGCTGGTGACCCTCAGGTCTTCGGGTGAACGGCTGATGGTGGAGGAAAAGTCATGACGGATTCTGTTAGGCCGTTCACGGCCTTCAATTTCCTGGTCGAGATCACTCCCGCCGGCGCCAACACCGCGCTGGTGTCGGGGTCGTTTTCGGAATGCGACGGCCTGGAGATGAACATGGAGGTCAAGACCATCCGCGAAGGCGGCGGCAACGATCGCCAGATCCGGATGGCCGGACCCACCACCTGGGGCCAGCTTTCCTTGCGGCGCGGCATGTCGGGAACCAGCCGCGAGCTTTGGAAATGGATGACAGGATCCGTCGCCAACCCCTACCTGCGCGCCGATGTGGAGGTCGTGGTGATGTCGTCCGACCATCAGACGGAAAATGTCCGCTACCTGCTTTCGCGCTGCCTTCCCGTGAAGCTGAAAGCGCCCGCCCTGAACGCCAAGGACGGCAGCATCGCGGTGGAGGAACTCCAGATCGCCTACGAAAAGTTCGACATCAAGTTTCCCGGAGGTGGAGATTGAGCGTTCCCTCCAAGGCAAGGCTCATCGAGCTCGACGACGCGATGACCGGAATCCGTCAAGGCGGAAAGGACGTTTCCGTCCAGTTCAATCCCGAAACGCTGAAGATCCAGTACGCCAACCAGATCCAGACCAATTCGTCGGGCGGCGGCGACCAGTCGCAGGGGAATTCCGGCCGCCAATTCGTGGGCGCCGGCACCACCAAGCTATCGGTGCAGTTGTGGTTCGACGCGACCTCGGTGGAAAGCGGCAAGGATGGCATCGACGACGTGCGCCGCATGACGCAGGAAGTCACGTTCTTCATCACCCCCAAACCCGACCCCAACGATTCGCGCAAATTCCTTCCACCCGGCGTGCGCTTCCTGTGGGGATCTCTTCTGTTCGACGGGCTGGTCGATTCGCTCGAAGAGTCGTTGGAGTACTTCTCGCCCGAAGGAAAACCGCTGCGCGCCAGCATCACGCTGGGCCTGAGCCAGCAGAAGATCCTGCGTTCCGAATTCCAGGGCGACGGCAAGGTGAAGGTTGCCAAGAACGCACCCAAGACCACCGCGCAAACCCCCATGCAATCGGGCCAATCGGTGCAATCCGCCGCGGGTGCATCGGGTGTCGATTGGCAATCGGTGGCGTCGGCCGCGAGTGTAGAGAATCCACGCTTTCCCGGCACCGGCACGCTCGTGGACATGGCCTCCGGACTCCTGGGAAGGAACTGACCCATGCCTGTCGTGATCGATCAGGTGGAGGTGGTGCCGGACGCCACGCGCGGGTCCCCGGAGGGAAGCGCTTCGACAGAAACCGTCTCCAACGCCCAGTCCTCGCGTCCCGAGCTCGTGGCCGCCTGGCTCGAACGCGCCCGCGAACGCGACCTCCGACGGAGCGCGCGCTGATGGCCAATCCCAACGCAGTGGTCTCGGCGCGGCCTTCGGTGTGGATCGACGGCTCGCGCGTGCAGTCGCTGGAAGTGGCTTTACAGAATTTGTCCATCCGTCGCACCGAAGGCCAGATTTCGGATTGCGAAGCCGAGTTCGCCAACTGGGGCACCACCAGCGACGGCCGCACGGGGTTCACGCTGTTCGGGGGCGACGTGCTGGATTTCGGCAAGCGCCTGGAAATCCGCTCGGGAAGCGACCCCTTGTTCCAAGGACGGATTTTGTCGTTGGAGGGCAAGTTCCCCGAAATGGCCCCTCCCACGCTGGTGGTGAAGGCCGACGACGGATTCCAGGATCTCCGCATGTCCCGACGCACCCGCTCGTTCGAGCGATCGTCCGATGCCGACGTCCTGAGGACCATCGCGCAGGACCACGGATTGCAGTCGGACGTTTCGGTGACCGGCCCCACCCACCCGGTGCTGTTGCAGTCCAACCAGACCGACCTCGAATTCGCGCAACAACGCGCTCTGTTCTGCGACGCCGACTTGTGGCTGGAAGACGGCAAGCTCTGCTGCAAATCGCGAAACTCGCGAAGCTCGGTGGGATTCGATCTGGTCTTCCAGGATACCTTGCGTTCGTTCACCGCCACCGCCGACCTCGCCCACCAGCGCACCGCGTTGGTGGCGGGGGGATGGGACGTCGCGTCGAAATCCGTCATCAATGAAAGGATCGACGAATCCGTCCTCTCGCAAGCGTCTTCGCAAGGCAAGACCGGTCCGGAGGTCCTGAAACAGGCTTTCGGGGATCGGGTCGACACCGTGGTCCACGCATCGGCCGTCGACGCGCAGGAAGCCAAGGCCGCCGGTCAGGCGAGATTCATGGCGAGGTCGCGCCGATTCCTGCGCGGGATCGGGAAGGCGTCCTGCGACGCGCGTCTCAAACCGGCGCGCAAAGCCAACATCACCGGACTCGGACCGTTGTTTTCCGGCGAATGGGAACTGGTCGACGTGGAACACCGGTTCGACCTGGAGAACGGATTCAGGACGGAATTTGTCTGCGAACGGGCCTGGATCGGGAGGTACGCCTGATGGGCCCCTTCGACGCCTTCCTGGACGATCGCCAAGCCCATGGACAGGGTGGTCGACTTTTCGGCGTGTACCCCGCCACGGTGGTCGACATCAAGGATCCCGACAGCCAAGGACGGGTGAAGGTGAAGCTTCCGTGGGCGCCGGATTCCGACGGCGCCACCTGCGAGGCCTGGGCGCGCCTGGCCACGTTGATGGCCGGCTCCAACCGAGGATCGTGGTTCGTGCCCGATGTGGACGACGAAGTGCTTGTGGCTTTCGAAGGCGGCGATCCGCGCCGACCGTTCGTGATCGGCATGCTGTGGAACGGGTCGGACGCGCCTCCCGTGTCCATGGACGGTGGCGGCCGCAACGAGAAGAAATCCATCGTGTCGCGCAACGGCGTGAAGATCACCCTGGAAGACAAGCAGGGGCAGGAAAACCTGGTGCTCGAGACACCTGGCGGACAGAAAATGACACTCAAGGACGGTCCCGGTTCGATCGAGATCGTCGATTCCAACGGCAACTCCGTGAAGCTCCAGACATCGGGGATCACGTTGGAAAGCTCAGGCAAGGTCACCATCAGCGCAAGCCAGATCGCCATGTCGGCGGGGCTTGTGACGGTGGACTCGGGCATGTCGAGATTTTCGGGCGTGGTGCAGGCCGACACGGTGATCTCCAACAGCGTGGTCTCGGCCTCGTACACTCCCGGCGCGGGGAACATCTGGTGATGCGCCATCCCGCAAAGTGGATCGCCCCCGATCCTTTCTGGAACAGCACCGATCCGGGGCCGGGCGATTTCCTGCGTCCGCGCATCCTGCGCTTCGCCACCGACACCTTCATGGAAGACCTGTTCGGGCTTTTGAAGCGCGACCCTCGTGGACTACCCGCGCTGGAAGCGGAACCCGAGACCTGGCGAGGTCCCAGCCGCCGCAGCGAAGAGTTCCTGTCGGTCGCATCGACGCCCCCTTCGCCGGGCCTGTTCCAATCGCTGCGGCGCAAGATCGTGGCGCGTGGCGCGGCACGTCAGATTCCGTCAACACTGCCCGGAACCCTCAAACTTTACCAGCCGGGCCACCAGCGCCACTACCTGGTCTCGGCCGCGCTGGCGTGCGAACGTCCAGGTTTGCCCGATCGATCGGTCGACCGCTCGCACAACCAATCGGTCTCCATGCTGGTGCGCAAGCTGATGGCCCCCGCGGGAGTGTCGGATTCCGACTTCGCCGCCGGACCGCGATTCGACCTTCGCGGACATCTTCTGTCGGGCTGGACCGAGGCCGCATTCCTTCCGGGAGGATCGCCCCGTTGGGTCCAGGTCGACTCGCCCGAAGCCCTGGTCGACGGCGAAGAGCGGCTCCCCCTGTTCCCTTCCACCTACCTGAAGGACGACGGCCATTGCCGACGTCTTTTCATGGGGACAATTCCTGTCGGTCGCCGCGAAGCCTACCAGAACGCCGGCCTCGGTCGCCCTGTCCCGCGCGCGCAAAGCAAACCGGAGGATCGTCGCGAAGAGCTTGGAGAGTTGCTGGACAAACTCGTGCTGGGACCATGGAAAGCGCTATCCGAAAGCTGCTTCGACCCCACCGGCCAGCAGCCCATCCCGGAAGTGCTGGCTGGCACGGACAATTCCGATCTGCCCGTCACGCTGGATCCGACAAATTTCGACATGCCTCGTCTTGCCCGGTTCCGCGCCAGGACGCAGGTGGCTTCGTGGTCCATCTTGACGGAACTTGTCGAGTTCATCGCAAGCCACGGAAAACCCGAGGTGAAATCGGCGCTTTCCAACGGCACCGGCGATGAACCCGCTTTGGATCCGATCCGCTGGGTGGTCCGCCAGTCCGGCCTCAAGGACGTGTCGAGCTACGCGAAGGATCTTCCCGCAGCCCTGGCCGCGATGTCCAAGCCGGCCAACCAGGACCTGTTGCGCAAGATGGGTCCGAGTGCCATTTCGCAGTTCGCCTTTCCGCCTCTCGCCTTCGGTCTCGAATTCCCTCGCACGGCGTTTCCCTCGGTCCTTTTCCTCCTTGCCGATCCCGCCGAAGGAATCTTCCCAGGCAGCACCGGCGTTCCCGTCTCCGCCATTCCGGCTCCGCGTCCCAGTCCCATCATGATGCCATTGACCACCATCGACGCGGAACTGGCCGACCTGCGCACCGCGCTTCTGGGGCTCGTGGACCTTGGACAGAAAACGTCACTACCCGACCGCATCGAGATCCCCGCCACCGGCGGCGATTCGTGGTACGCGGTGCGCCTTGTGCTGGAGCATCCCGAATGCGTCCATCACGACGCCATTTTCAGCCTTCCCACCGCACCGTTTCGCATGGCTTCCTTCTTCGATTCAGATGCGCCGGTGCGCCCGGTGCGCATCGGTCTTCCGGTCGACCCCACTCCCGAAGGGCTGCGCAAGGCGGATCGCAACACGGTGTTCATGCTCTCCGACGCCATGTGCTCCCAGATCGGGCGCATGAAAGGAATCGGTTTCGTCGACCTGGTCCTGAGCGTGCTGCCGTGGCCCTTCCACAAGGATCTGCCTTCGCCACCGCCCGGCGAATGCAAGAAGGGCGACGACCTGGGCATGATGCTGGTGGTGTCCATCCCCATCATCACCATCTGCGCACTCATCATCCTGATCATCATGGTGACACTTCTTGACATGGTGTTCAAATGGCTTCCGTTCTTCCTGTTCTGGATTCCCGTGAAGGCCAAAAAATGACCACCACGAACACCCGTCTATTCGGCAAAGGAATCGCCTTTCCGCCGCGCATCGACGAACAGGGCCGTCTGGCCTGGTCGGCCGGTGAAGACAACATCTCCGAATCGCTTCGCATCCTGCTTTCCACCGGTCCCGGCGAACGGGTGAACCGCCACCTCTGGGGTGCGGGGCTTTCGCGCTTCCTGTACCAACCCAACACGCTCGACACCCACACCCTGATCGCGCGGACGATTTCCGACGCCATCGCCAAGTGGGAACCGCGCGTGAGGCTGGAATCTGTCGATGTCGCCGCCGATCCCTCCGATCCCGGCGCGGCGCGCGCGGTGGTGACCTACCGTCTGGCGGCCACCGGCGAAGCCCGCCGTCTTCCGCTTTCCATTCCCGTGAACAGTCAGAATCCGTCATGACGCACCGGAGATCCAAATGACCTTTCCTTCGCCAAAGATCGACGACCGCCGCTTCCAGGACCTGGTGCGCGAAGCGTTGGACCGCATTCCGGCGCACACGCCCGAGTGGACGCACCTGGGCGAAAGCGATCCCGGGGTCACCCTCGTGGAACTCTTCGCCTTCATGGCGGAAAGCGTCATCTATCGCGCCAACCGCGTTCCCGAAGCCGCGAAATCGAAGTTCCTGGACCTGCTCGGGTTGAAGCTTTCACCTGCCCGTCCGGCACGCGGCATCGTGACCTTCGATCCCGGTCGCATGACAGAATCCGTCCGCATCGACAAAGGGACCGAACTGCGCGCGGGGTCGCTTCCCTTCTCGGTGGTTTCGGCTCTGGACGTGGTGCCCTTGACTTCGATCGCGGTGGTGAAGGAGACCACGACACTTTCCGACGACCAGGCGCTCTACTACAAGCGACTCTACCAGTCGCTAGACCGCGTCCAACCCGAGTTGGCCACCTACCGCACCCGCGTGGTCGACGGAAAATCGCCGGTACGCCTGGGTTCGCAGACGGTGGACGGCGCTTTGTGGATCGCGCTGCTGTTGGCCAAGGCACCCCACGAAGACGATCGCGCCAGCGTGCTCGCCGACGCCCGCCGCAGCCTGGCCGGACGCCATCTGAGCGTGGGACTCGCACCCTACCTTGCCGAGCGTCCTCGCGAGATCGGTTCGCGTCGCGGCTCCGCGTCCGAAGACGACCCCACACCCATCGCCCGCGTGGAAATCCCGGTGGCCGATTCCAAGTCGACCACCACGGGAACGCGTCCGCTCCCCGGCTGGAAAGCTCGTCCATTCCGGGGCGGCACCTCGCTGCACAAAGGACCCGACATCCTGGAAATCCAGCTTCCCGGCGACGAGAAGGAGCTGGATCTTTCCGCATGGGACGACCTCGATCCTCTGGAAGCGGGAGTGGGCGAATTCCCTCCGGCATTCGACGATTCCCGTCTGGCCGAACGCATCGTGGGCTGGCTGCGCATCGTACCGTCCAATTCCTCCGATCTCGCGGTGGTCTGGGCGGGCATCAACGCGGGAGTGGTGGAGCAGGGGACACAAGTGGAAAACGAAATCCTGGGCGACGGCGAAGGCCTTCCCGACCAGGAATTCCGCATCAAGGGAACCGGAGTGGTGGGATCGAGCGTGGGAATCCAAGTGGTCCCCGACGCGACAGGAATCGACTGGACGGAAATCGACGATCTCGCGGCGGCCGGATCGGAGGTGCGCTGGAACGATCCTTCGGCTCCTCCCGGCAGCGGGTCCAAGGACGATCGGCCCGTGAACGTTTTCGCAGTGGATCCGCACGCGGGACTGGTGCGTTTCGGAGACGGGATGCGCGGAAGGCGCCCTCCGTCGGGAACAAAAATTGTCGCGCGCTACCGCACCTGCGCGGGCTCGCTGGGAAACATTCCCGCGGGTTCCATCAAGTCGGGTCCCGATCTTCCACCCGACCTCAAGCCTTCCAATCCGATCCCCACCTGGGGCGGCGCCGATGCCGAATCGCTCGAGGACGGATCGCGTCGCGTTCCCTCCTGGATGCGCCACCGCGACCGGCTGGTGACCGCCGAGGACTTCCTGGAAATCACCCGCTCCACTCCGGGCACCGACATCGCTCGCGTGGACGTTCTGCCCGCCTGGCATCCCGATCTGGATCGCAGCCTTCCCGGCGACGTGGCGGGCATGGTGACCGTGATGGTGGTTCCGCGCGCCGATGCCCAGAACCCCGACCGACCGCAACCCGACACCTCCATGCTGGAAGCCATCTGCGCCCACCTCGAGCCACGCCGCCTGGTGACGACGGAAATCGTCGTGAAGGGCCCCACGTACGTTCCGGTCAAGGTGAGCATCGGGATCACGGTGGCCGGAGGATACGCCGCCCCGGAAGTGCGCGACAGGTTGGAAGCGCGGATCCGTCAATATCTGTCGCCGGTGCGCGAGACCGGTCTCTCGCCGCAGGAATTGCGGACCTTCCGGGGCATGGAGAACGGATGGCCTCTGCGCAAACAGGTGAACCGCCTGGAGCTGGTGGTGGAGGCCGCGCGCGAAGACGGCGTGCTGCGCGTGGACGAGCTTCTGCTGGGACGCGGCGACGAGACTTCCAGCCGCGACGACGTGGATCTGTTCGGCCTCGAGCTTCCTTGGTTGTCGGCAATTTCCGTCAGCGTCGGTTCGGCGGTTCCTCTTTCGGCGCTTGAGACCACGCGCTACGACGAAACGGGAACCGCGATCGATCCCAACGGCACTGGGTCCACCGGATCCAATGGCGGCGCAACCCGTCCGCGTCGCGTACCTGTTCCTGTCGTCCCGGAGACCTGCTGATGGTGGACGCCAACCAAAGCCGGTTTTCGCTTTTCCTGGGGGAAGGCGATTGGCGTCGGTTCCGCGTGGCGTCCGATCCGCTCGATCTTTCCCGCAAGTGGACAAATCTTGGCGAGGATTGGGACGACCTCTCGTCCTCGGGCACGGTTTCGTGGAACCCCGCTTCGGGCTCCCTCATCCTGGCCCCTCGCACCCAAGGATTCCGGTCGTCTCCCCACGACGCCTTCCCCGTTCTGGATCGGCGCCGGGCCGCCACCATGGACAGGTCGGGGAACATCTACCGGATTTCCACGGCGGGAGATTCCATCCTGGTGACAAATTCCGGCGACGGAACCGAAACCCCTTTCTGGCCGGTTCCCGATGCCGCGCCCCCGTCACCGAAGGGTTCGTTTTCACCGTTGCGCCCGAATTCCGCCGAACCGCTTTCCCTCGCCGGTTTGGCCATCCTCCCCGGCCACAGGATGGTCGTCGGGGTGCGCGGTGGAAAAGGATCGTTCTTGGTGTTCGACCTCGCCGCGGGCGGTGCGCCGCTTCGCATCGAGTGGAAACACCCCACCGCCATTTCCGTCTGGGACATCTCCACCGATCCATGGGGCGGAATCGCCGTGTTGGACCGCGAAGCCAAGACCATCTGGCGCTTGGACCGCACGCTGGACATGTATCGTCCGGGGCCAACCCCGCAGGAATCGCCGTTCGAACCGTTTGACAAGATCCGTCGACGCGCGACGTCTTCGCCCTCGCGCACCTTGTCCTGGAAGTTGTCGAGCTCCCACCGCCCTGTTTCCGTCGAATGCCTGCCCGACGGATCCTGTCTGGTGTTGGAGCACGACGACGACCGCTTCGGACGCCTTGCCCGCTACGTCGATGGCGCGCTTCGCGAAACATTCGATCTCCAGGAATCCGAAGGCCTTCTGGTCTCGCGCGACAAACGCCCCGATTTCCGCCTGCAAGGCCACGACATCGTGTTGGACACCACCATCCCGGAGCGCCCTTCGGTGGTGGTGGTTTCGGAGGAAGGCAACCAGGCCTGGCGTTTCTCGCTGGAGCTGGAGAAGGGCGCCCTCAAGGCGCGGCCGCTCGCCCAGGAACTGCCTTTGCGACGCTACGACGGCACGGCCTTGGTGGCCACTCCCGCCGGGCCGTTCTACTGCTCGGACGGAATCTGGGTGCCTCTGGTGGAATTGCGTCGGCGTCGGTACAGCGCGCAAGGATGCATCCAGGCCCCGCGACTCGATGGAAGGATTCCGGGAACCACCTGGCATCGCGTGGTGTTCGATGGACAGATTCCGCCGGGCGCTTCGGTGACGGTTTCCGTCCGCGCCGCCGACACCCTCGACGAACTCGATCGCCAGGCTTTCCATGTGCAACCCGCTCCTGTGTTGCGACGTTCGGGATCCGAGATCGCCTGGAGCCGCATGCCCACCGACCCCGACGCGGGAACCGGCACCTGGGAACTGTTGCTGCAATCGATCAAGGGCCGGCATCTAGACGTGCGCATCGCCATGGCGTGCGACGAGATGCGCACACCCGCCATCCACAGCCTGCGCATCTGGAATCCGCGGTTCTCGTACCTGGACGCGTACCTTCCATCCATCTATCGCGAAGACGAAACCTCGCGCGATTTCCTCGAGCGGTTCCTCGCGAATTTCGAAGGATTGTTCACGTCGTTGGAAGACCGCATCGTGCATTCCAACGGACTCTACGACGTGCGCACTGCACCGGCCGCCACCCTCGATTGGCTGGCCGGATGGCTGGGTCTGGTGTTCGATCCTTCCATGGGCGAAGCCCGTCGCCGACAACTTCTGCACCATGCGCCTTCGCTGTTCGCCTACCGCGGCACTCCCCAAGGAATCCTGCTGGGCTTGCGCATCGGGCTGTCGGAAAACCTGTGCGAGCAGGACTTCGAACTCCCGCTCCCGTCGTCGCGACAGGTCTTCGGTCTGCGATTGGTGGAGCATTGCACCACGCGCGGACGCTCGCCCGCGTTCAGCGGCCAGACCATGGCCGACCTGACCTACGCCGAAGCCACCGATGGCGCTTGGAACATTGGGATGGGCCGCGTGAACCTCATGGATCGCTGGCGCGCCTTCCTAGCATCCTCAAAAGTGGCATCGCGTCCGGAGTTCACGCCCGTTCCGCCGCGGGATCCGGTCCTTCTCGCTCTTTGGACCGGTTTCTGTCAACACCAGTTCGGGGCGGTCCCCACCTTGTCCGCCTCCATCCGCGAAGCGTGGGGGAACGATGTTCCCGCTTTCGAGACGCTGGTGAAGACAGAATATGTCAAAGAATGGAAAGAGGTGCGCGCCATGCTTCCAGGTGGCGTGGCGCACCGGCTGTCGCGCTGGCAAGGGTATCTGCGCCGCCGCTGGGGCAGGATCGAGAAGCTTCGCGAAGCTTGGGGGGCCTCCTGGGAGGACTTCGATTCAATCCCTCCCTTCGACGTCGTGCCCGAGGCGACCGAAGCCCTGCGCGACTGGGCCGCCTTCGAAACCTTCCTGGAGCCTGTACAAAATCTGTCGCATCGGTTCCGGGTGTTGATCCCCACCACCGGTCCGCTCGACGACCGCCACGACTTCGAGCGCAAGCGCGACCATGCCAAGCGCATCGTGTCCTTGGAGAAACCGGCGCACACCTCGTTCGACGTGCAGCCCTACTGGGCGCTGTTCCGCGTGGGCCAAGCCCGATTGGGGATCGATTCGTCGCTGGACGAAGGAAGCCGCTCCGACAAGTTCGCACCCTGGCTTCGAATCGGCTCGAGCCAGGTGGGAGCGACCAGGATCTTTCCTGGGAATCTCCCGGAAGACAGAATCCGACTAGAACACGCGTTTGGAAAGAATAGAGGAGGTTGAACATGGGATGCGACTGCCAGACCACGACAGCGGCCTTTGGGGCCGACCCCTGCCGCAGGGTGAACTACACGCTGGGCATGATCCTTGGCGTCGACGATTTCGTGCAGGAATCGGTGTACCACGCAAGCCACCGCGAAGCCTTGGCGCGACTGGCCATCGGGTACGGGACCCTGAGCGGGCTCGATGTGAAACTCGAACCTTCGGAAGCGCCCGGCTCCACCGAAACGCAGGTGCGCGTCACCAAAGGGGCCGCGCTGGCACCGTCGGGAAAACTGGTGCAGGTGGACATCGAACAGTGCTGTTCGGTTTCGGACTGGGCGCGCCTGGACACGAACCACAAGCTGGTCCTGGAAAGTGCCGACGGCACCAAGACCGTGCTTCCCAAGGTCGAGACCCGCGAAGGTTCGATCGGAACCTGGGCGCGGGCCTGGGTCACGCTGGCGTTTTCGGAATCGAAATGCGCCGAGATCCCGCTGCCGGGCGATCCGTGCCGCACCGACGACAAGCTCACCGCCCCGTCGCGCGTGGAGGACGGATTCCATCTTGACATTTCCTGGCAACGCCCCGACCAGAACGAGGAGGACGCGCTGCGTCGGTACTTCGAGTGGGTGTGCAAGATCCCCGTCCAGCCAGATGGTGCCGATCTGACGGAAATCGACTTGCTCAAGGCGATCCGAGCGGAAGCCAAGAAGGGACTTCCCACCACGGGAGCGCCCACGTCGGTTCCCGACAACTACTTCGCGTCCACGCCCGACGCCTCCCTGCACTACAAGGGCGAACTTCTGCGCGCGGTCATGCGCCTGTGGATCACCGAGATCCGTCCGCTGTGGTTTTCATGCTGCCCCGGAGACAACACCGCCGAATGGGATACCGTGCTGCTTACAGGACTTTGGATCCCCGTCGCGGTGGTCGGTTCGGATTGGGTCTTCGACGCGTCGCGGCCCGTGGAGCTGGAGCAGACGCATCGGCCCTCCCTGCTGAGCCTGCGCGCCCTGCAGGAGATGGTCCGTCGGCTGGAAGATCAGTTCTATTCCATCATCCCCAAAGGCGCCACCACCGTGGTGACGGAAAGCGTCTTCGGTCTGCCGGCCGTCGTCGGAGTGGAATCGAAATTCGCGCGCGCCGACCACACCCACGGGACGCCGGATCTCCCCGCACTCGCGCGCGACCTGTCGGGGACCCTCGGCGACGGCGGAGGCACCGCGCAGATCGAGGTCGTCGGACTTCGAGGGGTCGCTCTGGATGCAGCGGCACCGGTCGCCAGTGGACAGATCTTGACCTACAACGGCCTCAAGTGGGCGCCGCTGGCTCCAGCTGCCCTGGTCGGCGACGTATCGGGAAATCCCGGATCCAATCGCGTGGAAAAACTGCGCGGCATCCCGGTATCCGAAGCCGCTCCCACGGTCGGACAATTCCTGTCGTTCGAGGGCGGTGCATGGTCTCCCAAGACTCCACCCACCTCGTTGGGCGTGGGCGACGATCTCTCTGGGACCACCGCCGCAGCCAAGGTCGTGCGGATCCAGGGAATCCCGGTCGACGGCGCCGCTCCCGGAAACGGACAGGTTCTGTCGTTCGATGGAACTGCCTGGAAACCGACGACCCCCGCCTCGGGAGGTGGCGGCCCGGTGGTGGCGGGCGGCGACGTGCAAGGCCCCGTGGAATCGAACCGGATCGTGAACCTGCAGGACATTCCGGTGAAGGCGAACTCGCCGTTCGAGGACGCTTCGCTCGTGTTCAACGACGGCGCATGGCGTCCCAAGCTCGTCGGGTCGTCGGGTGGGGATTCCATCGCGCGCATGTCCACGCCCTTCGGACTCGTGGGGGCGGGACAGGTCGTGGTCAACATCAATTCCGACGGCA
This sequence comes from Fibrobacterota bacterium, assembly GCA_039798065.1. Lineage (GTDB taxonomy): Bacteria > Fibrobacterota > Fibrobacteria > UBA5070 > UBA5070 > UBA5070. The sequence continues at coordinate 15,190 of JBDKGS010000013.1, read as the reverse complement.
TCGCCGACGCCTTCAAGCCACTCCATCTCTACCACTGCAAGGTCGATTTGACGGATTCCGACGGGTCGGTTTTCCGTCTGTTCGTGCAATGCGAAGATTCGCCCGACAACGTCAGGCGCTTCGTGCAGCTCACGCCCATCTGGTCCAAGAAAAGCGTTCCGGTCCATTTGTGGCTGGAACCCAACGACACCGCCGACATCGTGCGCGCCGACATCGACCGTTCGCGATCCGACCGCCTCGAGGGCCAGGTCGTGTTCCAGTTCCAGATCTTCCAAACCCCGATCCCGGCGGTGTAGCCATGAGCGGTCCGACTTCGGTGGAGTTGTCAAGACCTGTCATCGACGGGGAACTGTCGTCGGTGAATTTCTTCAATGGACGCCTTCTGGTATCCGGCGATCTCAAGGCCGAACAGGAATCGCGCAAAGTCGCGATCCAACGCGTGGGACAGGTGGTGGGCCAAGGCGTGGTCGACGGACTGCGCGTGAGCCGGATGGCCTCCGAAGCCGCGGGCACGTTGGCGTTGGGGATCGACGCGGGCACGGCCGTGAACCGGCAGGGCGCGCTCCTGAAGTTGGCCTCGCCGATCCGACTGGAGATCCTGGCTCCGGTGGAACGGGTCGCCGCCAACGTGGCGCGATCGCGCTTCGAGGATTGCGCTCCCCAATTGCGGCGCATCCGTCCTCCCAAAAACCTCCTGGGATTCCAGGTGGTGGTTGCGCGTCCCGACACCCTTGAAAAGGGCCGAGCCCCTTTGGTGGCCATGGACATGTCGGCCGCCGGTTGCAACATCGATCGCATCGCCCAGGCCATCCGGTTCGATCTGGTGGGTCTGCGTCTTCCCATCGACCTGCCCTCCGATTCCGTGGCGCTGCGCAACGTGGCAGCGTTCCTGTTGCGAACCCGGCAAATGGACGAATGCGCCGACGGGGTTCCGCTCGCCTTGCTTCGGTTCGACGAATTCGGACGCCTGGATTTCCTGGACATGTGGAGCGTGCGGCGCAGCGTCTCGCGCGGACTGCCCACGACCTTCGCGCGCCCCTCGCATCCCGCGGTGGTCGATGGCACGGCGTGGAGCGATGTCTTCGCGTTGCAGACGGAATCTGTCGGCGAGGCGAGCATCCTCCAGTTCCAGGACCAGCTGGCGCAGGCCATGCTCGAAAAGCTCCCGCTGGACAGATCCGGGATCGAATCCAAGAAGCCCTTGGCCCTGCAGGAGGTCTTTCCCCACCTGCCCCCCGCCGGGATCCTCCCCGAAAAACTCGATTGGTTCGCGTTCCTGGGCGAGACGGAAATCGGCAAGTCCGCGCCGCCGGTGATCGAGCCTGACCTCGCCGACCTCCTGTTGCGCGAGGCAGCATCCCGTCCCGGGTCCGATGCAATTCCGTTGAACAAGTCGTCGTCTGTGAAGCCGCTGAAGGTCTATCGGATCGCCGGCACCCAAAAGCACTTGTTCGTCCGCACCCAGGATGCGAAACAATGGGCGACGGAAACCGTCTTCGACCAGACCCGCATCGGAACCGCCGGGATGCCCGCGAAGTCGGCTTCCGGCTACGCCTCGGTCCAATCGGCACTGGAGGACGTCTACTCCAAGCTCCAGGCCAAGCTTCCCTACCGCCAGTCCGCCTCGGAAGTCACCGTGGCGCCACACGGGACGGAAATCGCCGTCAACGTCCAGAACTCGTTGCAGAATCTGTCGCGCACGTTCCACGAAGGTTTCGACTCCCTGCGTTCGTCGGAAATTGTCACCTACGACGGATCCTCCGTCGACGCGCCTTCGGGTTCGGTCAAGACCGCCTTGGACGGCCTGCACCAGCGCCTGCGCTCCGTCTCGGGACTATCCCACGTGCTCACGCCCGCCGATTGGGTGAAGCGCATCGACTCGCTGCCCAACACGCCCACCGCGTCGGCCCGACAGGATTTGAACCTGTTCTTCGAAACCGGCAACTTTCCCACGGACTTGCCGGTGGTGCTTTCCGGTTTCGGCCATGTGCGCATCCAAGGCGCGGGCGCAGGGACCCTGCTTTTCTCGAACGCATCGGAATCGGCATTGATCGTGCGCGACTGCCTGTCGTGCACGGTGGTCGACATCGGGCTGCGCTCCAACGGCACGCTCGACATCAGCGAGAAACCAGGTCTGCAGGAAGATCCGGTCAACAACGGTCTCCGCGGAGCGTTGTCCATCGAACGCGTGAACCTCGTGCATCTGGAGCGGATCCATGCAGCAAGCATCGGCGCCACCCTGAGGAAGTCCAGCGGGATCTCGGTGCACAACGAGGGACTCAAGGGTTCTTCCCGAGTGGTGGTGCGCGATTGCTCCATCGAGATCGGCGACGGACAAGTTGGATTGCTGGTGTCCAACGGGACCGAAGTCCTTGTTTCCGGATGCACCCTGAATGCACATGGCGGTTCTTCCGCGGCAGGTCCACGTCGTCGCGCGTTGGCCGCCACCATGCTGGCCCGACATTTTTTGGACTTGGCCACTTCGCCGCCACCATCCGACACGGTCGAGTCCGCCGAGGTGGAAATCTCCACCGGTGAACGCGATCGGATTTCCAACACCGATCGATTGGTCGGATCCCTCGGTTCCCTTCGGGATCGAATCGGAAATCGCGCGGGATTTCTCGATCGCACCATTCCCGCACCGCCCATCGTGCGCACCCCACGAGCACCCGCCGCGGGTCCGGAATGGCTGCGTTGGATTCCCTCGAACGCCTGGAAATGGGCGCGTTCCGTGGCCGACAAGGACACCGACGAAGACACGATCTTCCGCAGGTTCCTGGCGAAGTTCCGCGACGCCTTGGGCAAGGAGGAAACGATTGCCGATCCGTTCCTGTCCAAGTTGCGATCGATGTTCCTGGAAGGCTTGCATTCGGGTCTCGGGGTCGCGTCCCGCGGCATCGTGGTGGCCGGACAAATTCCGGTGACCACGCGCATCGAGGCCAACCGCATCGATGGGGCAGCGATCGGAATCCTTGTGGGGTTGTCGAAATCCGGCACGAACCAGGACAGGCATTCCCGCATCCTGGCACGCTCGGTGCGCATCGCAGGCAACGAAGTTTCCTTGCCCGATCTGCGCGGACGCCCCGGGCAGAGCGCAGGCATCCAGGTAGGCAATGTGGACGACCTGTCCATCGTGGACAACACCGTCGAAGTCGCCACCCAGACCTGGTGGAACGATTCGTCGGAAGCCATCCGCATCTGGGGCCAGTTCGGGCGTCGTATCTCGATTCGCGACAACCGCGCATCGGGCGACCAGTCGGGCATCTGGATCCATCCCTTGACCGCCCATGGATCAAATCCACCCACACGACGCGAAAACCCTTGGACGGTTTCCGGCAACCTTTCCGAAGAAGCCAAACCCCCGGTGAACATCGTCGGTGGATGGTCGGCCATGTTTCGTCTGGAAGACAACTTTTCGTGACCACGCGACAATTCTTGACTTTGACGAATTCCGACGGTATCTTCAAGATGCCCAGTTCGGAGCGATCGATCTGTACAAACGCAGAACCAACGATTGCGAAGGACAAAGGCAGCGAGGGTAAGGTACGGTCGGCTAGCTGCCGCTCCAGGGTTCGAATCCCTTCCTCGTGGAAATCGTCGTCGACGATTCCGAAGAGAGACAGCCTCGATCGGCACACGCCGGTCGGGGCTGTCTTCCATGTGGGGTCCGCGTGATCCGCGACCGCGTCCATCGGCTGCGCACCGCGTCGCCGCCTGGCCGCGCGGCGCAAGCCCGGTTGCACGCGGAAAGCCGCGTGTCCGAGCTGGATTCGAGCAAACTCGGATTCGGACAATCCGCGATCGTGTGCGCCAAACGGCTGCGGATCCAAGCAACCTGGCCCGATCTTCGCCATCTCGCGCGACGGCCCGCGCTGGAAGGTTCCGACCTTTCCGATGCCGAAATCGTGTGGTTCCAGGATGGCGCCGAAATGCTTTCCTGTCTTGTCAGGGATTGCGCGACCGCACGATTGGAACGCTGGTGGTGGCACCTTCTGTTGGGAAGCGCCCCGTCACCGGATCTTGTTGCCGAACGGTTCCTGCTCGATCCCGCATCGGCCCGCGTCGCGTTCGCGCGCCTGCAGGAGAGCTTCGAGCTTGGTCGTTTTCCGTCCTACCTGGGACCGGCTCGCGTCGCAGCGGTCGAACGCGCGACCCGATGGATCTTGACTTCGCAAGTACCGTCAAAATCCGTCACATCTGAGCAGGACCCACCGGACGCGGATTCGAATCCGCAAAAAATGTCGGAATTCTTCGGAATCGCGGCACTCGACGACATCGACTCGATCGCGGACCGAAGGTCGGGAACCGACGGCGGGCCATCCGAATCCACCACCGGCATTACCGGATCCGGCCGCGACATCCCGGTCGGTCCGTTCCTCGCGAACCCGACGACCAGCCGACCCGACATGGCTCCGGTCACCGCTTCGTCGGAATCCGTCATCGAATCGGTATCGCCTTCCGTCGATAGGCCCGATTCGCCATCGCGTCGGAATCCGTCAGATCCCACGGCGACATCCCCTATCGCGAACGCCGATCGACTTTCCGTGGATAAGACGGATTTTGTCATTCCGTTCGAGACCGATGCTCCATCGATCCCGACTCCCGTCCCGATCGCCGCTTTCAAGAACCTCCTCCAAGCCGCTTCCGCTCCGGATTCACATCCGTCCATCGCGCCCGATCCAAACCACCAACCGGCTTCGGACCCGGCTCCTTCCGAGGCGCCCCAACATCGCGCTTCGGTACATGTCCACGCCAGTCCGGCCCCGACCGTTTTCGCGACGGAATTTGGTGGACTGCTGTTCGTTCTCGACGCGCTTCTGGCCTTGGAATGGATCCCCGACTTCACGCGTCCGTTGGATTCCGGACTTGGCATGGATCCTCTGGAATACCTGCTGCGTCTGGGCCACCACCGCTTCGGAAAGCGTTTCGCGCAAGATCCGCTCCACGACTGGATCGCCGGGCAGACAAACCCCGACCTTGCACGCTTGCCTCCACCCCGGTTGGTCGAACTCGAAGCGCGCATCGCCCTGTCGTTGGGTCTGCGCCCCAGACGTGCGATGCACACCCTGTGCCGCAGACGCGCGCGCCTGCGGATCTCGTCGGGACGCGTCGATGCCGATTTCCGTCTCCAGGATCACCCTCTCGAGATCCGGCTTGCCGGATTGGACCGCGACCCGGGTTGGATCCCCACCGCCGGATGGGACATCCGCTTCCAATTCCTGGTGGACGGCGCATGAGCGACCATCTCGCACATTTAGACAGATTCCGTCAACACGCGTTCCGTGCGATCCTATCGCTTCTCGAGCACGGCGCGCAGTCCGCAGGCGGAATCGACAAGCTGCTGGAAGCCCACCCCTTCCTGTCGGCCTATCTGGACGAAGCATCCCAATTGGGGTTCGAAGGGCTGTCCTTGCAGGAATCGATTTCTCGCTGGGATCGCGGCCTCGCCGACTGGGATGGTCCACCACATGCGCTCGACCGGCTCGCGCAGTCCACGGGCCTGGATGCCAACGGCATCACGGGTTGGTTGTGGTGCGGGTTGTGCCGCGAGGATCCCCGATTCGCATCGGTGCTGCATTCCCTGCTTGGCCGCGACGGCTCGCCGACCCGCGCCACGCTTTCGCCATGGATGGGGGAGAAGTCGTCGTTGAGTCGCCTGGTGATGGAAGGTTGGCTCGAGGAAATCGAAGCCGGGCACGACCACGTGTTCCGAATTCCCCAATGCCTATGGGAGGCGGTGCGCGGACAGGATCCGGGAATCGCGGGCGCCCGTTGGGAGCGGCATCCTTCCGGTTCGATCGATCCGATTTTTCCCGAATCCGTCTGGAAGGAAGCAGGGTCGGTATCCGATGGACGGAATCTGACATGGATCTTGCAGGGCAACCTCTCCAGCGGCCGCACCACCTTGGCTCGCTGGCTGGCCTTGCGGGAAGGCAAAGGGCTTCTGCGACTGGAGCACGTCCACGCCCAGGCGAAATGGGCGGGTCCGTTGTCGGTCCTCCTGGACGCCATGCCTTTGTGGAGCCTCGATGCCGTGGCCGGCGAACGACTCGATTGGTCCCCACCCGCGGCGATCGTCGGACCGTGCATCCTGCGCGTTTCGGGAAACGGTTCGGTGCGGACCCACAATCCCTCGCGCCGCGTGGCGCTGGGCGCGCCCGACCGGATCGAACGCATCGCGCATTGGCACCGGGCCATCGGGAAGGAACCCGACCCCTCGATTCGCGACCTACGCATCGCCCGCGGCGCCATCCATTCCCTGGCCCCCGAGCTGGGCCCCGACGGAAACCGTCTTGACGGATTCCGTCATGAGTGGGAGGCTCGCGGACGCCATCTGCTCGAAGGCATCGCGAAGCGTCTTCCGGCCCCCGGCGACCACGATGGATTGGAGCTTTCGCTGGAATCGCGCAAGGAATTCCAGGCGTTGATCTCCCGCTGCAAGCATCGCGAGCGGCTCGCCGAGACTCTTCCCGCCTCGTTCGGCCACGGAGGCACAGGCGTTCGCGCCTTGTTCAAAGGCCCCAGCGGCACCGGCAAGACCTTGGGGGCGCGTCATCTGGCGCACGCGTTGGGAAGACCCGTGTACCGGCTCGATCTGTCGAGCGTGGTCAGCAAGTGGATCGGCGAAACCGAGAAGAATCTGGAGAAGGCGTTCCAGGGTGCCGAAGCTCTGGACGTGGTTCTTTTGCTGGACGAAGGCGACGCCCTGCTAGGCCAACGCACCAGCGTGGGGAGCTCCACCGATCGCTACGCGAATCTCGAAACCAACTACCTGCTGCAACGCATCGAATCGTTCGACGGAATCCTGGTGACCACCACCAACGCCTTCGATCGCATCGATTCCGCCTTCCTTCGCCGCTTCGACGCGGTCGTGGATTTCCCGCTTCCCGAGCCGAATGTCCGCTTGAATCTTTGGACTCGCCACCTTCCCGGAGACCATGTCGTACCCCTGTCCCGCTTGGAAGAAGTCGCCTCCAAATGCCTGCTTGCAGGCGGTTCCATCCGCAATGCGACGCTCCACGCCACGTTGCTTTCGTTGGAAACGAACACTCCCGTGGACGACGCTCTCTTCGTGGAGGCGTTGCGCCGCGAATACCGCCGCGCCTCGCAGACCTGTCCCGCATTGGGAGACATCCGCGAATGACATCCGGGGTCGCCACGCAGAGAGCGACGGATTCCGTCACCGAATCCCCGTTGTTGCAGCGGCGACCCGACCCGAGCATCGAGACAAATTCCGTCCAACCGTCGTTTTCCACCATGGTGCCAGCGTCGCTTCGGATCCAGGCGAGTTCGCTTCGCGTGTCGCATCCGTCCGATTCCGCCGAGCGCGAGGCGGAGTCGGTTTCCGACCGTGTCGTCGGGGGATCGTCCGGTTCAAGCCCGGTCGCGGTTTCGTGCGCACCAGCGGCAGGTGGAGCACCCGCCCGCAGCCAGGACGCCTCCGATCTGCGCGACCAGATGGGTGGCGGCTCGCCGCTTCCTCCCGCCGTCGCCAAGTCCATGGGCGAAAAGTTCAACGCCGATTTCTCCGGCGTGAAGATCCATACCGACAACCGCGCAGCGTCGCTCGCCAACCGGTTCGCGGCCAAGGCCTTCACGGTGGGCGGCCATGTGTTCTTCTCGCGCGGAGCCTTCCAGCCAGGTTCGGCCGATGGACAGAAATTGATCGCGCACGAACTCACGCACACCATCCAGCAGGGCGCGGCACGCCAACGCGGCAACGGCAAAGGCGGCGCGCCCGCCATCGCACGCACGGCGGCCCCTGCCATCCAACGGTTGGGCATCTCCGACGCGCTGGACTACTTCGCCGACAAGGCCAATCTGATCCCCGGCTTTCGCATGCTCACCCTCGTGATCGGCGTGAACCCCGTCAACATGTCGCGGGTCGAACGCACCGCGGCCAACGTGTTGCGCGCCATCGTGGAGTTCATCCCCGGTGGCGGACTCATCACGCAGGCTCTGGACAACCACGGCATCTTCGAGAAGGCCGGAGCCTGGGCGAGCCAACAGCTGCGGACCCTTGGCGACATCGGTGCTTCCATCAAACAGGCGCTGAAGAATTTCATCGACGGCTTGTCGTGGAGCGACATCTTCGATCTGGGCGGCGTCTGGGACCGGGCCAAACGCATCTTCACGGATCCTGTCACGCGCATCAAGGATTTCGTGGTCGGACTTGTGACGGGATTTGTCACGCTGATCAAGGACGCCATTTTGCGTCCCATCGGGGCATTGGCCAAGGGAACCGAAGGCTGGAAGCTTTTGTGCGCGGTTCTGGGAAAGGATCCCATCACCGGAGAAGCGGTGCCGCGCGACGCGGAAACCCTGATCGGTGGATTCATGAAGCTGATCGGGCAGTCGGAAGTCTGGGAGAACATGAAGAAGGCCAATGCGATCTCCCGCGCCTTCACCTGGTTCAAGGGAGCGATGTCGGCGTTGATCGCCTTCGCTTCCGAGCTCCCACAACTGTTCATCACCGCCTTCACTTCGTTGGAACTCTCCGACATCATCCTGCTGCCTCGCGCCTTCCTCAAGGTGGGTCGCGTGTTCGGAGGCTTTCTGGGGCGTTTCGTGAGCTGGGCTGGTAACGCGGTGTGGAACCTCCTCGAAATCATCTTCGATTGCGTTTCGCCGGGCGCCTGGGGGCATATCAAGAAGACCGGCGCCGCCCTCAAATCGATCCTCAAGAATCCATTGCCGTTCATGAAGAATCTGGTGAAGGCGGGCATCAAGGGATTCGAGGCGTTCAAGACGAATTTTGGCAAACATCTGCAGGCTGGACTGATCGATTGGCTCACGGGAAGCCTCCCCGGGGTGTACATCCCCAAATCGTTCGCCATCAAGGAGTTGGTCACTTTCGTGCTGTCGGTGCTGGGCATTTCCTGGCAGATGATCCGCACCAAACTGGTGAAGGTGATCGGTGAACCCGCCATGGTGGTTCTGGAGAAGACCTTCGACATCGTGGTCATCCTGGTGCGCGACGGCCCGGCAGCCGCCTGGGAGAAGATCAAGGAAGAACTGGGGAACCTCAAGGAGATGGTCGTCGACGGCATCATCGGGATGGTGACCGGGCTCATCGTGCAGAAAGCTGTCCCCAAGCTCATCGCGATGTTCATCCCGGGTGCAGGTTTCATTTCCGCGATCTTGGCCATCTACGACACCGTCATGGTCTTCGTCCAGAAGATTTCCAAGATCATCCAAGTTGTGACAGCTTTTGTCAACTCGATCGTGGCCATCGCGGCGGGGAACATCGGCGCCGCCGTCGCCAAGGTGGAAAGCATCCTGGCGGGACTGTTGGGATTGGCCATCAATTTCCTGATGGGATTCGCGGGATTGGGCAAGATCGCAGACAAGGTCATGGGAGTGATCACCAAGATCCGCGCCAAGGTGGACGGTGCCATCGACAAGGTGATCGCCTGGATCGTGAAGCAAGGCAAAGCGTTGTTCGCGAAAGCCAAGAACGCCGTCAAAAATTGGTGGAAGAAGAAACGCCCTTTCTCCACCGCCTCTGGAGAACGTCACAATCTCTACGTGCGCGGAGAGGGGTCGAGCGCAAAGCTCACCATCGAATCGACACCCACGGTGTACTCCGACTACATCGCCGCGCTGAAACTCAAATACAAGACCAAGCTCACCGACGCCGCAGCCAACAAACTCGTCGACATGGCCAAGAAGCTCGACGAAAAGGTGGGAGCCACTTCGAGCCCTTCCAAGACCCTCTCCGAAGCCGACGCGACCAAGGCCCAGACCGAGTACGAAGCCGCCGTGGCGGCCTTGGCCTCCGAGACCACCAAGGTCCTCGACAAGCTCAAGATCAAGGAACCTTCGACGCCTCCTGTTTTCGGAGGTCTCAGCGGCGGATTCGGCGTTTCCGCCAGGGTCGAGAAACTCACCAACCTGACCACCAGCGGGTCCAATTCCCCAACGGCGGGTGGGGCCCACTGGGAAACGCTTTCCACTCGCAAGGACCGCTCCAAGAGCTACTACGTACGCGGCCACCTGCTGCACGACGGCCTGGGAGGACCCGGCGATGCCTGGCAGAATTTGGCACCTCTCACCGAACGCGCCAACAAGAACAGCCAAGGCGCCATGTACAAGAATTTCGAGAAGGGCCTGGTTGACGCCTTCAAGTCGGACGACACCCTGGTTTTGAAGTTCAACGTCACCGCTTCGGGGGCAGCCAGCATCGCTCCCTTCAAGGAATCCGAAATGTCTTCCGTGCCGTTGGACGCCGACGACAAGGAAAAACTCGCGACCATCAACGCCATCCGCGCCAAGGAATGTTTCGTGCCTTCTTCCGTTTCCTGTTCCGCGACCAAGATCGAAGGGGACGCCAAGACAAAGGTGCCTTCCAGCGTGGTGATCAGCAACGTGATCGACACGCGCTTTTCCACCTACTACATCGAAACCACGAAGAATGCGCGACAGGAAGTGTCCATCAACCTCCATCTGTGCGAACCCGACAAGCAGCCGGCCCTGGCGGCCAAGGCTGTGGCCAGCCTTTCGGCCTTCAACCTGTCGCCCAGCGAAGCCGCCGAGGTTGTGAAGACCCGCGGCAAGACGCCATTCGCCAACAAGGAAAGCGCCTACGCCCGCCTGGGATCGGCGCTGTACATGAAGATCGTGAGCACTCCGAGGTTGAAGCCGAAATTCTGACCCTTAGACAGAATTCGTCTATCCGGGGCGATGCCACCATTTTTCCGCACTCCACAGCCATACTCGAATCACAAGGCGACTAGCCAGCCACAGAAGGACCTTAATCCATGCCGCTTTCCGACACCTACGAATGGCTCTCCATGGAACCCGGTCCCAAGATGCTCCAGGTGGCGCTCAAGCTCATGGACATCGTCGAGTTCTCGGGCGAACCCGACAACCCCGTGATCCTGGCATGGGCCGGGGAAGTGGGCGGCAAGGTGAAGAGTTTCTACACCAAGGATTCGATTCCCTGGTGCGGTTTGTTCATGGCGGTGGTCGCCCAGCGCGGCGCCAAGACACTTCCTGTCGACCCGTTGTGGGCCCTCAACTGGGCCACCTTCGGAACCGCGGCGAAGCAGCCCATGCTGGGCGACGTTCTGGTCTTCGTGCGGCGCACCCCGGACGGCAGGAAGGCGGGCCACGTCGCGCTCTACGTGGGCGAGGACGACACCTGCTACCACATCCTGGGCGGCAACCAAGCCGACAAGGTGTGCATCGTTCGTAAGGAAAAATCACTCCTCCACGCGGCGCGGCGCCCCAACTACAAGGCGCAGCCGGCCAATGTCCGGCGCGTGGTGCTGGAGGCCTCGGGAGGCGTATCGACCAACGAGCAATGAGAATGCCCGTCGCCCGGCCAAGCATCGAGAACGCCCTGGCAAACCGTTCGCCGTCCACCAGAACCGATGGAGCCGCCACCCGATGATCGCCAGCAAGATGTCAAATTCCGTCACTCCTCCCTCTTCGTCGGAGTCCGCGAGCGGCCGCCTCAAGAACACCGTCTGGTGGCGCTTCGCGCTGGCCATCGCGATCGTCGCCATCTCCACGATGTGGTCGCTCACCACCCGCACCAGCGGCGTGGAACCTTCACGCCCTTCGCTGTTCCATTGGAAATTCTGGACCCGTCCCTTGGAGTGGAACCCCAACGCCCGCAAGCCCTACCTGCAAGGCGACCTGCAAGCGTTGGCGATTTCTCGACCGCCGCAAGGCAAGGCCTGGGTGTACTTCGGGGGTGTCGACGGGTTCGTGGTCCGTCGCGGTCTCGACGACGAGGATTGGGAACCGGTTCCGTTGCCGAAATCCGTCGAGATTGGACAGATTCCGACATCCATCGACAGCTCGACGGATCGATACCCCGATCCGGCTTCCACCTCGTCCAACGGCCCCAAGGAGTGACCGGGGGATGAATTTCCGAATCCAATCCGCCGGCATCGCGCTGATCGCCTGCGCCTTCCTGGCGACCCCTTCGGAGGCGATGGAGCGATTCCAATCCAAGGATTCGTACCAGGACAATATCGGGGCCAATCCACCCCAGGATGCGATCAAACCGCGCTGGTCCAAAACGAAAAAGCCTTCGCTTGGCAAGACGGATTCCGTCATATCGCAGAATTCCGACACGACTTCGCCAACGCTCCAGAAGCTTTCCGAATCTTCTTCTCCGCGGGATTCCGGCGCCCCCGCCAATTTCGGCATCGCGAAGTTCATCGCGCTGGGACCCCACTTGCTCGTGCAGACCCGCGACGGTGCGATCTTCCTGCGCGACGGATCCGACACGGCCTGGACAATTCTTGTCAACACTCCTTCCGGATCGTTGGAGTTCTACGCGGTCGATTCCTCGTCCGTCATCCACAACCATGTCGGGACCTTGCGGCAGTTCCGTCTTTCGCCCGACGACAGCGGACGACCTCGCTTCGAAACGGGACCGGTCCTGTTCGCCCCCGGGCTCCTCTTGCCCAGCCACATGGCCTTCCTGTCGCAAGAGACGGGAATTGTCGGCAATGCCTTGAACCAGGCGCTGCGCCACACCCGCGACGGCGGCAGGACCTGGTCCGACCTCACACCGCGCATCCCAGGCGGAACCTTCCAAGGGCCGCGCTGGAATCGTGTCCAGAAATTGTCATCCAATGGCATCGCCTTCCTGGTCGGTGACGCCGGATCGGTCTCCCGTTTCGAATTTTCCCCTGCCAAGCTGGTCGCTCTGAAGCCACCCGGCAAAGGCGACCTGCGCGCGGTCCACTTCACTTCCGCGGCCCACGGCGTGGTGGCCGACGACAGCGGCCGGATCTTCGTCACTTCCGACAGCGGGGCCACCTGGACTTCGCAGCGGCTGGACACGGCGCACTCGTTTCGGATCGCCGACATCGGCTTCGACGGCCCCGATCGCGGATTCGCCTGCGGCACCGACGGAGCCGTGTTCGAAACCCGGGACGCGGGCACCACCTGGCACCGCATCACCAGGACGGAATCCGTCCGACCGGGCGTGTACCGTCGCCTTCCTCCGCCTCTGTACTACCTGTTGATCGCCTTGGCGGTCTTCGTGGTGTGGCCCGCCTTCAAGCGGCAACAACCCCGCGTCCTGCATCAGGGGATCGGCGAGAACCTCAGCTCCGACAAACCGCTCGAGAACGCTTCCGAAGACAAATTGGGCATGGCCGTGCAGGCCAACGCCCTCACCGGATTCCTGATGAACCCCGCGACCAAACCCCCGATGACCTTCGCCGTGCTCGGCGAATGGGGGAAAGGGAAGAGTTCTTTCCTGCGCATCGCCCAAAAGGGATTGGACAGGAACGGCTACGTCACCGTGTGGTTCAATGCCTGGCACCACCAGAGCGAAGAGAGCCTGCTCGCCGCGCTCCTGGACAATATCCGACGTTCCGAGCTTCTTGGATTCCACACTCTGGACGGATTCTTCTTCCGCTTGCGCCTGACGTGGCGACGGATTCTGCCGCACATCCCCCGGGTCCTGATCGCGATCGCCCTGTCCATCCTGTTGTGCGTTTCGCTCATGGAATTGTGGGACCGATTCCCGTCCGGCCGCCGCGAGTTGAAGCTCTTGTTCCAGGACTTCTTCGGGAATTCACCCGCATTGTTGGATTTCGCGAAAGGCGTGCTGGGAGGATCGCCTCTGCTGCTGGCCGCGATCGCCGTCTGGAAGGCGCTCAAGAGCGTACTGGTGATCTTCCAGACAAAACCTGCCGAGCTGCTCGCCTCGCTGTCCGACAGCACCAGGATCGCGGACATGTCCAAGAAAATCGGATTCCGCGAAACCTTCCGTGGCGAGTTCGGCGAGGTCGCCAACGCTCTTGCCGACAAACCCATGGTCATCTTCATCGACGATCTCGACCGCTGCCGCCCCCAGGCGGTCATGGCCACATTGGAGGCCATCAATTTCCTGGTGACGTGCGGACCATGCTACTTCGTGATCGCCATGGACAAGGAGCAGGTCTCGTGCGCGATCATCTCGCAGGACGCGGCCTTCATCGAGCGCTTCCGGGAAGAAAACCGCTCCGACAAATCCTACGCCCAGCACTACCTGGAAAAATTGATCCAGGTCGAACTTTCGGTCCCCCAGACCGATGGCAAATCCTTCGCGGCCCTGCTGAAAGGAAGCTCGCCGGCGCGCACCACGCCGCAGCGCGATTGGTCCTGGGTACGTCGCTACATCCCCGTCCTGTTGTGTTCGGGATTCGCCGCGGTCTGCCTGATGTTCCTTGTGCCAAGGCTTTCCGAACGGGTCTTCGCGCCAGATTCCGTCGTCACCGCCGATTCCACTCGCGTCGTGATTCGCGACACGACCGGCACCTCGCCTGGCGATGGGGCGCTCGCACAGGAAGCGACCCCACCCGACCTCAAAGCTCCATCCGCCTCCTTCCCTCCACTGGAACGGGTTTCGGCCAAGCCGGCGTTCGATTCCGGCAAGACCGACAAATTCTGGTCGTGGATTGTCCCCGTCTCCATGGTCTACCTGTTCCTTGGATTCCTGGTCGTGGCGTACTTCGTGTGGAAGGATCGCAAGGCCCGCGACGAGTTCGTCGATTCCGAATCCTTCGGCAAGGCGCTCACCGATTGGGGCGAACTGGTCCACCTGGCCGCTCGCACGCCACGAGGCGCCAAGACCTACATCAACCGGCTGCGCTACTTCGCCACCCTGCGTCGCGAATGGAAATTGCAATGGGACGCCGTCCAGGCGCTATCCACGCATCCGCTGCCCTTGCCCCATCTTCCCGAAGACGAAGACCTCGTAGCCCTCTCCTGCCTGGAATTGTCGCTGCGAACCCTGCTGGACCAGCCCTACGAGCTGGGTCCCGAGAACCTGGAACTGCTGATCCGCTGGCTGGAGGACCCGCGCCAGGACCGCGCAGACATCGCCGTCCAAGTCCGCGGCTTCCTGCAGGGCAGGACCGATTGGCAATCGCTCCTGGAAGGCTTCGCGCTGCTCGGCGCCCAGGTCGACAGAAAATGACTTATTTGTGCGGACCGATTCCGATTCCACGGACGCCCCCCGGAATCCGGCGTACTTGACGACAGAAACCGTCTGATTTCCCGACGCGACCACGAATCTCCAACCACGGAAAAGAGGAACACATGGGAGCTAACTTCAAACCGGCCTTCGAGGCCACCATGCGCAGCGAAGGCGGATACGTCGACGATCCGCTCGACCCGGGTGGCGAGACCTACCGCGGAGTCGCCCGGAAATTCCATTCCAAGTGGGAAGGCTGGA
>JBDKGS010000012.1:0-34145 GCA_039798065.1 Fibrobacterota bacterium | reverse complement strand
CCGGTTCGGTCGCGCTGATCTGTGCAACGGCATGGAGCCTCAACAAGAACCAAAGCGTGGACTTCGCGCAGGATCTGAACCGCAACGCGTCGGTGGGGATCGATGCCGTTTTCCACAACCCGGCGGGCGTAGCCTTCCTTCCCGCCAACGGCCTGTACCTCGGCGGCGGCAACCAGACCGTCCTTGAAAGCCGCACCATCGTCGAGCATTCTGCGGCGTTGTCGGCGTACGGACCGCCCGAATACAAGGGCGACATCCGCGCGTGGGCCTTTCCCACCCTGCATGCCGCCTACCGGATGGACGACTTGACATTTTTTGTCCACGGCGGTCCCTACGGCGGCGGAGGCGTGGGCACGTTCGACCAGGGGTTGCCCAAGTTCGACAACCTGATCCTCGGGTTCGCGAGCCAGTTGGCGGCTCTGGCCGGCCCTGGAGTCAAAGCCTCGGTGGACACCACATACCAGCGCCAATTGGCCGCGGCGAACATTCCGGGCATGCACGTCACCGACAGCGCGACCCAGCAGGGATTGGTCTACAAACGCGACCTTTCTTTCAAAGGCGACGAGATGACGGTGGGCGGCACCGTGGGCGCGGCCTACAAGTTCATGCCGACACTTTCCGTCTCCGGCGCCTATCGCTTCTCCTACGCCCGCAACGCCTACACCGGTACGGCGAAGGTCTCGCAATTGGGGGTCGTCTACCAAGGCAGCAAAGGATTGCCCGCCGCAGGAATTTCGGGGCAATCGATCGATTCGACCATCAACGCCAACGCAGAATCGGTCATGAAGTCGTATTGGAAGGATGTCTCCGTCGACGTCGTCCAGACCGGAATGGCCCACAGCGTCGTGTTCGGCGCCGACTTCAAGCCCGACGACTCCTGGAACGTGGGACTGCGCTTCGAGTGGAACGGGGAATTGGAGCTGACGAACGAGACCAAAACGCTGGTCGCCCCGGATGGCCTGGTTCCCTTCCTCCAGGATTACGCCGACGGCGCCAAATCCAAGATCACCGAACCCATGATCCTTGCCGGTGGCGTGTCCTTCCAAGGCGTGCGGGATCTGACGCTCGAATCGAGCTGGACCTACGGATTCTACGAGCTGGTCGATCGGGGCGGCGACGAAAAGGAATACCGAAATTCGATCTTCGGTGGAGCGGGCGCCCGTTACAAGGTGGTGCCCGAGCTGGAACTGGCGGTCGGTTACGCCCACGACTGGGCGTTCCGCAACGATGCCGCGCGCCTGGAGACGGATTTCGACCAACCCACCAATTTCCTCACCCTCGGCGCCGACTTCCAGGCGTCTCCGCGGCTGCGGATCAAGGCGGGAAGCATGTTCGGTTTGCGTCAGGACGTCCACGGTGTGGGCGTCACGGGTGCGCCCCAGGACATGTCGGCGGACATGATGGTCTTCGGTGTCGGCCTGGAGTGGTCGCCGGCGATGTGACGCTTTTTGTCGACGACGTTTTACGACGGCTGATCGCCGCCGTGGATCGATCCCGTTTCGGTGGTTTGGCGCCGAAGCGGGTTTTTCGATTCTGGGCGCAACGCGGCGCGTGGACGGTTGAACTATTTTCGGGTCTGGACAAATCCCGTCATCCGCTTTCCCCGCCCGAGGATCTCCCGTGGAAACCTCCGCCTCCACCGAACCCACGCTCCCCAGCATAGCAGTGTTGACATGCGATCGGCCCAACGGGTTCTACGTGATCGAAACTCTGCGCCAGATCGACAAGGAAGGCGGTGCGGGGTTGGATCGACGGCTGTATGTCGACGGATCGGTGGAATTCCTCGAGCGTCTGGAACACCGCTTGCGCGACGGCGGAACGAAGGGCTGGAGCATCGTGCACCTGGGCGAAAACCTGGGGAGTACCGAAGCGATGCGACGATTGGTGGTGGCCTCGGCCGCATTGGGCGGCGACCTGTTGTTCTTCGAAGACGATCTGTTGCTTTGCCGCAACGCGGTGAAGCGCATGATCGCGCAGCGGGTACCTGACGATGTGGGGATCGTGACGTTTTTCGACATGAAGGAAGTGGCGCCGGGAGCGGCGCCGGGGCTTTACCGCAGGCCCGCCGACGGGCACCACGGCTCGGGGTTCTGGGGGGCGCAGTGTTTGAAGTTCTGCCCGGACACATTGAATCATCTGGAGCAGTCGAAGTGGAACAACGAGGGTCGTGATGGCTCACGCATGGCGAGCGATTTGTTGATCGGTCGAATCATGTCCAAGCATCCTCGGCGCATGCATCTGGCCGTGCATATCCCAAATCTGGTCGAGCACGTTGGTCATGCCAGCGCATGCTTTCCCGGGCTCGCACTCTCGTCGCGATGGCGACGCGCCTCGAACTTCGCAGGTCAAGGCTTCGATGCGCTCACATTGAAACCGATGACCTGAACCAACCCGATCGCGCCTCGTTGCGGAACCATCCCGCAGCAAGCTAGGCCGTATCAGACCGGAAATGCTTCAAGCCATGCGATGGACGATTCTAGCACCGCTTCGGAGTGCAAGCGACAACAAGCACTCCGGAAGCGGGATCAGGTTTCATTTCGCCGAATACTGCACCAACAGGACGAGATCTTCCAGATCGGCCTTCGCTGTGGAACTGAACTCGAGTTCCAGAGTCATTGTCGTGGTGATATCGGACGATATGGCGATTCTCGCCAGGGGATACTTGCCAAAACCTGTCGCCTCCGCGAAGGCGGCTTTGACTGATCCAACTCCCAGTGTAGAGCCGTTCCAAGCGGTTCTTCCCGTCGTCGGAACCCCGGCAAGAACCGCCAATTCGGAAACCACAAGCGTCTTTCCACGGCAGGCAAGCGGGAACCGTTGCGGACCAAGTTCGATCGCCATCTTCGTCTTTCCCGAGCCGTCCCGCATCCAGGAATGCCAGGAATCGGCGAATTCGTGCCTCAAGCTGAACATCTTCAAAAGATTCGGTTGGCCATCTTTGGGAAGCGCCAGCGATTTGATTTCGGCCATCGGGTAGGTGATGGCGGGAAGCGTCGCCTGTCCCAACGCAAGCCTGTCAAATCCTGTCGTTTGGCTCACCACCGCCGTGTACTGGATCCTCAGAACCACGTCGGAGATGGTGTCCAGATCGAACCCGTTGCTTTCGCGGGGGATTTTCAATTCCCATTCGGAATCGACGACACCGCACCCTTCGAAAGGCAGATAGCGTTCGTCCCGGAGGTTCATTTCGAACATGCCGGTATCGTTCTGTCCGCTGCTCAGGACGATGGGGCCGAACGGATTTGGACCTGGGACCTTTTCGTTGTTGTCGTAGGTCTTCGTCTTGTCGCTGACCCTGATCCGGTTTGTCTTGAGAGTCAATTTTCCGTTGACCCCCGAATAGGGACCCGTGACACAGGGCAGGGTCACCGATACGCTCTTGATCCTGCGTTGGAAATGCCCCGGATGGTCGAGATCGAACAACGCTTCGGGAAGAGTGAACTCGCATGCCCCGGTCGTTTTCAGGGAGATTACGGCTGCAGGATTGAGCGAGACCAGAGAAACGGATTTTGTCAATTCGGGATCGCGCTTGTTCTTCTTCATGTATTCCATCTCGAGCCGCCGCAAGTCCATCGCCAGCTTTTCGCCGGCAAGAAGTCCTTTGCGAAGTCCGTCCCAGGCACCGAAGGAAATCTTCGCAACCGGCGCTTCGTGCTTCTCGAAGGCGAAGCAAGCTTCCACCTGCTTGGCCAACTGGAAGGCCAGCTGGTAGGCCGTGAAATACAGACCCGAAATTTGTCCGGACATCCAATTGTAAAGCTGGTCGTTCGTGAATTTCGATTTGAGGAATTCTTCGACGGCTTGCGAATTCCGGATTTGCAATTCCTGCGACGCGAGTTCGGCCTTCGTGATCTTGATGCGGGATTGCGCCCCCTGGATCTGGATGTCGATCTGATCCATTTCACGCTGCGCCGAGTCGCCTTGGAAGTCCCATTCCGTCGCACGACGTTGCTGCGAAGCGAGGATGGATGCCTTGTTGGCTCGGTGCGATTCGATGCCCGCCAGGATGGAAAGCGTAGCCGCACCCGATTGAAGGATTTCGCTGATGGTCGTTCCACCGGTCTTGGCGGTCACATGGGGGGTTCCACCGAAGCCCGAACACCCGATGACAAAATCTGGCACAGCATGCGCCGGTCCCGCCAGCGCCTGGAGGGCCTGGGAAGCGATCTGCAGCTGGGACGATTTCTCGAGCAGCGAAACCTGGTCCTTTTCCTTCGAGCTGACGCGCTCGATCCCTCTGTAGTAATCGCGTCTGAACTGGGCGTTTTCGCGCGTCTTCCTCAATCCCTCGAGCGCGATCTCCGCATCCCGGATCTGCTCTTCCCTGATCTTCCTGGTCATCTGCAACAGCGCGATTTCATATTGGCCGCGCTTGATGCCAAGGGTCTCGGCATCTTTCTTCTCCAATGCCGACAGCAAGGCGCCGCCGAAGGATTTCACCTCGTTGCAAAATTCCAACGCCTTGGGAAGTAGCGTGGCGAAGCGATAAAGTGGAACAGGTCCCGAAAGGTTGGAATCAACACTGTTGAGATCCTGACCGGATGCCGCACCCTTTACGAGATCCGCCGGATCGAGTCGCGGCGCGAACAAGGACAGGCTTCTCGCATTCCCGTTGATGTCCAATCCATGACGGATCTTGTACAAGCGGTCGTCGACAAGGGTCCAATACCCGGCGAGCTTCTCGTTGTCGGGAATCGCGAAATAGGTCGTGACCCCGACCCCCGACACGGCCGCACCATCGGCCTCCGCGGCATCCGTGTGGTAGTTGCTCTCGGTGCCCAACGGCACGTCGGCGAACCAGTCCTCGACACTCACCAACGAATTTCCGAAATCGTCGAGGTTGGCGCGAAGCTCCAGGTAATCCTTGGTCTCGACCAGCTGCCTTGGGACCCTTTCCGGTTGGGGCCCCAACAGATCGTCGGCCAGTATGTAAAGCTGGGTCGCTTCGTTGATGGACTCGCGGGTATCCGTCGAGAAGAGTTGATCCGCCCACTCGATCAGGTTGTCCAGGTACTTCATGAAGACGGACTTCTGGTACGAGCTCATGCGCAGCCGCGCGATTCCGTGCGGCTCGAATGGATGATTCGCCGAGTACGCGATCTGGTCTGTCACTTTCTGTCGCAGCGCGTTGTTCTCCGGGGTCTGCTCGCTCCGATACAAGGAGAGCAGTTGCTGGATGCGCGCGGTATCGACATTCGAAGCCAGGGGAGCGAATTTCCAGAAGCGAAGATTCTCTTCCTGGTCCACGGTGGTGGTCGTGGGGTCGAACAGGAAATGGAGCCACTTCCTGGCTTCGTCGAATTTCTTGTCTGCCGCCAGCCTGCTTGCGACGAACAAGGGGATGTGGAAGAAGACCTCCCAGTTGTAGAGACTGTACGCCCCTTCCATCGAGAAGTCGATTTCCTCCTTGGGATGGTCGAAAGCGACGATTTCCGTCGGCTTGTATCCTTCGAAAACTCCTGCTCCGTCGTTGCGAGCCTGGGCGAGTGGAGCAAGGAGACTTGAAAAGCCACCGCTCGCGAGATCGGCCAGCATTTCGCCAGCATAGGGATGGTAGTGCGGCTGGAAGCGCAGGCGCGCGGATTTGATCGTGCGGTAGAATCCGCCTCCCGAAAGGAACGAGTAGTACTCCTGGTAGAAGTACGAGGAATTCGAATCCTTCGCGAAGTTGTCTTTCCAATATTGCAACGCTTCCGGAGGATTGATTTCACTCAACCTGCGAAGATTTTCCGCGGACGGGAAATTGTCGTGGCTAGGTTCCAGCCTCGCCCAGCGCGAATCGGTGACACCTGTCACCCAGTAGCTTCTTTCCAGATCCTGGACAAAAAATGGTGCCCATGGCACCTGGATCTCGGTACCGGCGTTGTAGGGCGCGGGCAGGATCCAACCGGTGCTTCCTTGCTCGAGAATGGTCGTCAATTCGTTGTCGTAATCGCCGGTGAAATAGGGGTCGTCCCAACCTCGAGGCGTCTCGAAAGCCAGACTTCCCGTGTACTCCCAATTCATGCAGTTGTTCGACCATTTCGCCTTCGTCGACGGAGCATGGGCGTCCGTGGGAGGGATCGATAGCTGCAGTTTTCCACCGGGACGCGAAACCGACCAACGGCCGATCTCGATCAATTCAACGCAGTTGGAATCGCGGAAGACATTCTCAACTGCATGCTCGATCTTCCTGATGGGCTCGTAGAGCGCGTTGCCGATGTCGACAGCTACCGCTCCCAGTTTGCCGAAAAAATCCTTCTTCACCTTCGGTTCGGAAAGAACGATCCCCGGAAGCGTTTCCGCCGCCCGGTAGACATCCTTGAGCGCCATGAGTCGAAGAGCCAATTGCGAACCGGGTCTTCGATCGGCCAGTTCGCCTTGACCGGAGCCGTCGAGTGACACGAATCGTCCATCATCGAATTCCCATCCGGGCACGGTGACCATGAGTCGATAATCGGATGGATGGCTGGACGAATTCTCCAGGATCAGACTGGAGCCAGGCCTTGGATTGTCGGTGGAACCGCTCTCCTGCGCCGAGATCTTCTTGGCCGACCATTTTCCGTATTGGAGCTCCGTCCAAGCCAACGAAACTTCCCAGTGCTTTGCCGGCCTGGACGCCTTGTGCGATCCGTTGCCAGCCTCCAGCGTATCCTGTTTCGGCTGGTCGGCTTTCTCGGCGAACTCGAGCCAGTAGAGATAGAGCCTTCGGTTGTAGAAGACCGGAGCCAGGTGCTCGCTCGGAATTTCGATCGGCATCTTGAGCCATCCCGACCAGACGCCTTGCGTGCAGGTCCGATGGTAGTGGATCCCTGGAAGCTCGTCGGTGCGGCCGAACACGTGGGTGACCCCGGAGTAGGGATCCTGCGCATGGGCGACGATCTTCAAACGAGCGACGGAGTCGAGCTTCGCCAGATAGTCGTGGAAGGCCTTCTCGACATTTTCCGTCGACACCTCGGACTGGGAAAGCGATTCTTCGAGTTCCCGGAAGAATTCCGATTTGTCGCTTCGAAGCTCGGGCTCGATGTAGTTCTCGGGATAGAGGAACACGCGCCGGTTCGCTTCCCATACGCGGTAGTTCTTCATCCAGTTCCAGCGGCTGGCATCGAAGGATGCGGGCGACACGCCCTCGAACGACACTTCGGGGTCTTCGATCTGCCCCGACTGCGACCCGATCCCGTTTTCCAGATTCAGGAAGCACCTCTGGACGAATTGCTGGATGGTCGCGATCCCCTGCACCAGTCGAGATGTCATCTGTCCGGCATCCATCTCGACGTCGATCAGGAAATACTGGTACAGCTGGTTCGCAGACTTGATTCCACGCGGAAGGTCGCCGCTGGACAGAAGGTAGGCCACGAGCCTTTCGCGACGGAAATTGCGCGAATCGACAAGAAATGTCGAGAAGGCCGATTTCCATTCCGTCTTGTCGAGACGATTTCTGACGGCTTCCTTGATCGCCGCCGTGGCGGCATCCTCCGCCCCCCCAGCGGAGGCCGCAGGTATCCACGACGCCACGACGCCAGCCGTGCTCCCGATCCTGGAGCAGATGCGCATCGCGGGAATGGCCGCGTGGAGAAAACCGGCATTCGCCAAATCCTCCGCAGCCGGGTTCCACAACCTCACCAAAACCAACAACGATTCCGCATCCCAGCCTGTAAGCTCGGCCACGGCGCCCCATTCGCTAGCGTCAATCCCATCCTTCAAGACCGAAAGCAAGGTCGGTGCATTCTTCTTGGGAGCGGGAATCCTGCGGCTCAGATCCGCATACTTGAAAATCGGACCAAACCAGTCCGCCGCGTCGGAATTTGTCAATCTGTCCGCCGCGGGCAGAAGATCCGAAAGGTTCAAATTCCCCCAATCGGAACTCGATGCGAGCATTTCGTCCAATTCCACGATCGACAGCCGAAGGATGGTCGTGAACACCAACACCTTCTGGACAAGCAGAAGCGATTTCTCGAAGGATGCCGCATCGAGTTCGCAATTCAGAATATCGTCGATGGCATTGTTGCCAACCGCACCGGAGGCAGGAATTGTCATCGACAACAGATGAAGAACGACAGCCTGCTCCGCTTCCAACGCCTCCGACAGGACTCTGGCGACCAGCTCGGACTTCTTGATCTTCCTCGTGTCGACGACGGGGGTGCTTTTGGCTTCCACCAATCCTTCCAGCGCATCGTCGATCTCCTTGAAGCCTTTGACAAGGGCGTCTTTCAAATCCGTCGCCTTCGTCGAGATCGGCACGATTTCTTCGGAGCCCGTTCCCGGATTCGCGTACAGGAATCTCAACGATGCCGTGGGAATCTCGAGCGCGGAAAACCCAGCCCAGAATTCCAGGAACGATTCCATCGCGAACGGATCCGTAAGATCGCCCGCGTCCAGAAGGCGCTTGGCGAACAACAGCGATTGCGGATCGGCGTCCAATAGATCGCAAAGAATCCTGCTCCTGTGGAGCTTTGACAGATTCTGGACATTCAATTCCTGGTCTGCGGGCAGCTCGGTCAATTCGAAAACCGAATCGAACTCGGATGCGTCGATTCCCAAAGCCTTACGAACGGCCTCCTTGTTCGAATCCAATTCCGATCCAGTCTGGGCCATGCTTCCATCTTCGTTCACAGCGAACAGGACGTCGTTCGATCCAGGGTCGTCCTTTCGGAAGACACGTTCGAATCGGGATGGAAGCTTTCCCATCACCCCATCCGAATCGAGGATCGTCTCCCTTTTGGTGTCTAGCGAACCGAACAGTTCCAACATCTCGAACCAATTCGATCCGACGCGTTTCGAGACACGCATCGCCGAAGCAAGTTTCGACAAGAATTGACTGTCGATCTCGTTCGATCCGGACAATGCCGCGATGGCACAGTCGAGCTCATGGACCGTTCTTGAAGAATCGGATCGCCGCAACGCCTTGAGCAGCCGGAAGAACCGATTCGCGCGTTGCAAACCTTCGCGCTCGATGCTCGGCTCGAACGTCATCGCATCGAGCCCCCTCTCCAGGTTCCCGATCCCGATGATCTCGTCGCCGCAATACCTCGTCTCCTTGTACTGCTCGATCTCCACCACGGATACGCCCGCCGCATCGACGAATTCCTTGACCATCGATCCAACCCGGTCTAGTCCAGCCGAATCCCGACCCCAGATTTCCGCGATTCGTTCGGGCGTCGGTGCCTGGTTGGTCAGGATTTCGAATTGCCGGTTCGACAGCCCCAAAGTCGAAATGGTCCAGCCGTCACCTTCGCCGATTTTGAAGACACCTGGAAGATCGCAAAGACGAAGTCCCAATTTTTGCAACAGCAGATCCTGATCGTTCCGTCGCGCATCCACAGGCAGATCCAGAGGATACGATGCCACCGAAATGGCATCGTCGGCCAGTCCTGGAATATCATCCCATTCGAGATCTTCCCATGTCTCGACGGTCCAATCTTCGCCTTGCGCCGCATAGGCTTGAAGGATTTCCAGCACCAGCTGCGAGTGGGAGATTTCGTCGAAGGTACTTTCGCGTCCAAGCTTGATTCGGACAAGATCTGGTCGCCTTTGCAGCAGAGCATCGAAAGGCGTCGACTTCCCCGGAGGGGTGGTGGTCTCCAACGATTCGAGGTAATGGAGCAGTTCCACGAAGTAGGCGCCCGGACTCAGTACGGACTGCCATTCCGGAACAACCACCGATGTCGGTCGCTCGAACAGATTGTCCCACGAAGGGAATCCATCGCTGTTCTTCGGCCCCTCTCCCATCGCACGCGTCGGAAGCGTCGTCTTCGCCGATTGGACAAGCCCATGGAAGTGGGTGGCGGCTTGGGAGATCTTGCGTGCCGTTCGATGGATGGCTTGGACAAGGGAGTCGCCGAATGCAGAACTTCCGAAATCTTCGACGAACTTGTCGTGGCTGACCTTCGCGATCTGGCCTGCAGATCTGTATCCACGCTCGAGTAGTTGAACAACCACATCGAACCGCGGAACGATCGCGTACAACCGGATGAACGCTCGCACAAGACGCTCTGCCTCGGCTTTTTCCGCTTGATCCAAGCCCTCGAAAAATCGACGATTTTCGGTTTCTTGCAAAAACTCGTCGAACTTGATTTTGCCGATCTTGAAATTGTCGCTCCGCTCGATGAGTCCAGCGATCGTGACCAGCATCGGATTTCCAAAACGAGCTTGGGAGCCTGCACTTGCGGCAATGATCGATTCAACCAACGCCGCACGACGGCTCTCGGCATTATCGCCAGGCGAAGCGATCGGAAACGCCCTCAGGTGGGTCTTCAACAAACCCAATTGCAAGATCGCCTTTTGGAATTCGACCGGATCCTCCAGGCCAGTGGTGGAAAGCTGTCGAGAGGTTGGCAATTCCCGTCGCGGATCGATCCAACGATTGTTGGCGAGCAGGATCTTCGCCGCGGAGACGTCCACGGAAACGGAGTTCTTCAGTTGATGAACCAGAGCTTCCTTGGGGTGCGCGTATTCGATGGTGCGTTTGAGGTTCTTCGCAACCGCTTCGATTTGCGGATCGTACGGGCCTTCGGACATGTCCTTAGGTATCTTCGTCGTGCCGGTCGCCCGAACGATCCGGATCAGATCGTCCAAGGAAAGCGACACCAGCGAGCTCGTGTCCTTCGCTTGCGGACCCGCGACTTCCAGAAGCTTCGCGGCCAACGGTTCCCAGCCTTCGCAGACCTGCATCAGCGCAAGCTTCATCTGCATCTGGGCGGCGCGAAGCTCGCCGAATTCGGCATCGTTTCGCACCGCCGACCAAAAACTGTCCAGGTTGTCGGAATGCGCGAGGTACAAGGTGCGGAGCGTCTCGAGCCGCGATTCGATCCACCAATCTCCCACGAAAACCGTCTTCAGTTGCGTTCGCAGGTTTTCGGACCTGGCAAGATCGAGCGCAGGCCGGATCAACGCGATGAATTCGGCGATGCTCGCGCTGAACTTTCCGATGTCGATGACTGCCTGTTTGTGAGCCTCGGCCAGCGCGGTCTTCAAGGTCTCCTCGCTCTGTCGCGACAGATTCTGCAGATCCCTGGGGAGACCCATCCTGATCCAGCCATAGAAGGCCATTGCGGGAACTCCAGGAAGTCCTTTGGACAAACGGGAAGCAACGACGAAGATCCGAATCAGGTCGGGACGGACACTCAATTCGTTTGACAGAAATTGCACATCGTTCGCCTCGTCCAGATCTCCGGCGCGGACCTCTCCAAGCAGGGGATGGATCCTCATTTCCAGTTCTTCGTATTCGGAGATCGACAGGAACGGTCGGCCAACGAGCACGAGATCGATCCGCGTAGAGGATCCGGAATTGAACCGGACAGCCGAGATTTTCGCCGAGTCGTAGGCATCCAAAGGGATGGTCGAGTCGTCGATCGCGGCGATGAACAGGTCAGGGCCCTTGTGTTCCAACGCCTGGAACTGGGTCATCGTGAATTGGATGGAATAGTTCCCGTCTGCATCGGTCGCACAAGATCCGACAAATTGCTGTCCGCGAAGATCCTTGTCGAACGCGCGGACTAGTCCCGAGTACGGCTGCCCATCCTCCCACTTGATAGTTCCCGACAACACGTAGGGGACATCGACAGGAACGCCGTCGAGACGTTCGACTCGAAGGACGCAATCGCCTTGCTCCTGAGGCACCACGAAATCCATCAGGAACTCGCCGCTTCGCGAGGACTTTTCGATCTTCGCCGGCAACGGAATCCAGTTTCCCGTCGTATCAAGTTTCTCCAGACGAAGCGTCCAAGGCAGGCTGGAATTCGCTTTCACCGACACACTTCCCGATGGGCGCACTTCGAGAATATCGTCCGCCAAACCGCCCTCTATCTTGCAGCGGTAGGTGTCGGATCCCACCCGGTGCACTACGACGCGCGCATCGCCGGTGTAGGTGATGCCACCGACCGGCGGGTGAGGAAAGATCCCGCCGTCGGCCAGCGTTTCCGCGATCGCCGTGACGTCGGTGCGTACCACCAACTGCTTTGCCAGAAATTGTCCAGAAAAGACGACCGGCACGTTCGCCCCAAGGGTCAGCTGGGCGTAGGGCGCAAGGATGGATCCATGGAATTCGCGTTCCACGATAGCCGCCGCGGTTCCGCGATAGAGGATGGCCACCTGCGCGACCGCACCCCCCGCGTACCGGAACTGGCCTCGGATCGTCAGACCCTCTCGGACATGAATCACAACCCCTGGCTCCACCACCAACTTGGCATCGGCTTCCATCAGGAGGGAAGCCATGAAGTAGACGCCCGCGCCCAGGTTCAGCGTTCCGTTCGAACGGACGACGATGTTCCCGTACGCTCCAGCCACCTTGCTTGCGCTCATCCCGGCTTCGACGGTGAATCCGTATTTCGAGCTTGTCGGCCATGTGACGGAAATTGTCGGAGATGCGGGCAGCTGGATGGTTGTTCGCTCGACAGTCTGGCCTGCGACGCTGGCTCCATTCGACTTCGTCACAGTCGCCGCCGTCTCGACGGAACCGTTCACCTTGGCACGATCTCGCAGACTGACCGGCCCAACGGAAATGACGGAACCTGTCACACTGTCGGCGCCCACATCCACCGTCCCGCTTCCCCAATTCACGATGAGAGGCGCGATGTCTGTACCAGCCTGCATGCGGAGACGGTCGCCGAACGAAATGCTGTCGAGTGCGGAAAACAACGGGGAACGGAAGGGAATCATAGGGGGAATGGACCTCGGGTGGGGGGCTGAAGCCAGTGGCGATGGCGCATGACGCCGTCCGCACCTCTTTTCCCGACGCGTTGGACGATCTCATGCCCGGAATCGAGGAATCCGGTCGTGGAGGGAAGTCCGACGAAGCGCGAATGGAGGGCGGAACCGATCGCCTTCCGGTAGAGCAACGGCTACGCCGTTTTTTGTCACCTACCGGGAGTGCAGGAATGACGCTCGAGAATCTACGTGAAATTCCGGCGGCGGGCAACGAGGTTTGTGAACATATTTTGTCAGCACCCATTTTCTGTCGCCCTACCTCCCCGGACCATCGCCCGCCTCCACTCCCGCATCGACGGAGGCCAGGGCGCGATGGAGAGGACTCTCCCGCCAATATGGACAAGACTCCCGAAACCAAACCGAAACAATCTCCCGGCGAAACCTCGTTGTCGGAAGCCAAGCTCGCGCCCGTTTCGCTCCCCAAGGGAGGCGGAGCCATCCGCGGGATGGGCGAGAAGTTTTCGGTCAATCCCGCCACCGGAACGGGAAAGCTGGATGTGCCCATCGCGACATCTCCTGGCCGCCAAGGCTTTGGACCGAAATTGTCGCTGTCCTACGACAGCGGCGTGGGGAACGGACTGTTTGGAGCGGGTTGGTCGCTTTCCGTCGCCACCATTTCGCGCAAGACCGACAAAGGGCTGCCGCGCTACAACGACAACGAATTCGGTGTGGACGCCGATACCTTCCTTTGGTCGGGTGCCGAAGACCTGGTACCGGCCTCGCGCAAGAACGCCTCCGACGAATGGGAGCCCGATACCCGTACCGTGACGGAAAATGGCACCAACTATGCTGTGCGTCGCTACATGCCGCGTACCGAAGGCAGCTTCGCGCGGATTGAACGTTGGGATAAAGCTGACGGTGACATCCATTGGCGCGTGACCAGCCGCGACAACACCACCGAGATCTTTGGACAGAATCCGGCAGCAAGGATCGCCGACCCCGAACACTCGTGGAAGATCTTCAGCTGGCTGCTGCAGGAGACGCGCGACGACCGCGGCGACATCGCGAAGTTCGAGTACGTGCAAGAAGACCTGGTAGGGACGAACCCAGCCGCGCCACACGAGCGCAACCGATCCGGAACCCAGGCGCAACGTCATCCCAAGCGGATCCTCTACGGAAACAAGACCCCGTTCGTCGCGTCGGATTTCGTCTTCGAAGTCGTGTTCGACTACGGCGACCATTCCGAGGCTTCGCCCACCCCGACTCCAGACAAATCCTGGCCCGAACGATTGGACAGTTTTTCCAGTGCGCGATCGGGGTTCGAAGTCCGAACCCGTCGCCTGTGCAAGCGAGTGTTTATGTTCCACCGGTTCGCCGAACTCGGGACAAATCCTGTCTTGGTCCGATCGACCGCGTTCACCTACGCCGCATCGCCCGACCTCACCCATCTGGTCAAAGTCGTGGCCAAAGGGCACATCGCGGGACAGCCCGACCAATCGATGCCCGCGTTGGAGTTCGAATACTCGATCCCCGCGATGGACTCGGCCGTGCAGATCGCACAAACTCCAACCCTTCCCGAAGGCATCGACGGATCGCGTTTACAGTGGGTCGACCTGGATGGCGACGGCATCCCCGGCGTTCTGGCCCCCCATGCCGACGCCTGGTACTACGCGCCGAATCTGGGACAAGGCAAATTCGGCAGCTTGCGCGAGCTGCCCAACCAGCCGTCGTTGGCGCAATCGCCCTCGGCGCGATTGGTCGACATCTCGGGCGAAGGCAAGATGGCCCTCTCCGAGTTTGCGGGAGCCACGCCAGGATTTGTCGAACGCCGCGACCCGCGCGATTCCACGTCCTCCGTTCGTCCTGAGGAGCCGCAGGCGTCTCGAAGGGTGGACGGAGGACTCGCCACCCCCCAACCCGATTGGTCGCCTTTCCAAGCCTTCGCGCAGGTTCCGATGGTGGACTGGTCGAGTCCGCATGTGCACCAGATCGATCTGGATGGAGATGGTTTCCCCGACCTGCTGATCACCGAATCCGAAGCTTTCGCCTGGCACCCTTCGCTTGGACGCAAGGGCTACGCCGCCTCGCGCAAACTCCCGAATCCAGGACTCTTCGACGAAGAGAAGGGACCGCGATTTCTGATCGGGAGCGCCACCGAAAGCATCCACCTGGCCGACCTTTCGGGCGACGGCTTGGCAGATATTGTCCGCATCCGCAATGGCGAAATCTGTTATTGGCCCAATCTGGGATACGGCAAGTTTGGCGCCAAAGTGACAATGGACCATTCGCCGGTCTTCGACGCATCGGACGCCTTCTCGCCTTCGCGCATCCGCATCGCCGATCTCGATGGCACTGGCCTTGCCGACATCCTGTACCTGGAAAGCGGGCGCGTGCGGTTCTGGCGGAATTTGTCAGGGAACGCCTGGAGCAGCGCTGTGGAGGTCCCCGCCTTCCCCAAATTCGACAACCTCTCCAGCGTACAGGTCACCGACTTTTTGGGCACTGGCACCGCTTGCTTGGTGTGGTCGTCGCCGCTGCCTGGAGAAGCCCATGCTCCGTTGCGGTATGTGGACCTGATGGGCTCCAAGCCGCATCTGTTGATCAAGACCAAGAACAATCTGGGCGCTCAAACCCATCTGCAGTACGCCTCTTCCACGAAGTTCTTCCTGGCCGACCGCGAAGCGGGAAAACCGTGGGCCACGCGCCTGCCGTTTCCTGTCCACGTGGTGGAACAGTCCGAGACCACGGAAACCACCACCGCCACGCGCATGGTGAGCCGCTACGCCTACCACCACGGCTACTGGGACGGCGGCGAACGCGAATTCCGCGGCTTCGCCCACGTGCAGCAATGGGACGCCGAATCGTGGACCGGAACCGACGGCGACCCCGACCAGATTTTGTCACGCCCGCCGGTGCGTACCGAAACCTGGCTCCACACCGGAGCGTGGTTCGCCGCCGACAGTCTGATGGCACGCCTGAGGACCGAATGGTTCCAGGGCGACGCCAAGGCCTGGCCCCTACCGGATTGCGAAATTTCTCTCGACCTGACTCCCGAAGAGCAGCGTGAAGCAGTCCGGGCGCTGCGAGGTCGAACGTTGCGCCAAGAGGTGTACGCCGAAGATGGCAGCTCCAAGGCGGGTGTCCCATATTCGGTGACAGAGCAATCGCATGTGGCGGTGATCGTCCAGCCTCGAACAACAGCCCTCGTCCAGAAATACGCGATCTTCCTGGCGCACGATCGCGAGAAGCGCAGCTCGCACTACGAGCGTGACGCGACAGATCCGCGCGTGCAACAAGAATTGACACTGCGCGTGGACTCCTTCGGAACGCCATTGCGAGTGGCGGCCGTTGGGTATCCTCGACGGAATCCGTCGGCTCCCGCGAAGGGCGAGCAATCCGCCCATCACATCACCGTCACCTACAACCAAGTGGCACACCAGGTCGACCCCACGGGTCCTCATCGCATCGCGGTCCCCCTCCAGACTCGCACTTTCGAGTTGACAGGAATTGACTTGCCATCGAATCGCCCCTTCCGAGCCGCCGAGCTCGACAAGGCGTTCATGGACGCGACACCTATCGCCTACGAGGCTTCGGCGACCGGCACCACCAAGGAGCGACGCGAGATCGAATCGAAGCGGGTGGACTACTACGACGACAATCTGTCGGACGTCCCGCTCGCCTTTGGCGATGTGGGAACGCTGGCCTTGCCCTTCCAGACTTGGGTCGCCGCCTTCACACCTGCCATGCTCGCGAATGTCTATGGAACCCGGCTGGATGACGCGCAACTGACCGCGGCGGGATACAAGCTGTTCCCCTCCACGCCATCCTCCATCTGGTGGGCCGCATCGGCGCGGATCGTCCACGACAAGACCAAGTTCCTTCTCCCCGTGGGAAGCATCGACCCGTGGGGTAGCACTTCCAGCCAAACCTGGGACAGCTACGGACTGCTGGTGACATCGAGCACCGACGCTTTGGGCAATACGGTTTCTGTAAAGAACCACTACCGCACGCTCAGCCCCTGGTGGATCACCGATCCCAACGACAACCACACCGCCGCAAGGTTCGACGCCTTGGGCCGCGTGACCTCGACCTTTGTTCTGGGCAAATCGACCGCCACCGGCTATGAGGCAGATTTTGTCGACGCCACCAGCACAGAATCCAGCGCCACCGACGAGCCCACCAGCACCATCGCCTACGACCTGACCACGCTTCCCGTGCGTGTGAAAACCCGCGCCCGCGAGTTGCACAAGTCGGCCGTTGGAGGCGCAACCACCCGCTGGCAGGAAAGCTGGCTCTACACCGATGGTCTGGGCCGCGAGATCCTGACCAAAGTGCAGGCCGAACCCGGCGACGCCTTCGCGCACGATGCGACAGGCGCCCTGCTGCGCAAATCCGACGGCACCCCGTTGATCCAGAAGGCCACCAACCGATGGGTCGGCACAGGACGAAAGGTCTACGACAATAAGGGGAACGTGGTGAAGCGGTATGAACCGTACTTCACCGATACGCCAGGATTTGACAGCGAGTCGGAACTTGTCGAAACCGGTGTCAGCGCCATTCTGCGCTACGATCCGGTCAATCGCCCCATCCGCACCGACCTGCCCGACGGCACCTTCACCAAGGTCGAGTTCACGCCGTGGACGCAGTCCACTTGGGACGCCAACGACACAGTGCTCCAAAGCGCGTGGTACGCCGCTCGACAGAATTCGACCGACCCCGCCCAGAAGCGCGCCGCTCAACTGGCTGCCACCCACGCGAATACTCCCACCGTGGCCCATCTGGACACTTTGGGTCGAACCGTGGTTGTGGTGACACAAAGCGACGCAACCACCTTCCAGACCACGCGCAGCACCCTAGATTTGGAGGGCAACCTCCTGCGCCAGGAAGTGTCCAAGGACACCTCCACCACACTCACCGTGTTGACGCAGACTTTTGACATCCTGGGGCGCGTCTGCATGGCGCGCAACCCCGACTCTGGAGCCAAGCTGATCTGGCGCGACGTGGCCAGCGCGACGCTCCGGAGCTGGGACCAACCGAACACCACGGACGAACGATCGCAGACCTTTACCTACGACGTCTTGCGCCGACCGCTGACACGATCTGTCACCGCCAACGGATCCACCTACGTCGCCGAAATGACCACCTACGGCGAATCGCTGGTCGACGCCAAGGCACGCAACGCAAGATGCCAGGCCTACAGCCACAAGGATGGCGCGGGCATCGCTACCGACGAGCAACGCGATTTCCACGGCAAGGTGACGAAATCCGTCCGGCAGTTGACCAGCGACGCCAAGACGATTCCCGACTGGTCAAAAACCGTCGGCGTCGACGAGACATTCACGACCACCACGGCCTACGATGCGCTGGGTCGCGTAATCCAGATCGACACGCCGCACAACACCAGCGTGCCGGCCAGCCAGGTGTATCCGATCTACAACGAAGCCAATCTTCTTGACCGCGTGGAAGCAAACCTGCGCGGTGCCACTACGCGCACCACCTTCGTCCAGAACATCGACTACGACGCCAAGGGGCAACGACAGCGCATCACCTACGGGAACGGCGCCACGACGGATTACGGCTACGATCCGTTGACGTATCGGTTGATTCAACTCGTTACGACCCGTCCCCCTTCGAAAAAACCCGACCCGCAACCGGAAGATGGAACGCTTCTCCAGAAATTGACCTACACCTACGACGCCACCGGCAACGTGGTGGAGATCGCAGACGCCGCGCAAGAAGCCATCTATTTCAAGAACCAGATCGTCAAAGCCACCGCTCAGTACGAATACGACGCCTTGTATCGCTTGATCAGCGCCACCGGCCGCGAACATGACAGCAATGGCGCCGCCACCGAGCCGGAACGGGAAGGCTACAACGCCCCGCAGAATCTCCTCTCCGACGGACAATCGCTGCGCAACTACACACGCGAGTGGACCTACGACCATGTGGGAAACATCCTGTCGTTGGTCCATACAGCCAATGCTTCGTCAACCAGCAGTGGATCCTGGTCACGCGCCTATGCCTACGCAACGGACAGCAATCGTCTAGCCTCGACCACCGTCAACAAGACCACCCAGACCTACTCGCACAACGCCCACGGCTCGTTCACCTCCATGCCCCACCTGGACGCGATGGAATGGACTGCCGACGAGCACCTGCAGAAGATCACGCGCAGCACTTCGCAAACGTGGTACACCTACGATAGCACTGGTCAGCGCGTGCGCAAGTTCACCGACAAGGGCGGCATCACCGAAGAGCGCCTGTACCTGGGCGGCTGGGAGATCTACCGCAAACGCCAAGGCGCCACGATCACCCTGGAACGCGAAACCCTCCACCTGATGGACGGAGCACGCCGCATCGCGTTGGTGGAGACAAAAACCGTCGATACCTCTGCCGCTTTGCCGTTGCCTTCCACCGTGACGCGCTACCAGTTGGACAACCACCTGCAAAGCGCAACGCTGGAACTGGACGAGACAGCTTCTGTCATCAGCTACGAGGAGTACTACCCCTACGGCGACACCAGCTACCGCTCGGCCCGCAGTGGCGTAGAGGTCAGCGAAAAGCGCTACCGGTACACGGGCAAGGAGAAGGACGAAGAGAGCGGGCTGTACTACCACGGAGCGCGTTACTACGCAGCATGGCTGGGGCGCTGGACGGCGGCGGATCCGGCGGGGATGGTGGACGGGGCGTGCCTGTATGCGTACGTGCGCAATCATCCGACAGGGCTGGTGGATCCGGATGGGAGGGCGGGGGTTGATCCTGAAGTCATTAAGCAAACCGGAATGCGGATGCTTAATGATCAAATCAATACTGTGACCAATTTTCTTTCAGAGCTTCCGTTTGGCGGTCACGGAAAAGCAAATGTTGCTGCAAACAAAATGGAATGGCGAGGACCTCAAGGGGGAGTTGGTGGCGTTTTAGGTGGTGGTGTGCGAACCGCATCAATGCGGTTGATACCAATGGAAAACAACCCAACCGATGCCAGTCGATTTGGTATGGAACTGGGTGCTTCAGTTGTTCCAATCCTCGATCCCGCAGAGCGACTTGTTTCAGGTCAAACAGTAAGTGGACAAGAGGCAAATCGTACTGTTGCAGGCTTGGAATTAGCGGTTTCTCTTTTGCCTTTAGCAAGGGCAAAACTTCCAAGTCCATCCATCGGTGTTAAGTCTGAAGCACTTGCTACAAAGACTCGACTCCCCTCTCCTGGAATGCAAGCGGACATGGCAGGGCCGGAGGCTTTTGGGAAATCACTCGAAATTCCTAAGGCAACTTCTGGAGTAGATCTTTCAGTAACTCCATCAAAAACCACAACCATTTTAGGAAGTTTCCGAACCGACATGAAACGCATCATAGATGCCACCGGAAATGTAAAATCATTGGATTTTGGCCAGAAACCTGGGGGATACAATATTTTAAATACTCCCGACGAGCTCTATAAAACGCCTAGCCAGTTCTGGGGCGATTTTAATGAACCTTTCCTCCAACAAGCTGTGGGTCGAAAGGATATCTTTAAATTGGCGACTGAGCCCAAATTCGGGGAGACGAGCCCATTGTTCCGTGCAAATGAGTCTACAGGGAAACTTGAACTAAGTGGATTCGGGAAAGAGTATCTCTACTTAAAAAAACAAGGCTTATCTTATGAGCCAGCCAGCATGCAAATGGTATTTCCCAGCATAAAATGATGGAGGTCCACACATGAATCGCAAGATTCTTGTTCATCTGAAATGGCTACATGATGATCGAAATTTCTCTTGGTTTGAGCCAACAAACTATCAGATAATGTTCTTCAATCAGAAACTCGGCATTTTGGTTTCTTGCTTTCGATATCAAATAGATATTGATTACATTGAATATCGTGCGAAAATTAATTTCAGACAAATACCAATATCGAACTACCTCAACATGAGGCGATTTGCGGATGATGATAGAATAGAATATGGGCCAAGCGTAGAGGATCCAGTTCAAAGGCTAGAAAGTTCACTCCGGGTGATTTCTTCGGGGCTTTCACACAGGTGTAATGACATTTTATCTGGCGATAAAAAATGGCTGGAACTTCTTCGGTTACACGATCGAAATTCCTGGGAGGGCCTTCCCTTAGATGGTGATCTTGCAAACGAGTTATCTGCCCAGTTAGCAGGATTCCGAAAAGCAGTCCCGTTGTCCCGTCCGGCGTCCGACGAGTAATTTTGCCCCGCTTTTCGCCATCGCCAACCGTTGAAATCAGCGCATCCGAGCTGACCTACGGCGCTGTCCCGTCCGACGTCCGACGAGTGATTTTGCCCCGCATTTCGCCACCGCCAACCGTCGAAATCAGCGCATCCTAGCTGACCTACGGTGCGATTTCCTGAACTCGCTCATGACCTGACATCTCCCCACCGCGTTGGAGGAGCATCATCGTCGGACATTTTCCGTCGTTTGCCTCGCTAACACCTCCTTCCGTGCGTGATGACAACTCCCGTCAGCACCCCATCCCACGCCCGGAAAAGAATCCTTGCATCGAGCTTTATCTGAACGACCCTGACGGAGATTCGACAGCGCGACATTCACTTGCTCCTCGCTGTCAGATCGATCCCGAGCACATCGATGTTATCGATGCTCGGATAGTCGGACTTGATCGACTCCCAATGTTTCTGTAGGGCTGCCACCAACTCTGGAAAGGTGCACAGGGCATCATGTCCAGGAATTTTCCAGTGCCTGGGACTCACGTGGTTTACCAGAAGGAAAATCCCTCGATTGGATCGGCGATCCCGCAGGTAGTCGCCACAGAGCTGGTTCACGAGCCGTTCGACACACTTTGGGCCAGGCCAATTGTCCGCCAATTTGAGTTCGACTGGCACGGGGGAGTCAAATCCTGTCCCGATGAACCTCAGATCGGTCCTCTTCTCATCCGCCAACTCCCCTTCTTGTTCGATGGAGTATCTCCCAAAAGCCTTTTCCCGGAGTTCGCGGCCGAGGTAGTTCCGAATTCTCTCTTCGTTCGAAGAGCTGTTTAGCGCATCGATTAACAGTGGGGCAAGACTGTTGTCTCCGTCTTCGAGGTCGTCTTTCAGGTCAAGAAGGCGCAGTTTGGCAAATTCAGCCAACTCCTTGTGGTTGGTCGGCGTTCGTTCCAGGTCTTGTTGGAATTCGAGAACCTGTGCATCGGTCCAAGCGGGAAGATCGCCATCCTGTTCGGCCTTCGCCTTCGCACGTTGAAGGATCCAACGACGGGCTTGTCCTCGGTGGGCGGCATGAGCGATTTCAGAAATCGCCTGGTACGAATCCTTACCTGGGATTTGCTCCAGCATCCCAAAAATCGAGTTTCGAGCGTCTCTGGCTAAGTCCCTAAGTTCAGGTCTGTACACTCCTCCAGTGGAACGATCGATATCACCTTCAACCCGGATATGATCATGCATTTGGATGTAAAGATCTTTGATGTATCGTGGCTCTAGAAGCGGCTCTCGAACAATGACGTTTCTCCCTCGCCACCCAGGGACAAGTCGAGTGATGAAGTGCATTGCGAAGTCAGTCTGAAGTTCTGGCTCCTTGCAGCCCTTCAGAGTCTTCTTAAAGGAGTCCATGCCCTCGCTTGGATCGGCTCCCACCCAGGCGGCATACCAACTAGCATTTCGTTCCGACCAATCCGTATCAATCTGACATTTTTTGGCAGAAAGCGCCGCGATCGATGCAGTGCTCAAATCAGAGTTGCTGACGATCTTCAAGAAAGCGTCTAACGAAGCTTGGTTCCTTGGCTCCGAAGTGGAAAGAATCGCCATTAGATGCGGGGCCAGCCAATTCCACGCCCATTCCCCCCTCGAAATCATGGGCTGGATGATGTGCTGCAGCCCTTTGTCTGCGGACTCCTCTGACAGCTCGTATCGGATTTCCTGCAACAAGAACGCGCCGACAACATTGGGGAAGCGTTCGAACATTTTTGGAAACCATTCCGGATATCCATTGTTTTCGAACAATGCATATCGACACGCGCGACCTACTTGCTCCGGAGCCAGTGCGCCCATCCATGCCGGATCTTCCTGCCATTCGATGGCAATTCCTGCCATCCCCACGAAAACGGCAAACGGTATACTGTTTGTTGGCGCACCTTCCGATCGAATCTGGGGCTTATAATGGCGCCAAATTCCGACAGAAGAATCGCGAAAGAATCGGGCGACCTCGCAACCAAACTCTGGCTCCAAGGACTTCCAATTTGCCAGGGTAAATCGTTTGTTGCTTGCCAACTTCTCTTGGCAAACCTGGAACAGGTACAGAACATCTTTATGGAGCTGTGAAGGGCTTGCGGCAACTTCCGCACGAAGCCTCCCCAGATTCGTTCGAAAGTATTCCTGGGTTTCCGCTTGCTTCAGAAACTCCTCTGCCCGTTCTGCTTCTCGCTCACACTTATGCTTTTCCTCTTGTTCTCTGTTTTCTTCGAACTCTTGGGAACTGGTCTTTTGTTGCTCCGACAGCTCCTCGAAGAATTTCTTCGTTTCGGAATTGAGGCCAGCAAGATGGTGAAGCTGGACCTGCCAATCTTTAGGGCGTCCTTCTTGTAAGGACAGAAAATCTCCAAGTGAAAGAGCGATGATTTTTCTCCAGGCCATCGATTGCTTCGCAACCTCGTCAAGAACTGTTTTGAAGTCTTTTGGCTCGAAGCCCCAGACGCCTCTAGCGGACACTTGTGACCATTGCTCCAGCGTTTGACCGTTCGCTTCTCGCTGACGCTTCGTGAATTCCGCTTCCGACCAGAACAGCGCCCAATTCAGTTCCGGCCAGCTGATAACCAGATCGTGAAGACTTTTGTCAATTCGATTCAGTCGATACTCGTAATTCCGAGTTAGCCCCCAACACATCCCCAAAATGTTCAACGCGGACGGTGCCAGCGCGGAAAAATGGCGAGACTCGATGAGTCCAATGACCGCCCTACATGCGAATTCCAAAAGCCATCCATGTCGATCCGAAACCCGGAAGGGATAAATGGCGCTCAAAGGATGCCTCGTAAGCAGTTTTGCCAGTCCTTCAATCAGAGGTGGAATCCCGGCGACATCTATTCCTGCAACGAAGTCGAGAAGCTTGGGCTCAAGGCTCCCCACACTGAACTTTTCCTTGGGTGTGCATTTCTCCAAACAGGCGAAAAGCCAATCGATAGATGTTTGCTGCGCATCCAGGTTTTGGATCAGGAGAGCCAGCAATTCTCGGCCAATTTCTGGCGAGGCATCCAGGAAATCTCGCCGAAGTTGTTCGATCTGCCTCGGAGTTCCGATCGCAATCGCCGCGGAGTATATCGAACGACGTACTCGCTCTTCTCTTGAGACCTCTTTGGCGAGTGCTTCCACCTCCGCCCAAGCATCTGCCATTTTCCCTTTTTCAACAAGGAACAGCAGAAACTCTAGAACTACTGGATCCTGCCAATGAACGACTAGCTGTCTACGGACCTCGCTGGACAGCCCTGTTTCAGCATAGGTTGCAACGACACCATGTTCGTCCATCCATCGAGTGCTCGACGTCGTCGCGATCATGGTACACATGTGTTCCAGGAGCTTACAGCGCACTTCCTGTGAGTGCCCGCACGGGTCACCACCTTCGAGGAGAATTTCCGGGGCGACTTCAAGCGTTATATGACAAATTTTGGCATCCATCAGTGCCAGCCATGGCAAGACGGGCCGCAGGACCGGAGTCACAATCTGTTCCCCATAACTGTCTTGGAAGAACAGGGATTCCACATTCCGACGCGGAGCGCCTGTCTTCAATCGCTCCGAAAACCATTCCGCTGTCAGGTATTCCCGAGTCGACCGGTGATGGAACCTCACTGTGCCGTAGATTTCTTCATCGAAGATCGGCCGCGAGAGCAACGTTCGGTTTTCGTGTGGCTTCCAATTTGGTAGCACGGCTTCGATGGCGATCCCGTGCTGGCTTCTTTCACAATCCGGCACGGAGATTTCCTGGTTGCGCATCAGCGTCGTTGCCGCAGCCAACGACCTCACCGCTTGGCGAACACGTTCCGGATCCAATGCGTCGGTTGCTGCTCTATCTTGGTCGATTTCACGCAATCGACTCCTGATGCTGTTTCTCATCAACTCGTGCCGCGAACCTATTCTGTGTTCGCTCTGCCACAATTTGATGAGCTCCATCAAGTCCTGAGGACGCGATGCCAAGGCTTCGGCTCCAACGGCGGTGAGTTCCTTTAGCAAAGCTTCAGGATCCGCGATTCCGCGTGCGCTTGCGAAGACGAAGATCTGCGTGCGATTCAGGTCTTCAAGCGTGAAAAACTGGAACCCCTGGGGCTTCTCTTCTTCGGAAGCTGGCATTTCTGGAGCGAGATCCGAAGACGACACCTTTTCGGCAGAGACGATGGTCGCATCGGGCGGCCATGGCAATTGATCTTCGCACAATCGACGGTCAGAGAACGGTCTCCATGCATTGGCTCGGCTCGTGAGAACGATATGCGCTCTTGCTCCCGCTTGTTCCAATTGCCTGTGCACGGCGCGAATGGCTCGCTCGAAATATTTGGGATCCTTCAAACGGCTCTCGTCCACCGAATCCAAGAAGAGCCATCCTTCCTCGGAGGAGGTTCGCCATTCCTGAAAATCCTGGTAGGTCCCGACTCTGAAGGCGTCGTCCATTCCGCATGCAACATCTTCCAGCCGAAGAAAGAATGCCTGCTTCCCCTCGGCTCTTAGGCGATGCGTGGCTTGTTGGATCTCCATGGTCTTGCCCGATCCCGCTTCGGACAAGATGACCACCCTGCGCAGTTTCAGAAGTTCGCCCCATGTCAACGCGCTGCCTTGCATATGCGACAACTCGAAACGTTGGTTGTCGTCCTTGTAAGCTTCTTCCAGCAACCTCCGGAAGGAACGATTCAGCTCGATGTATTCGGACGATCTCGGCGCAGACATTTGCAGGACTCCAAACATCGGGAAATGGGATTGAGGTTACGCCGAAATGGCGTTCAGCCCGTGTACGCAAAGCTAACCCTACCGGCGCCCGTAGGGCGCCGTGGTGTCTCGCGGCGTGAGCCGCCGGAAATTGTCCGGGGATTCCGAAGGGGCGCGCGTTCATGGAGGTCCGCCAAACCGGCCATTCGCCGAGCAAGGCGAATGGGTGAAAACACCAGTTGGCGGACCGAAAGCAGCGGACCCCTTGGGTGCGGGAATCCAAAGGGCCCGCACTGGCCCTTTGGCGCCGATGGGGTCCACAGGGGCAGCGGCGATAGCGGCCCCTGTGAATCAAAAGCCCAGACGCAAGTCTGAAAAGACAAATCCCGTCGGAGACAACCCGCACAAGGGGGCGTCACCCGCCAGGGCCATGACCCCGCAAGGCCGAGGAGGCATGGTCCCACCCGAAGGGTGGGATAGCACCCGGTCGCGGCGCGGCAACAAAATCTGTCGAACGCCGCGATGGGCCCAAAGGCGAAGCCGTTTATACTTAGAGGGTAACCTCCTGCGCCAGGAAGTGTCTCGCGACGCATCCACCACACTGACCGTGTTGACGCAGACCTTTGACATCCTGGGGCGCGTCTGCAGGGCGCGCAACCCCGACTCCGGAGCCAAGCTGATCTGGCGCGAGGTGGCCAGCGCGACGCTCCGGAGCTGGGACCAACCGAACACCACGGAGGAGCGATCGCAATCGTTCACCTACGACGTCTTGCGCCGACCGCTGACACGTTCTGTCACCGCCAATGGATCCAGCTACGTCGCCGAGATGACCACCTACGGCGAATCGCTGACCGACGCCAAGGCCCGCAACGCCCGCGGCCAAGCCTACAGCCACAAGGACGGCGCCGGAATCGCCACCGACGAACAGCGCGACTTCCACGGCAAGGTGACGAAATCCGTCCGGCAACTGAC
The DNA here is from genome assembly GCA_039798065.1 of Fibrobacterota bacterium. Lineage (GTDB taxonomy): Bacteria > Fibrobacterota > Fibrobacteria > UBA5070 > UBA5070 > UBA5070. The sequence goes on along the minus strand of JBDKGS010000012.1, from coordinate 7,698 downwards.
TACCGACGCCAAGACGATTCCCGACTGGTCAAAAACCGTCGGCGTCGACGAAACATTCACGACCACCACCGCCTACGACGCGCTGGGGCGCGTAATCCAGATCGACACGCCGCACAACACCAACGTACCGGCCAGCCAGGTTTACCCGGTTTACAACGAAGCCAACCTGCTGGACCGTGTCGAAGCAAACCTGCGCGGTGCCACCACCCGCACCACTTTCGTCCAGAACATCGATTACGACGCAAAGGGCCAACGCCAACGCATCACTTACGGCAATGGCGCTGCGACGGAGTACGGCTACGATCCGTTGACGTATCGGTTGATTCAACTCGTTACGACCCGTCCCCCTTCGAAGAATCCCATCCCGCAACCGGAAGATGGAACGCTTCTCCAAAAATTGACCTACACCTACGACGCCACCGGCAACGTGGTGGAGATCGCGGACGCCGCACAAGAAGCCATCTATTTCAAGAACCAGATCGTCAAAGCCACCGCTCAGTACGAATACGACGCATTGTATCGCTTGATCAGCGCCACCGGTCGCGAACATGACAGCAATGGCGCCGCCACCGAGCCGGAACGGGAAGGCTTCAACGCCCCGCAGAGTCTCCTCTCCGACGGACAGTCGCTGCGCAACTACACACGCGAGTGGACCTACGACCATGTGGGAAACATCCTGTCGTTGGTCCATACAGCCAATGCTTCGACGTCCAGCAATGGAACCTGGTCACGCGCCTATTCCTACGCCACCGACAGCAATCGTCTAGCCTCGACCACTGTCAACAAGACCACCCAGACCTACTCGCACAACGCCCACGGCTCGTTCACCTCCATGCCCCACCTGGACGCGATGGAATGGACTGCCGACGAGCACCTGCACAAGATCACGCGCGGCACTTCGCAAACGTGGTACACCTACGATAGCACCGGTCAGCGCGTGCGCAAATTCACCGACAAGGGAGGCATCACCGAAGAACGCCTGTACCTGGGTGGCTTCGAGATCTTTCGCAAGCGCCAGGGGACCACGGTCACTTTGGAGCGCGAGACACTCCACCTGATGGACGTAGCACGCCGCATCGCTTTGGTGGAGACGAAAACTGTCGACACATCCACCGCTTTGCCGATGCCTTCCACCGTGACGCGCTACCAGTTGGACAACCACCTGCAAAGCGCAACGCTGGAACTGGACGAGAAGGCCCAGGTGATCAGCTACGAGGAGTACTACCCCTACGGCGACACCAGCTACCGCTCGTCAAAATCTGGCACCGAGGTCAGCGAAAAGCGCTACCGGTACACGGGCAAGGAGAAGGACGAAGAGAGCGGGCTGTACTACCACGGAGCGCGCTACTACGCGGCGTGGTTGGGCCGGTGGACAGCGGCGGATCCGAGCGGAATGGTGGATGGAGCGTGTTTGTATGCGTACGTGCGGAATCATCCGACGGGACTAGTGGACCCGGATGGGAGGGCGGGACAGGCTCCCTCCGGGTGGTGGGCTGATTCAAAGGCTGGGATTCTCTCGGCAAAAGAATCGATTAAGGGTGCAGGTGACAATGTCACTAATGCCATTATGGATAAATCAATTGCTGCATCAGACAAGCTTGGGCTGAGAGGTGTGGCACGGGACTATGTACTTGGTCAAGCAGCCGGAGTTTCTGCTTTAGCAGGTGCGGCGACCCAATTCGCCGGTGAAGTGCTTATGACCGGTCCAAACCTAATGCTGGCCGGTGAACATGCGATCAATACAACAACGGCTGGTGTCGCTGATCTTCGTGCTGGGAATACTGGCGCAGGAATAAAAAAAATAGCTGATGTAACAGGACTAGTATCATCCGCCGAGGGTGTTGGTGAAGGCGCTTTTGACCTCACACAAGGTAATTATGAGGCTGCGGCTGAGAAAATTGGCGGTGGATTAGCAAATATTGCTGGACAGTTTTTATTGGCTAAAGGGTTGGCTGGAAAACTTCAATCAAAGCCATCTTCTCCAGCAGCACCTCCAGCAGAAATACCGATCGAGAATACTCCTCAAACACCTGTCAATGCTGGTCGTCCAAAAGTAAGCCAAACGGCTGACCCTGTTTCACAAGTTATTGATGATGTATCTTCCACGGCAAAGAAAAAGCCATATTCAAACCCTAGATCGCGTCCCAAATACGGACGCGATCAAGTTGAAGAAGTTTGGGAGGCAGCGAAGGACGCAGATGGCAAAGTTTATGATCCCAATACAGGTGAGGAACTATTCTGGGACAGAAGCCAGCCTAGGACGGATCAATGGGACATGGGGCACCTGAAGGGGAACAAATTCAGCGAACTTCACAAGAAATATATGGCTGGAAATATCTCAAAGGACGAATTTCTCCAAGAATATAGGAATCCAAACAACTATCGTCCCGAGCACCCCTTGTCCAATCAGGGCCACCTTTTCGAATAGGAAGTATATGACCGCAATTAATAACACCAACATTTTCGCCGAAGCTCAATACGGGGAGATTAATCACTTCCAATCGCTCTTTATTCGCGAATCAATCAATAATGCCGATTCACAAGGATCGACCTTGCTTCACTTAGCGATTGTTGGTGAAAAATATGATATAGCCGAATTCCTTCTTGAACAGGGCGCTGATGTTAACGCCACAGATGCAGACAAGCAAACCCCTCTACATTTAATTGCCACAAAACAGAATGCAAATTTAGCAGAAAAAATTCTCAGAATAGGCGCGAATATAAATGCTCGTGACAAATGGAGCAATACGCCCATGTGGACAGCAACATTTAATTGCAAAGGGCGATTCTACGAAATGGTTGAACTTTTCCTGAGGTATCAGCCAGACCTACGCACAAAAAACAAATCAGGAAAATCCCCTATGGATTTCGCTATTCAAGTTGGTAATACCAGGCTTATAAAACTATTCGAGGAGTCACTGTCCCGTCTGGCGTCCGACAAGTGATTTTTGGGTCTCCCGCGAAGTTCGTGGATCACCCGGAAACTGCCGGGTAGAGATCCAAGCCGCCTAGATGAAAAAAGACATCCCGTTTGAAGGATTTGTCCCGTCCGGCGTCCGACGAGTGATTTCACCCCGCAATTCGCTATCGCCAACCGTTGGAATCAGCGCAACCGCGCTGACCTACGTGGTGATTTCCTGAATCTGCGCATAACCTTGCATCTCCCCGAATCATCGGAAGAGCACCATCGTCGGACATTTTCCGTCGTTTGCCTCGCTAACACCTCCTTCCATGTGTGATGACAATTCCCGTCAGCACCCCATCCCACGCTTGGAAAGGGCGACTTCGCCGGATAGGTAGCGTGTACGGATCAGTCTTGTTCCAGGTCTCCACCGGCGTACGACCACCAAGGTTCTGATGAGGCCGCACCCGGTTGTACCAGAAGCGAAACGACTCCATAGCCTGCGCAACCGAAGTCCGTTTCTCAAACTTGACCTGCTTCGCCATCGTTTTGAGTGTCCCGAAGAATCTCTCGACTCTTCCGTTTTGCCACCCTTCGAGACGAAAGCTCCGCTTTCTCCTCAGGGCGAACGGAGGTTGGTTTGGGGTGTCGGCTCACAGGGTGATCCGGTGAGTGCCGCCTTTGCGATACAGCTTCGACTCGGCAGCGCCGGTCTCACCTCCGTCGCCACTGGCCAAACGGACCTCGCCATCGACCACCAGACCGTTTGGGTTTTCCATCAGCGCATTCGATAGTTACGACATCTTCGCACTCACCTTGTCGCCTATGCGAGCCAAGCGGGCGTCAGGATCTGTCACCGATTGGTGCGCCTGGTTGCGGAAGGTCTGACCACGGAAATCCATCAGCTCGTCGCGACCAATTCGACTGGGTTCGCTCGACGAGTCGTGTCCATCGCCAGGATCCGCATCATCAGGCTTATCCTCGATCGGCTGCAGGCTTTTGATGCTCGCCCACGCGTGGATCAACGTGCCGTCCACGCTGAAATGACCCTTGGACACAAACCCGCGCTTGCGAGCCTGCTAGACCACAGCCTTCTTAATAGATTTTCGACTCTTCTTCAAACGGATCGGCCCCCCAATGGTCATGGCTCCTACATTCCTGGTGCTTTTGTTCCTCGCCCAATCGATCTGGGCCACACAGCCACAAATTGAACCGTTCCTCTCATCAGATGGAACGAACAAGTTCGGCTTCAAATCCAGCCAAGGCGGATCCATCCTACTGCCGCCCAAATACGACAAGGTCTATGGAAATGGATCGTTTCTCGTCGGTATCGGCAACAAATGGGGTCTCGTCGACTCCAGCGGCAAGGAAGTGGCTCCTGTCCAATACGACGATATCGGCAGCGCCTCCAATAATCTCCGCATCGTCAAAATCGGCGAACTCTTTGGCGCCATCGATCTCTCGGGAAAAGAAGTCATCCCCGTGTCGTTCGAAAGGCTTGATCTTTTCGAGTGGACTGCATCGGTCGCTTCGAAGGGTGGGAAATCTGGACTTGTCGCAAATTCCGGAGTCACAGTACTTCCGTTCAAATACGACAACTTGGCACATTTCCAGGACAGCCTTTTCCTCACCTGGGACGATAAACCAGGAAGCGTTTCACTTATAAATCCGACGGGAAGGATCCTGGCGTGTTGCTACGACATGATCAATCGGACAAGCTTCAGGAATATCCACACCGCTCGCAAGGGCAGGCAAGAGATCAACCTGGATCAACATGGGAAAGAACTGGATTTCCTCCTGACCCGCCGCCGTTCTGGCTACGGCACAGTCGTCACTCGGAAGGGTAGGTTTGGGGTTCTACTGACCGATGGCACCTTTGCGGACAACATCTCCTACGACTATATCCGCAGCGGAAACAACAACTACTCCATCGCCAGCACTGGATGCCAAACGGACAGCCTCAAGGAGGCATGCACGGGAGGAAAATGGTGGCTGTTGGATTCTGAAGGTAAGAAGCTCGGCAAAGCCTACGACTTCATGGGCGACATCAACCACGATCTCGTTCGAGTCAGAAAGGCTGCAAAATGGGGGTATATCGACAAGGATGGCAAGGAAGCCATTCCGCTCAAATTTCAGCATGCGGAAGATTTTACAGGAAATGTCGCCCAGGTAACTTTCAAGGGGCGATCATTGACCATCGATCCCCGTGGAATGCCATTCGACCCGATGGTCATTGGGCCGTGAATCACCGCCCACCCAGGTAATCGCTTCGTCGATTCCTAGCTTCGTCTCCTATCCCCAAGCGCACACCATCGTCGTTGTTCGCCCCGTTCCTTGTGATGGCTCTCTTGTGCATGGGGGCGATACACAGCGCCCCGAATTCGCCAACGCCGACTCCTGTCGAGGTGGTCATTCCGCCGACCGGCGGAATGGGAGCCCAGCTGACCCGCGGCGCGAGCCGCCAAAAACTGTCGGGGGATCCCGAAGGGGTCCGCGTTTCATGTAGGTCCGCCACACAGACCATCGGCCTAGGCAGGCCGATGGAGGCAAATACCAGTTGGCGGACCGGAAGCAGCGGACCCCTTGGGTGCCTGGATCCAAGGACCCGGCACGAGGGTCCTTGGCCCGCCGGGGTTCACGGGGGCGTCGGGCCACGCCCCCGTGGATCAACGCCCCCCGAAGGGTGGCAAAACCCTCGCGAGAGCGCCCCCCCGTCCGGCTTCGCCGCCCGCCCCTCCACGGGAGGGGAATGAGCTGCAAAGCCGACCGCAGGTCAACCGTCGAAGACAACCCGCCCAATGGGGGCGTCACCCTTCGACAGGCTCAGGGCACCGCCCGCCAGGGCCAACGCCCCCGCAGGCAGCGCACGGCGCAGCCGAGGAGGCTTGGTCCCACCCAAAGGGCGGGATAGCACCCGGTCGCGGCGCGGCAGCCAAAACTTGTCAATCGCCGCGATGGGCCCGAATTCGCCAATTGAGAGATTTGCTTAGATTTGGGATTCTTCCTCCCTCGCCACCCATCGATGCCCTGTCCATACCCGGAAAGGGCCAGCATCGATTCCCCGTCAAAGGCAGACCCCGCCATGCTCACCTCGCTCGCATTCGCCGCGCTGACCGTCGTCGGACTCCACGCCGCCAAGCCGTCAAAATCCGTCAAACCTGTTTCTTCTCCCGCTCCCGCCTCGGCGCCGGCAGCGACAGATCCTGTCGCGCCAGCGGCTCCCGTCGCGACGATACGCAAGTTCGTGGCCGTGGCCCCGTTGGCTTCCACCTCCATTTCGCGAGGAGAGGCCGACCTGCTTGGAGAAGCCCTGTCCACTGCGCTGCAACGTCGCAGCGGCGCGCGCATGATGGAACGTTCGCAGATGGAGAAGATCCTTGCCGAGCAAGGCTTCCAGAATTCGGGTGCGTGCGACAAGAGCGACTGCGCCATCCAGATCGGCAAGATCCTCGGGATCGACCAGATCGTGGTGGGATCGGTGGGCAAGCTGGGTGATTCGTACATGCTCAACGCGCGGTTGGTGGATGTGGGCACCGGAGAAATCCTGGGCTCCACATCGCGCACCGCTCCCGCCCGGATCGAACAGGTGGTCGTCGAATTGCCCAAGGCCGCCGACGACCTGTTCGGACCGAGCGCTTCCACCGCACCCTCAAATTCCGTCGCACCGGTTCCCCAGCAGCAATCCGCCAACACGACGAATTCCGGCAGCGGCGAAGAGACCTACAGCGCCGATGTCAAGCTCGACGATCCTCAGGACACCCGCCTTCTGTTGCGCGGAAACCTCGCATTGGGCTCCTATGTTCCAGCTTCCCTTCTCAGCTTCGAGTACGGCGTGGAAGCCGACCTGCGGATCTCGAAGCGTCTGTGGCTGAACGCCTCGTTCAACCAGCAGATCTGGGGGATGTACCTAATCGACAAAAACCGTCTCTACGCGTATTCACCTTCGAGCTCCGAATACGAATATTCGGATCTTCCCCTCGCCACCCCGGGAGGCGATCCCGGTATGATCTCCTTCGCGCTCGGCGCATCGTACATGGTCTCGCAGGACCAGACCAAGGAAGATCAGTCCCAGATCTTCGATTCCAGACTGTTGTTTTCCCAACAGATCGGCAACACCAACTTCTCCGCCTATCGCGCCAAGTACATCGACGTGCCGGTGACCTACGAGCGCAGCATCGGGCTGCGGGGAGGGTTGATCTTCGAGAGCCACCCCATCGAGCCGGACGAAGGCAATGGTGGACATTTTCTGGCAACGGGCGCGACGAGCAACATCCGCATCGAGAACATGAACGTCAACGTCAAGGGACCCGACACCACCAACGGCTGGACCAGCGAGAACAACCTGATCGGGTACCTGGGCGTTTCGCGCGAGTTCAGGCAAGGCACCAAGGTCGAGATCACCCGGAACGAAACCGGAGCCAAATTCGTCGTCCCCACGTTCTACCATTCGGTGTGGTATTTCGATGCCATGATCGACCTGGTCACCGCTCTCGCCGACGTCACCTACTACGGCAAATCCTACACCGTGGAACACGGCGACGACCCCGGACAGATTCCGATGCGGATATTCGGGTTCAGGGCGGGATACAATCTCCAGGGCGGACAGCTTTTGGGAATGCCGTTTTGCACCGAAGCCGGATGGTACCCTGGGTCGGGTTCCATTTACGCCAAAATGAGCCTGGGACTCGGCCTGCGGATCTGATCGATCGACGGAGGTTGTCAGCTGTGATTCTGCCCCGTTCGGAGAACCTCCGGGCGGGGTTTTCTTTTTGGGTGTTTCCGATGAATTCGGCCGC
>JBDKGS010000011.1:0-34246 GCA_039798065.1 Fibrobacterota bacterium | reverse complement strand
ACACGCCCGATTCCATCTGGCGGCGCTCGGCCGACTCCTGGACTTCGTAGACCTTCTCCAAGGCTTCGGGCGACAGGCCTTGCGATTCCTTGCCCAGCTTCACCACGCGGCCCGGATAGGTGCGTTCTTCCTCCACGGTCACGGCGACATGATCCAGCGATCCGCCCGTGGACAGATTCTGTGACAACAGTTTCTTCCACTTGTCGGCGTCGCCTTCGGCCACCGAAAGCGCCTTCCAACGCCAGATGAACAGGACAAGTCCTGTCACGCCCAGGCCCACCAGAAGGGCGTACAAGGCGATCTCGATGGTGAAGAGGACCGGGGCGAAGGTCCCGATGAAATTGGCGTTCATGGCTATGTCTCCGATGTCAGGTTGGGTTTTCGCGTCTTAGACAATTATTGTCGAATCGAATTTCAAGAACGGAGGGCGATGCCCGATCCGAGCGACGGCGATCAGCCGCCGCAGAATTGCCGCACCACCGCTTTGGAGGTGTTGGTCGCCTCGCCTTTGGACTGCCTGAACTGGATGGAGTCGCACCAGATCCGGTTCAAGCGGGGTACGGGTACCGTGTCGGGAAAGGACGCTTCGAGCTGAAAGCTGACGCTGTCCTTGGCTGCACCCGTGAAATAGCCTTTGCCGCCTTTGATGTTGGTCACCGAATACTGGCCGTCGCCGGTCTGCCCGGTGAGGGTGCGGTAGTATTCGTAATAGAGGCTGTCGACCGACCACGAATAGATGGTGTTGCGTCCGGTGTACCCCAGGTAGGTGTTCGCGAGCAATGCGGAATCGGGCCATCCCGGCAGAGGATCGTAGGCCAGGGGCGCGACCAACCACGACCGGTAGCCTCCGGGCTGAAAATACTCCGAGCTGTCGACCGACCCGAAGGTGCTGCCGAACCGCTTGAAGATGCTACCCAGGATGCGCGCCCGGGTGGGCTCGAAGCCCTGCGCGAACACGGCGCCCCCGAACCGTTTTCTGTCGATGTTGTGCCGAAAGATCCAACCGCGAGATTCGGCGGCGATCGGATAGGACTTGGAACCTTTGATCGAAAGAGCCAGCACCGGGCTCATGTCGTTGATGTACCAGACCGTGTCGGGATGGGGGCCCTTGACCGCTATGTTGCGCATCACCGCTTGGCCCGCCATGTACGCCGACAAATCCTGCAGGCTCAGGTTCCAGCGCGTGAAGAAGGCTCCGGTGGAATCGAGCTCGCGCAAGGCATTCTGCGGGTTCGCGGCGATCGCCTGGCGAAGCGAACCGTTGGCGAGCCTGGGGTGGAGCGCTTCGATGGGTACGGCGAACGAATCGGCGATGGAGTAGAAGGCCGGAGTGTAGCTGCTTGCCGAGAGGAAGCGCTTCGATCCGTCGGCCAATACCACTTCGGCTTCGAGGTTCAGGTTCGCGTTCCAACGAACACGTTTGGGGGCGTCGTCGGGCCGGGGAATCCAGGCACGGATAGCGCCTGCGGCCCGCTCGAATCGCACGGTGTCACGCACTCCCGCAGAATCCTGGTACACCCGGACCACCGATGCGGTGGTCGCGACCTGGTTGGTCGCGTCGTAGCGGGTCTCTACACCCACGTAGTCCTCGATCCAGATCGTATCGAAGGGCCTTTGCGCGACCTGTACGCTGGAGATCCACAGGCTTCGATCCGGAGCCTTTTCCTCGACGTTCATGTTCCATGGCCCGTCGCAGGAAGCAAGAAGAAGAACGACAGGTATTGTCAGGAGTCGGGAAATGCTTCTGCGCATGGTCGGCACCTTGTTTTCAGAATTCATATTCGGCCCCCAGGAAGAAGGGAAGGCGCGGGAACTGGTAGGTGACATCCTTTTTGGGAGGATTCTCCTTGGTGTCGTAGCTGATCGTGAAGACGTTGGCGTGGTCGGTCAGGTTGATGATCGTGTAGTACACGCGCCATTTGGCGGTCTGTCCGAAATCGAGCAACGTGAGATCGGCGCGGAAGTAGTCGGGCTTGCGCTCCTGGTTGCGGAACCCCTGGCCCACATAGGTGTTGCCTTCCACGCCCACGGGTTGACCTGTTCCTTGGGCGCCGTCGATGCCCTGCCCGATCAGGTGGGTGGAGGTGTAACCGTCGTAGCCGGTGAGAGGCGTGCCCGAGTTGTAGTTGGCTTGCAGAGTGGACCGCAGATAGAATCGCTTGAATCGGCTTTTCCAGAACGAGTTCTCGCCATCTCCAAGCCAATTGACCGTGGTCGCGAACTTGAAGGTGTGGCGCTGGTCCCAGTCCGCCCAGGTTGCGTCAAATTTTGTCGTACCCAGTGAATTCACGAACGGATCCTGCCGCAACACCGACCAGCCCAACCCGTAGGAAATCGATCCCGTCCAGGGGCCGTCTTCCTTGTTCACCGCGATTTCGCCGCCTGCCGCCCATCCCTTCGCCGTCTCTTGGGCTGACGAGATTCCGTTGTCGGGATTCTTGTCTTCCTCGTTCTGTTGGGAAGCGGTTTGGTTGGGGTAGAACACCAGGAAATCCTTGAGGCTCTTGTAATACCCCTCGGTGGTCACCCGCAGCTTGAGCGGCCCCCAATCGCTGCGTTCGACACCTGCCGCGACAAGGCTCTGCTTGGTCGAAGGGAGGTCGCCCACCACTGGATACCAGTACTCGTTGGGTTGCTCTTGGGAGGAGAAACGGATGCTCGTGATGTACTGGTGGTAGTATCCCAGATGCAGGTCGGTTTTCCAATTCGGCGCCGGGCGCCAAGTCGCCGAAACGCGCGGGTCGGCTACGATCTCGTCGGTCTCCGGGTAGTAGTATCCGCGCACTCCACCGGTCAGGGTGAACGCGGGGTTGACCACCCAGCGGTCCTGCGCGTAGATCGCATGGAGATCGGTCCGGAAATTGTCCTTCTGTTCGACTCCAAAGGCCGGCTGCAGGAATTCGAAGCGGGTCCGGAAGTCGTTGTACTCGTAGCCACCGGTGATCTGGTGCCCGGCGACCGCATCCCATACCAATTCTTGTCGGGTGTTGATGGTCTTGACACCGTTGATGGCCGTGACAAGGTCGGAGAACTTGAAGGTCTGCTCGAATTCCGACCACGCCAAAGAACCCTTGTAGTCGAGTCCTGGCTGGATGCGTTTGCGCACATTGAGCGGCACGGCGAGATTTCCCCACTCGAGGGCCAGCGGTGGAAGCGTGAGCGAATCCTTGCCTTGGTACACCGAAACGCGGATCGAATCGCCGCCTCGTCCCCACACAGCGCTTCCTTGCTGGTCGTAGAAGTAGTAACCGATGTTCGGGAGGTTTTCGGCGCCCGCGTCGCGCGCGGCCTGCAAGGCTTCGCCAACCCAGGTGCGACGCCCCGCGTACACCCACGAGAATTCCCCCTGGTGACCTTCGACGAAACCCGAGCCGCCAAAAACCGTCAAACGAAGGCCGCCCTTCAACCACTTGTCGAGGCTCTTGCCGGAATCCGCGTCGAAGCCACCGTTCTTGGACGAGACCTGCAGGACCGAGGCCAATCGATTGCCGTATTTTGTCTCGAAGCCGCCCTTGTAGAAATCCAACCCTCCCACCGCGTCGGCGAGGAAAGTCCCGAACAATCCGCCGAAGTGCGACGGGCTGTACACCACCGCGTTGTCGAACAGCACCAGGTTCTGGTCCGAAGCGCTGCCGCGCACGTAGATCTTGGTGGAAAAGTCCGACGACTGCACCACGCCGGGCAAAGCCTGGACGGCGCGGATCACATCGGGCTCGGCGAGTCCGGGCATCTGTTTGATGACCTGCACCGACACACGCTCCTGACCCATGATGCGAGGAGGACGACGCTTTCCTTTGATGGTGACGGTGCGACCGGCGGAAGAAGTCACCACCTTCGGGGCGCCCTCGGCCTTGAGCGCGGTGCTGTCGAATTGTGTCGTATCCACCACGGTACGGATGGTGTCGCGGGTTTCGATCACGGAATCGATCTTGACTTCCAACGGCGCCACATCAAGGGTATCGAAGCCCTGCGGCCGCACCTTGGTGCACAAATTTTGTCCAGCCAGGATCAGGCACAGCTCGTAGCTGCCCGTCAGGCGCGTGGCGCTGTCGGTTTCCACCACGGCGTCGTATTTGCCTGTCGAATCCATGCGCGCCATGGCGCCATCCAGGGTGACCTGCGATCCGATCGGGGCACGACCGCGCACCACGAGAGGAACCAGCTTCCCTTTGGGTGCGGAAGCCTTGGGGGGGATGTGTCCGCAACCGGGGTCACCACGGTGTCGACCGCCGTCGCCTTGACGGAATCCGTCGAGAGCGGGGGAACCGCCGCCGGGACAAGGCGAAGCGAATCGTTCCCGACCGGCTGCACCACAGCGTCGCCAGCGCCGATCGAGGCGATCTGCGAAATGGAAAGGCCGGCGAACACAAGGAGCGCGGGACCTGTCAGCCCGATTTTAATCATTGGGGTCTTCTCCAAGTTTCGGCGAAATTTTCAGGGTATTGAACACTTCATGGGCTCCGAACTGTTACCGCGGACTCGAAAAACAAATCTTCCGTAGCCAATCTTCCTATCCCGACCGATCCACGAAATACAAGTGCGACATTTTTGCAATCTCCTAAGCTCAGGCGCATGCACCCACCCTTTCCGGCTCCGAACCCGCTCGTTTTCACGGATGGCTCGAAGGTTCGGCAGGAACGGCGCCACCGCCTGTATAGCTAATATCTATACAAAATTCGAGCGCCGAAACCAGCTTTTTCTTCCGACCGGTGGCGAGAACCGAAAATCGGAGGCTCGCCAAGTGTTAGGTTAATGGGCAATGGATCTAGGCCTCCTCCGATTCCTTCATGGCGACCCGAACCGACTCGATGGTCGGCTGGTTGCCATTGCCAAACTCGATCCCCCGCTGGCCCAAAACCACGGCGGCGCGGCGATGGTCCACAACGATCTGCTCGTGGTGCAGGGGAACTACCGCGACCAGAAGACCATGGCCGATTTCTTCCGGACGGAATTTGGCTTGTCCATGGAGCGCGGCATCGAGGAAATGATCGACCAGGCCCGTGAAAACGGAGGCCTGGAAGGCGCACTGGACCCCGAACAGGTCCGCGAGAAATTGCGGTCGATGGGCGATTCGGAGTTTCTTCCCATTCCCGCCAAGGTCATTCGCCTGGACAGCCTGGAGGCGGCATCGAACCTGCCCGGCGACGTCATCTACCTGGGCACCTTCGCCGAGTTCCAATTCGCGCACATGGCGGTGAACGCCTTGCCCATTTTGTACCAGGCGCGGTTTCGGGAACAGGAACGCGAACGGATGCATATCGAAATCGAGCAGATGCTCGAAAAGCTCGTGTTGCTCGAACCCGACGAACCCGCACCGGATCTGAACACGTTCGAAGGCGACGTGGAGAACCACCTTTTGCGCGAAATCCTTCCGGGGATGCTCTACGCGTCGGAGGCAAGCCCCGAAGCCATCCACGCCGAAAAACGCTTCCGACAATTTATGGCACCCCACATGTACCCCCAGGACGTGGAAGCCATGGTGTCGTTGGTGCCATCGGTGCGGGAAGGCAAGAACCAGGCACTGCACCACCTGGAGCTGTTGGTTCGCAAGGCCGTGGCGCTCCAAAAAGAGAACTGGAAGCAGCTGGAGACATTGCGCAAGGAACTTGGCGAGTTCGACCCGCCTGCGGGCTGAGTCTCGTTCTGCGCAAATACACCAAGGGCCGCCCTGTCGGACGGCCCTTGAGTTTAAGTCGACGGTGACACGACTCGAACGTGCGACCTCTGCCGTTCCGAGCGTAGCGATCTGCCTGCTGAGTCACGCTCCGGGGTGCATACGACAAAGGCCGCCCTGACGGACGGCCTTTGGTCTTGATTCATATCGGGGTGACACGATTCGAACGTGCGACCTCTACGTCCCGAACGTAGCGCTCTACCAGCTGAGCCACACCCCGGTTCTTCGGCCTTGAACTGACGTTCCTGGCGGCGAAGGGAGTGAAAAGATAGCACGATTGCGTGAAATTCGAAACCCTACGCCATCAGAGCCTCTCTGATCCGTGAAGGAAACGTTGCACGTCGGCCCTCCAGACTGGTATAGTGCCTCTGTTAGGAGACCTGAATGGAACAGGACGCGCCGCGGATTCTCGTAGTCGACGACGAATTTGCCATCTGCCAGGTGATCCAAGACTATCTGGGCCTGCGAAAGTTCGATGTTTCGACCGCTCGGAACTACGACGAGGCCTGTGCCGCCTTGGCACTGAAGCCATTCGACATCCTCCTTTCCGACATCCGCATGCCGGGCAAATCGGGCACCGACCTCTTGCGTTACGTGCGCCGCCACCATCCGCGCATCGCCACCGTGTTGTTCACTGGCTACGCCGACATCGGGTTGGCGGTAAGCTCCATGCAGGAAGGCGCCTACGATTTCATCCTCAAGCCCATCCACCTGGAACAGGTGCACATGTCGATCCACAACGCGCTGGAAAAGCGGGCGTTGAAGGACGAAGTGCGTCGCTACCAGAAGGGGCTGGAAGAGCTTGTCGAAAAACGCACACGCGAGCTTCGCGAAGCCCTGCGCAAGGTGGAAGCGGCAAATCTTGACACCGTCACGCGCCTGTCGCGCGCGGCGGAAATGCGCGACGACGAGACCGGCAATCACGTTCTGCGCATCCGGTCCTACAGCGCAGCCCTGGCTCGCGAGCTCAAGCTCGCCGCCGACGAGGTCGACCATCTTTACGTGGCCAGTTCCATGCACGACATCGGAAAGATCGGCATCCCCGACCAGATTTTGTTGAAGCCGGGAAAGCTCGATCAGGACGAACTTCTGATCATGCGCCAGCATTCCGAGATCGGCTCCAAGATCCTCTCCGACGCCGACAGCCCCATGCTGCGCGTGGCCCAGGTCGTGGCTCGCAGCCACCATGAAAAATGGGACGGCTCGGGGTATCCGGACAAACTGGCGGGCGAAAAAATCCCGCTGTACGGACGGATTGTGGCTTTGGCCGACGTGTGGGACGCGCTGACCACCCGGCGTTGCTACAAGCCTGCGTTCGGGCTGCACGCCTCCACCGACATGATCGTGAAAGCGGCAGGGACGCACTTCGATCCCGACGTCGTGGAGGCCTTCAAGAAGGCGCACGAGGAATTCCAATTCATCTTGTCGGAGTTCCAGGACAAGCCGGCAACCCTCGCGACAGATGGTGTCATCTGACGGAATTTGTGCTTTCGCCGCACGCTCCCGTGGTCGATCGACTCACGGCTTGGCTGTTCATGAGCTAAGTTTCTCTCCCTCCCACATTGGGAAATGGGGCCTTTAGCTCAGTCGGTTAGAGCACGCGACTCATAATCGCTTGGTCCCCGGTTCAAGTCCGGGAAGGCCCATTAAAGTAATGTTCGCCAGAGTTCAAGAAAATCCAGAGAACAGCCAGAAACTCAGCATTTAAGCGCATTTCCGGGGATGCACCCGTTCGCTGACGTCCGGAGAGCGCCGACAGCATCCGGGAATTTATGGTACTTTATTGGCTAGGCACGGTTGGATGTACACAAAAACACCGTGCACAGCCAACCAAAGGTACCGAAAATGCCAAAGCTCTCCATCCCCAAGGCGCCGGTCGTCTACACGAATGCCAAGCCTAAGGCGCGCGAATACGCGATCTCCGATGGGGGCGGCTTGTACATGATCGTGACACCTGAAGGCTCGAAGCTTTGGTGTTACCGCTACACGCTGCATGGGCATCGAGGCAAGGTTTCTATCAAGGGCGGCTTTCCTACCGTGGGCCTGAAGGAAGCACGAGAGGCCGCAGCACAATTCCGGGACATGATTCGACGAGGCGAAGACCCTGCCGAGGTGCGAAAGATCAGCAAAGAAGAGGCTCAAAAAAAGGAGGCTGAAGAAAACCGCCTCGCCGTCCGAAACGCAGCGACTTTTCGGGTTATGGCACGTGAATGGCTTGATGAGCGGCTTGCACACAGAGCCGAAACGACAAGACAAAGCATCTGGATGCGACTCGAAAAGCACATCCCAAAAGATTTGGGCGACACGCCCGTTTCTGCTGTGACTTCCCCGAAACTGCTGGAAGTTCTCAAGAACATCCAAGCGATCGGTCGACTTGAGACGGCTCACCGAATTCGAGGGTATTGCAGTCAAATCTTCTGGTATGCCATCTCTACGGGGCGAGCTGAGAACAACCCTGCCCTTGCCCTGAAGGGAGCGCTGCGTACGCCAAAAGTGAAGCATCGAGCCGCGATTATTGATGATCAAAAATTTGGGGCGCTGCTGCGGGATATCGACGAATACCAGGGATGGTACGCCACCAAGTTCGCCCTTCAAGTCCTTCCGCTTGTGTTTACTAGACCTGGAGAGTTACGGCTAGCTCAATGGACAGAATTTGACTTCGAGAAGTCCATCTGGAACATTCCGGCCGAGAGAATGAAAATGGGGGAAGCACACCTTGTTCCCCTATCGAGGCAAGTTGTAGCACTCCTTAGACAGCTCCACAAATATTCTGGCGGCAGTCCTTACCTGTTCCCAACCCCTCGCCAATTGGGTAAGCCAATCTCAGCCGTCGCAATTTTGAATGGGCTTCGACGAATGGGCTATGGAACGGATGAGCAAAGCGCTCACGGTTTTCGAGCGACAGCACGGACTCTTCTGGACGAAAAGCTGAGATGCAATCGCGCCCATATTGAAGCCCAACTCGCACATCAGGTCCCAGACCCTCTCGGCAACGCCTACAACCGGACTGCGTTCCTTGAAGAGCGGGTTAAGCTCATGCAAACATGGGCGAACTATTTGGACAAGTTGAAGAAACCCTCTAACTTCATAGAGCCCCTCCCCTTGGCAGCCAAGATCAAGCAGATCCGTCGGACAAAATCGAGGGCAGGCACAGTTTGAGACTACAGCCCACCTAGCTAACTTCCCAAACCGATGAATCCGAACAACTCCCCCGCAGCCTCCGGGCCTGGCAGCAACCGAACTTGAGCAAATGAAGCTGATCCAAAGATTCCTTCGCACTCGCGCCAGCACCCAGGAACACGCGCTTGGGTTGTTGGTCGGCGTCGAAACCTGGAAAACAATCCCGATCCCTGATATCGAGTCCATAACTCAAGGTCGGATTCTGGGCTTTCCCCTCGTGTACATCACAACCCGGTCCGGTGGACACATCGTCTTCCTTGGTGAGGCAGCCGGGATCCGAGCGAATCTTCTTGCAAGCCTGGAGGCTCTTGTCCGGCGATGCCTCGAGCAGACCAAGGTGCTGGCTCCCGACGCATTCCCGTCGGCCATCACGATCGATCGCTCCTGGGCCCAGATTTCCGTCGAGCTGGCGGACTCCATCACAGTGCTTCGCTCCACAACAGCCTTGGAGTACGTGCATGAAACCCCGGACCATTCGGCCCTGCTGGAGCTGTGGACAGCCCTGGAGAGCCCCGGTGAAGTCCGAGCCAAGTACATCCGCAACCACATCGACTCCGAGCTGGCGACGTACAAGGAGCTGTTCGACAAGATCGAAGACCACCCGCTGACCCAAGAGCAACGAGAGGCGTGCGTCGTCGCGGACGACCGCCAACTGCTCGTTGCCGCGGCCGGCAGCGGCAAGAGCTCCGTGATCGTCGCCAAGGTCAAATACCTCCTCGAAAAAGGCTGGATCAAGCCCCAGGAGGCCGTACTCCTCGCCTTCAATAACGAGGCCGCCAAGGAGCTTCGGAAGCGCTGCAACGAGAAGCTGGCCCAATACCCCGGCCACGAAGACCTCGTGATCAAGACTTTCCACAGCTTTGGGCTCGACCTCATTGCCGCGAACTCCCCGAGCCGGAAGAAACCGACGCCGTCCTTGTACACCAAGGATGAGGGAAGAGCTCAACGCCAAGCCTTGATCCGACACCTAGTTGAAGACGCCATCATGGCGAACCCCGCCAACGCGGTCGCCTTCAACACGCTGCAGGCCACGATGAAAGGTCGACGCCCACCCGTGGACGTGCTGGACAAGAACGCGCCCGGGCGCTTCGTCACCCTCAAGGGCGACGTCGTCAAGTCCACGGAAGAACTGCGCATCGCCAACTTCCTGTTCCAACGCGGCATCCCGTACGAATACGAGCGCGCGTACCAATTCGACGTCTCCGATCCCGAGCATGGCCAGTACAAGCCGGACTTCTACTTCCCCGCGATCGACGTCTACTACGAGCACTTTGCCATCAACAGCCAGGGTCAAGCACCCGAGAACTTCCCTGGTTACCTGGAAAAGACGCAGTGGCGCCGGAACATCCACGCTGAGAAGGGTACCCGTCTCTTCGAGACTCTCAGTGCGGATTTTGAGAACCGCAGCGTGTACGAGAAGATCCTGTACTGGCTGCACAAGTTCGGCTTCGATTTCAAAGGCCAGACCCTGGCTGAGGTCGCCCTGGGCGAGATCGATATCGTTGAACCCGCGGTGGCCGCCTTGGACAAGTTCATCAACAACCGTAAGCTCAGCGGGGTCACAGACAAGGAGTTGTACCAGCGTGCACATGAGGGCGGCTCCTGGCTCCTTGATGTGCTGCCACTCGCCATCGAGGTCGCACGAGGCTACCAAGCCACCCTGGATCACGACGGGGAGATCGACTTCACGGACATGATCCTGATGGCGACCGCGTCCGTCCAGGCCGCTCCGAAGGAGCTCCCGTACCGATATCTGCTGATCGACGAATTCCAGGACATCTCCCGCATCCGAGCGGACATGGTCCGCGCTATCCTAGCACGAAGCCCCGGTTGCAAGCTGTTCTGCGTCGGCGACGACTGGCAATCGATAAACGGCTTTTCCGGCTCCGAGCTACGGTACATGCAAGATTTCCACGACGAATTCGGTGCCGGCACCACCCAATATCTGACCAGGACATTCCGCTCTAACCAAGGTATCGCGAACGTCGCTTCGGCCTTGATCATGAAAAACCCCGCTCAGATCCCCAAAAAGGTCCAGGCGCTGGACCCGAACTGCGATCAGGTCATCGAAGTGCACTTCATGGAGAATCAAGAGGACCTGGCTCACGTCCTAGGCGGCGTGTACGAGGACGCAGTGGGCTTGCCACCTTCGAAAAAGCCGGGCAAACCGAACGAGATCTACTCCCTCGCCCGCAACCGCCACTTCGTCAAGAAACCCGGCGTGACTCCGAACGAGTTCGAGGGACTGCATGCAAAGTGGACCGGAGACCTTGAGGCCAAAGGAGCTGGCTCGTACGTGGTCAAGTTCGACACATTCCACGGCTCAAAGGGTTCCGAGGCCCACATCGCGATCCTGAACGGCCTAGTAACGAAGGAAGTGAACAAACGCTGCTTCCCCAGCCGAATGCCTGAGAACGAACTGATCTGTTTGCCGCTACCACGCCGGGAAGGGTTCGAAGACGCTGAAGAGCGCCGCTTGTTCTACGTGGCTTTGACGCGGGCCAAGCAGAAGGTCGTGATCCCGACGATGCTCGACGGGATGTCCAGCTTCGTCGAAGAGCTGTTCGAGCACGTGGGTACAGTCAAATTCCTGTACAAGCAGAGCAGAGCCAAAATCTGCCCCGTGTGCAGCCGCGGCATAATGGTGTACACTGACCGCAACCACATCCGTTGCAACAACACCAAGTGCGAGCTCGGGAACACCGAGTCCGAGCACGTGTGCCCGGAGTGCAGGAAAGGCCGGATCCTGCCGCTCCTGGGCCCATACGGCATTTGGTTCAGCTGCAACAACTACCCCGCGTGCAAGCACACCGATCGCGACCGTACGAACAAGCTCGGCAAGATGGCGCGATTAACTCCCGCGTGAGCCCGCACCGACTCCGTGCACAACCTCTTGCGGAAGCTGATTGCAACTGCATGTTCCGTGCATTCCGAATCTCTCTCTCCCTTATCAGATTTGGCTCTATCTTCCAAAACTCCTCCAACCAACCTGATCGTTGTTCCCATCAGGAAGGGTCGCGCAACATCTGACCTGCGGCAGGAGAGCGTACCATGCTGTACTGAGGAGTGAAACGTGCGGATTGAATTTGTCGAGATCGCAAACTTCCGGAAGCTTCTTTCCGCACGAGCGGGCCTCTCGCCTGAGAAAACCGTGTTTGTTGGAGCCAATAACAGCGGCAAGACGTCTGCAATCACGGCGTTGCGCTACTTCCTTGTAGATCGCGAACGCTCCAACTTCTGCTTCAACGACTTTTCGCTCGTACACTGGCCTCGAATCAACGCAATGGGCGTCGAGTGGGAAGCTGCACACGAAGCCGAACAGGCATTGCCAATACCCAATTGGGACCCCGTGCTGCCGTTCCTCGATGTTTGGCTTCAGGTCGCTGAGAACGAAGTGCACTATGTCCAGAAGATCATACCCACCCTCGATTGGGACGGTGGTCGTTTGGGTGTGCGGATGCGTTTGGAACCTAAGGATGCAGCTGAACTTCAGCGGGAATTTGTAACAGCACGCGTGGAAGCCCTGACTCTGCAGGCCGCTGGCGCAGCCTTGGCCCGTGAACAAGACAAGGATGTCGCAGAATTTCAGGTGGCGATATGGCCACAGAACCTTGTTGAATTTTTGCAGCGCAAGTTGATGAGATTCTTCATGGTTCGAGCCTATGTGCTGGATCCAGTAGCATGTGTAGAACCAACCCATGGCATTGCCAAGCCGCAAGAACTGCTTGGGAGCGACCCGATCGACGGCGATCCATTTCATGGCCTCATTCGCATCGACGAAATCAGTGCCCAACGCGGCTTCGGCGAGGCCGGCTCGGACCATGGTGAGGAAATCACCGCCACAACAAACGGATCAAGGAAGCTGTCCGTCCAACTCGGTCAGTACTACACTCGGCACCTCAATCCCTACGAGAACCCAGAAGCGAAGGACCTCCTGGCACTCAAGGCGATCGAGGAAGCCCAGGATGCTTTCGACTTGAGGCTTAGAGACGGATTCAAGAAACCTCTCTCTGAAATGCACCAGCTCGGCTACCCAGGGGTCACGGACCCGACGCTGAACATATCGACTCGGCTGAGCCCTGTTGATGGAATGAACCACGACGCTGCCGTGCAATTCGCCGTACCAATTCATGACGGCGAAAATGTCACCAACTTGTACTTGCCGGAAAATTCCAACGGACTAGGGTACCAAAATCTGATATCCATGGTCTTTCGCCTCATGGCCTTTCGCGACAGCTGGATGAGGGTTGGTAAGGCGATGAAACAAGCTTCAGACGACACGTTCATCCCGCCCTTGCACCTGGTACTCATAGAAGAACCAGAGGTACACCTTCACACGCAAGTCCAGCAGGTTTTCATCCGGCAGGCGCACAAGATTTTACGCAATCATCCCAATCTCGGTGCGAGTCCGAATTTCGTCACACAGATGGTTGTGAGTACACACTCCAGCCACATCGCACACGAGTGTGAATTCGAATCACTGCGCTATTTCCGTCGCTTGCCGGGTAGCCAAAATTCAACCCCGACGTCCTGCGTAATCAACCTGGAACACGTGTTCGGCTCCGATTCGGAAACCAAGAGGTTTGTGACCCGCTACTTGCGTGTCACCCACTGCGATCTGTTTTTCGCTGACGCCGCTGTCCTGATCGAAGGGCCGGCAGAGCGAATCCTTGTGCCCTACTTCGTAAACTGCCATCCTGAATTCGAGAAACTATCGGAGAGCTACATCACCTGGCTTGAAATTGGTGGTAGCCATGCTCACAAGCTTCGCAGCCTGATCGAAAAACTCGGGCTCACAACGCTGATCATCACCGATATTGATTCTTGCAACGCCGCAGGAAAAAGCGTTCCACCAGTTAGGGGGATGCAATTCACAACCCGCAACACCACACTGCGAACGTGGTGGCCTGAGATCTCTGACCTTGACCAGCTACTCGACAAACCAGAGACCGAAAAAGTCCGAAGTTATGTAGCCGAGAAATTTTCGATACGGGTTGCCTACCAATCACCAATCAACGTGACGTTCAAAGGCACCAACTCTGAGGCGCTTTCTTACACCCTTGAAGACGCTATCGTGATGGCGAATCTGGATTTGTTCGAAACATTGCAAGGGACAGGGCTTCTCGCCAAGTTCCGCGACGCCATTGCACAAAGCTCAAATTTAGGCGACCTGAGCACGGCACTCAAATCCGCACTCGATGGAGGGGGGAAAGCCGAATTCGCGTTGGACCTTCTCGAGATCGATGAGCAGCTCTCGTTGAAACCTCCGGCCTACATCCGAAACGGGTTGCTGTGGCTGGCCGACCAGGTTGAGCACAAACAGATCGAGCTGGGGCTTGTTCACGTGTCTGGCGATGCTGACACCCTGGCTGTGGCCGCACCTGAGGAAATCGCGACGTGAGTCAGGTATCCACAGCACGGTCAAACGTTACGCTCGACGACCATGTCGACACGGAGTTGGCTGAGTACCTGAGCTTAGAAACACCGAAAAGCTTCTTCCTGTTCGCCGGTGCTGGCTCGGGGAAAACGCGCTCACTCGTGAACGCGCTGACCTACCTGGCGAAAACCTATCGTGATGCACTCCGCCTGCGAGGACGACAAGTCGCTGTGGTCACCTACACAAATGCAGCCTGCGACGAAATCACGAGGCGCACCGAGTACGACCCTTTGTTCGTGGTAAGCACCATCCACAGCTTCGCCTGGTCCCAGATCCAAGGGTTCAACGTGGATATCAGAGCTTGGCTGAAAGTCAATCTCCAGCGTGAGATTTCCGACCTTCAAGCCGATGAGGCGAAGGGCCGGCCAGGAACCAAGGCCTCAGTCGACCGTAAATCCAAAATGGAGTCGAAGACGCGCAAGCTGGCACGGCTTACCGAAATCAAGACCTTCACCTACAACCCCAACGGAGACAATCGAGAACGAAATTCGCTGAACCACAGCGAAGTCATCAAACTCTTCTCGGCTTTCCTTCTCACCAAGCCGCTCATGCAGCGCATGTTCGTCGAGAAATTCCCGTTCCTGCTAATCGACGAAAGCCAAGACACCAGTCGCGCACTGATCGACTCGCTCCTCGCCGTCCAGAAAACGCATGCCGCTCGTTTTTGCCTCGGCCTTATCGGCGACACCATGCAGCGCATTTACGCGGACGGCAAGGAACGGATCGAAGATGAAATCCCGGAAAGCTGGGCAACGCCGGAGAAAAAGCTTAACCACCGCTGCCCCAGCCGCATCGTGCGACTCATCAATCAGATACGCGACGCTGCGGACGTACACAAACAGGTGCCGCGCGACGACCAACCGGAGGGTTGGGTACGACACTTCGTGTTTCCGCACGATGCTGCGGACAAGCCAGCCCTGGAACAAGGAGTGCGATCCTACATGGCCGCGCTGACAGTCGACCAGCTCTGGGCCGAGACCAGTAGTTGTAAAATTCTGACCCTGGAACATCACATGGCAGCCCGGCGAATGGGCTTCATGCAACTGTTCCAGGCGGTTGCATCGGTGGAAGCTTACCGCACGGGATTTCTCGAAGGCAGCTTTGCACCCACTCGGTTTTTCACCCATTATATCCTGCCCCTTGTTACAGCGCAGCGGAAGTGTGATAAATTCGGCGCGACCAAGCTGGTGCGTGAATTCTCTCCTCTGCTCAGCAAGGAAAGCTTGAAGTCGAGCGAAAGACCGATTCAGCAACTTCGTCACGCCCAGGTGGCGATCCACAGTCTGCTGAGTCTGTGGACCGAAGGTGAGCCGACTTGTGGCGCGATCGCGGAAAATATCGCATCCACAAACCTCTTCACCATTCCGGAGGCTCTTTTATCGGCATTGGCTGTCAGGCAGACATCGCCCACCGGGTCTCTTGATGCCGAAGTTGCGGATCCGGTCACCGAACGAACCCAGGCTCTCATCAACCTCCTTGAGTGCCCGTTTTCAGAGATCGCGCCGTACGCTGCGTATGTTGCACATGAGGGCCCATTCGATACCCACCAGGGGGTCAAGGGAATGGAATTTGATCGCGTCATGGTCCTCATGGATGACGATGAGGCCAAGGGGTTTCTTTTCAGTTACGACAAGCTGTTGGGCGCCAAGGCTCCCACACCCGGTGACGTCAAGAATGCCCAGGCTGGCGCTGGAACAAGCATCGATCGAACGCGCCGCCTATTCTATGTCACCTGCAGCCGAGCCAAATCAAGCTTGGCTCTCGTAACCTATTCACCCAATCCAGCTGCAGTACGAGCACATATCATCGCGAACGGATGGTTTACTTCCGACGAGGTTCTGTTGAATTTGTGAACCGAGGGTTTGAACTGAATTCTCCAACAGATCAAGAAGCTTCCTTGGGTTTTTCCTATGAATCAGCGCAGGTATGATTCACATCAAGCAGGCTCTGGGGCACTACCCCAGACCATCCGATGCGAAGCACACGCGCAGCACGCGTGAACGCCATGTACAGCCGCTTGCCGTTGTGCTCCCGGAGTGCCAAGAGATCATCTTCGGACCGGGTAGGATCGCCTTCCCCATCGAGCAGATCTGAAGCACCGAGCACGTACACAGTGTGCGCTTCCAGGCCCGTCGCCTTGTCCAGCGAGCAAACTCGCACCGAGGCGGGATCAAGACCTTCACCGGTTATCGAGATCACACCGTCGGAGTAGTTGCGAAGCTTGCTGATCACGTTTTTCACGAGCAATCCATCGTTGATCAGCACCAGGTACGCCAACGGCGGAGCCCCAACCTTGATCTCCTCTGCGATTTCCTTCGCTGCGGTCCGGATCTGCTGGTCCAGGTCCCGAGCTTTGTAGACCCGCGGCTCTGGCCCGTCGACCATGCTCGCCATATCCGGCAAGACCACATCCTCCCCCAGCTCCGGGCACCTGCTGGCCAGGAAGCCCCAGGCGTACTCCAGGATCGGCTTGGTGGTCCGGTAGCTGCGCGTGAGTCGATCTGACTTCCCACGCACATCCAGGCCCGCTGCAGCCCAGCTGGTACCGCTACGCAAAAAACCCTGGGATGGATCGGCCGCCAGGAACAGCCTGCCTCGTGGTTTGAGGTGCCGGCGCACGGCTTCGAACCAAGTGCGCGCGAAGAACTGCGCCTCATCGACGAGGATGTAGTCGTACAAGTCGACGGGAATCAAGCCCGCACGGAGCGCGTTGAAGTACCGGTAACCGAAGTGCGGATAGTCGCCACGCTTGCGTTGCACCAAGAAGCCCCGCCAGTAGTCGTTCGCTTTCCAGAACAACTCGCGCTGCGGTGCCGTCAATCGAAAGCCACGCCCCTTGCGGTCGGCCGAGGCATATTCCTCCCACTTCACGATCCCACTGTCTTGAATCCAATCCAGCTCCGACCCAAGCTTGGGAAGCAACCCCGATGTTTTGCCGAGCACTTCCTGGCCGATGTCGTGCAGGACCCCTTCCTTTTCCAGCCCTTGAATCGTCGGCCAGCTCCCCTGACCATGCCAGACCTTGCCGAGCCAGCTGTGGAAGTTGAAGCACTGCACACGCCCTGTCGGATCCAATCGTTTGAGCCGGTGAACCAGCTCCTGCGTGAGCGGCTTGTTGAACGTGAGTACCAGGATCTTGGCCGACGGAGTCCGGGCAGCCAGCAGCGCCGCACGGTGTAACAGCACCAGAGTCTTTCCGGACCCAGCCACTCCCGTCAGCAAGCGTAACCCCACGTTCGTCACCGCCTGTTCGGCGTCCTCGGACAGCTCCAGGTCTCGCTTGGTCAGCTCCTCCTGCTTGAGGTCCAGAAACATCGGCGCCGGAGGCTCGTGCGACATCAACGGCACGGCGGCGGCCTTGGCCAGGCTGACGTCGATGCGCGATTCCGGTGTGAACCGGCTACGCAGCTCCCGAAACTCCGGCTTGTTCAGCGCTTGCACAGGTAGCGCGAGTAGCCTTGCTTCCAGCTGGGTTTCGCGCAGATCCCCACGGCCGATGAAGTGCACACGTGCGTCCGCAAGATCCGATTCCAGCTCAATTGGCAGTCGCTCAAGATCATGATGGCAGACGATGTACCCGAGGCTGTCAGCCGCAGATAGTCCCTGGCGAAACCGCTGTATGCGCTCCAGCTCATGGGTGATATGCTCGTGCTGGATCGCGCCCTTGGTGGCATTGATCACGCAGAACAGGTAACACCGGTTTGTACGCCGGTGACATGCCAAGAAATCCGGAGTCGCGCCGGGATCCGCCGACATTGAGAGCCAGATCGTCCAGTCGTCGGGAAGTCGCTTCAACGCGAGGAACACACGCACGCAACCGAGCGACAAGTCCCCGGTGGGCTGGCTTGGAATCAGTTGCGCCAAAATCTGTCTCCAGCGGCGATGTCGATCTTGGTCGCGCAGTTGAGCAGGGAGAGGATCGCTTCACCTTGTTCAATGAGATCCGGCCGCCGCTCGTACAAATCAGACCAGTCCAGACGACCGACAAGCACGAGCTTGCAGCGTGCACGTGTTACCGCGACGTTCAGACGTTCACGCTGGAAGTAGAACTCCGCGATGCGCTCCACAAACACGTCCGAGCCGCTCGTGAACGAGACCACGACCATCTCGCGCTCTTGACCCTGCATGCGCTCCACGGTGTCCACCGCGATCGACTCCGCCTTCGGTCCAAGTCGACTTCGCAGGAGCGTTCGGATCGCACGGTTTTGGCGACGGAACGGAGTGACGACGGCGAGCTCAACAGCGGGTACGCCGGCGCGCAGCGCGGCTTCGAGGATGCCCACGACGATCTTGGCTTCGGTGTTGGACACCGATGTGGAGCCGGGTTCGTGCACTTCGACGTGTACAAGCGGCTCCGCAGGATCCAAGATGGCTCCCATGAGCCCGGGTGCCGTCTGTACATCCAGTCGCTTGTTCGCAACAACAGGATGTGAGCGAAGCTCGTCGTTGTACATCTCGCGTGACGGCCACTCGCAAAGACGATCGCACAACCGATAGGTCGTGTCCAACATCACCCCGAAGTCCCGGTCCTCGAGGTAACCGAAAATCGAGGACCGCGTACGCTCCTCCGATGGCACCGTGGGCAGCACCGGCGGCAACTGTTTGTGGTCACCAAAGAATACCCATCGTTCGGCGCCGAGCATGCCCAAGATTGCCAACGGCAGATGCACCTGGCTCGCCTCGTCGAACAAGGCGTAGTCGAAATCCACACCCTTGAGCCGGCCGGACTGGAGACAGAAAGGCGTCGCCCCCAGGACGAAGCCCTCGGAGGAATCCGCCCATAGGCAGTCCTCGAACGTCTCCCAGTTCGGGATCGCGCCACCGGAAGTCGGTGCACCGATTCTTGCGATGTTGAGCTGGGGTGCGTTGCGGTGAATGGCATTCATGGCGTTGTCGATGCCGCGGTGGGTCAGACCGGTTACCAGCACACGTTTGCCCCGGCTGGCAGCCAGCTCGGCGAGGCGCGACAAGACCGCGGTCTTTCCTGTGCCTGGTGGACCCTGCACCAGTGCAGCCAGATCTGTGCTCCAGGCCAGTGCAAGCGCGTCGGTTTGTGCTTCGTTAAAACCCTTCAGACCAGCGAACTCCCGGGCCTCGCCGTCGAGCACAATGTCGCACTTCGTTGGCTTTTGGCTTTTCTTGTTCAGCAAAGGAAGGATCTTGTCCCGGCCGCGGCTGGTGCTCAGTGCTTGGCTCAACGCCTGGTTCAAGAAGTCGGACATGTCGAAGTAGCCGTAGTCCAGGATGCCCTCTGCACCTGGGGTCAGGTAGGATCGACCTGAGCGGATCCTGCACACGAAGCGTGAGCCTTGGTCAGATTCCAAGACCAGCTCAACTCGTGGCTCCTTGTTCGGCTCCCCGGCTTCGGTCCAGAACAGGAAGTCTCCCTCACGGAACAATGCCTCGTGGTCGCCGACATCAAGGTGAACCCACTTACCGCTGACTGAGTGCACCTTGGCACCGCTGATGGCGTGTCCGACTGCAACCCGGGACTGCAACGGCGCACCCCAGATCTTGGTGATGTGCTGGCGGGCATGGGCGGCCTCGCGCGCGACCTGGTCACGGAGAGACTCGACGAAATCGGTTAGGCTGGCATCGAAGGGCATGTCAAGACAGACTTCGAATTCGAGTGCAGGTCATGTTCAGCCTCCAGTCACTTCTTGTCTCATACAAAGCGTCCGATGCCCGCGAACAAGTCTTCCAGTTTCTGTACGGACAGCGCACGCTTCTCCGGGGCCATCTTCTCCAAGTTTTGCGCCTTCCAAAGCAAGGCCGGGAGATCTTCGATTCCAACGAACCCCGACGTATTCCAGAACGCATCACCCTTCAGAAAGCGCAGCAAAAGCTCGTTCTCATCCGGCTTCAAGCCCTGATGAAGACTCTTCAGCATCCGAATGCGCGTCGACAGGAGGTCATCCAAGGTGACCGCTCGTAGGGTCATTCCCTGGAACTCATTGCGGAAGATCGCCGCGATGTCTTTCTCGTGTGGAAACAGCAGTTCCTCGACGGGACGAGGATGGCTCAGGAGGTAGATCAAGGTTGCCATGCGGATCGGGTCCGTGATGCCATCGGCTTCCAGAAGCAGCATCACGTCGAACAGATCCCGCGGGTGCTGCCTGTCCAAGGCCGCACAGATCTTGCCGCCGTACAGATCAGGCAACGACACCACCGGCACTTCGGCGTAACCGAAATGCTCCTGCGCTGTCGGGCAGATCTCACGCAGTTGCGGCTCCAGCACCGTTCCCCGCAGGACCGGCGAGAGCTCGATCTTGATCAGTACGTCACCTCGTCGTACCAGAAGCCGCAAAGCGTCTGGCTTCTCCTGGTAGGCCTTCTTCACATCCAGGCCCGCGAAACGGTCGTGCAAGGATACGGCCACTCGATCCAAAGCAGACACGATCTTGGGAAGAGCGTCGGCACGCCCTTCGTGCGGGAGGTACACCAAATCGATGTCCACCGACAAACGCGGCATATCCCTCACGAACAGGTTCAGCGCCGTTCCTCCTTTGAGGGCGAAGCACGATTCCTCGAATACCACGGGTAGAACCAGCACCAGCAATTGCACCTGCTGACCGTACCCACTGCGTAGGAGGCTATTCGCACTCAAACCATCATCTCCTGTGGAACTGTGATGTGGTAGACCGGATCCAGCCGCCCACCCTTGACCAAGACCCGATTTCCTGAGCCCAGATCATAGGCTTTCGGATCCAGCCATTTTCGCCAGGTGTGGTTCTGTCGGTCGGCCAGCCAGAAAAACAGCCGCTTCACTTTGACGCTGCGACACTCCCCCAGGAGATCTTGCAAGCGAGATGGAGACAACTGCGTGAGTCCTTGCAACAACTCTTCGGCATGCTCCAGGCTGACCCGCTCCGGAACGGAGGATAACAGTTCAAGGAAAGCCTGCTCTGGTGCCGACACAGGCAGTACCATTCCGCGATCCTGCCAAGGCAGCTGTTTCACCGCCGGGCTTGAAGGCCATCCCTGATTCCAAAGGCGTATTCCGCTCAGCCAGACCATCCGACAAGAAAGCGCTGCGAAACAGCGCTCCAGCCAGCTAGGACATGGCCCCTGTGAGGCCAATACCACCTGCTCCTCGGCACCCAAGCGCAGATACTGAGCGAAGCCTTGGAGTTGCAAGGCTGTGAGTCCAGCTACCAGGATCGGACGCTCTTCCAGCCTGTGAAGCGATGCTACCAGACCCCGCCAGGCCACTGGCAATTCCGGCCGCGCGTAAACCCCACCGACCAGCGCCACGAGTTGACCGCTCTTCAGGAAATTGTCCAGGGAATGCCGGCGAAAGCCCTGAGCCTCCAACCACGCGCGTGTGGCCACCTGCTCCATGGGAAGCAACGCTTCCAGGTTAGGCTTGAGGTTCTGAGGTCCAGACATGGTTTGAAATTAATCCGATCCTCGGCGAAAATCGCCGCAAATTTACGCCTAACTAAATGCGGCTTGCTCCGAATCAGATCAGCGTTTCGGATCAGTCCAGTAGGCTGTCTCGTCGGAACAGGTAACGCTCGTTGAGGATCAGACCATACCCCACGAGTGGGGAAAACCGAAGAGGCGCGGAATCACCTCTCTAAAGACCCACCTCCTCTTGCGTGAATCACAGAGCTAGCTTGGTTGGCAATGCCAACTGGCGACGAATCCCAGCAGCCTGAGTTCACAATTCGCATCACATTTGCACCTTCCGTTCACATTCATGGCAGCCTCAGGAATGAAGGAGAGACACACGCCCTTTTCGCAAGCTCCACAATTGCGCATAATGTGCAATCTTGCGTATTATCGAACAAGTTCACACATAATGCGAAATCATGCACACAAACCGTAACTCCGCTTAAGATCCCTGTTAGGGAGATGCTCCGCACGGATCAGCTACAGCACAACAATATCGGTCTTATGTCGTGAATTAGCGGCATTCATAAGACAAAACAATTCAATGCTAAATGCGCAAGCAATATTTCAACAATGCAACACGCAGCAAGGACTATTCAAATGAGTCGCACATGCAATAAAAGTGATTTTTTTGTGTGTCAATATGAACATATTGACAACCTCTATCATCAGCTTAAAATTACCGATCTTGAACCAGAAATAGCAGAATCAGTTCGCACAGAGGAAAAATGTGTTGTAGATGCCTTTAGAGATAATGGGTGGGAAGGTGACGGAGTAGTTGGCCTATTCTGGATCCCTTCCTTTCTTGATCAATCTATAGACCCAAACTATGGACAATATGTATGGCACGTTAAACAATCAAACAATGGAACATCATTTATTGGCTTCAAACGTGGTAGGATTCCTGCATCCCAAAGACTCGCCGATCAGAATGAAGACTACCAATATGATTTAGCTTTACTTGCTCAGAAACGGCGAGAAAATCCATTTTGTTTCGCACCAAGCCTCACCCCAAAAACGAATACTGCCTCAAGCATTACGGCAGTAAGCCAACATCCAAAAGCAAAACGATTTGAATCCTTTGCTAAACACATAAATGTTGCCGTCCATGTTCTGTCAGACAATAAATTTCATGCGGTTTTTGTTTTGATATCCATCAGCCTAATGATTTTCAGGCGCTTATGCGATCATATGCCGCCAATTATTAATTTGAATGCCGAGACCGTAAATTACTACTGGGATATCCTGATAAATGTCTGTATCAGCTACATAGCAAGCATCATATTCTACTTGGTTGTTGTGTATTTCCCTGAGCAAAGGCGAAACAATACAATACGAACGAAAACACATATGCTTATAGTCAATATTAATAGCTGTATGACTTCATTTTTAGACGAGACCTTTAATGCCTTCGATTATCGCTTCGAAGAAACAGAGGAACTAGCCAAATTGTTTCATGAGAATTTCTCAGAAATGCATCCATTTAAGATTCTTAAAGCATCAATTGCTATAAATGGCAATTTTGACTATTACGAAAATGAAGGCGGCAATCGTTACGACATTATCCTTAGGAAATCAGAGACGATCATACAGAAAAAGAATGAAATGGTAGCATATTTGCCGTACTTAAACAAAGAAGAGCTAGATTTCTATGCCCAGCTGGAAGATGCTCCGATTTTCAGAAACATGAAAGATCTTGAAACCGGTCTTGGTTATGAGTTCTTTTTTTATGAATCGTTAGACGAAATTCTTGCCTTAATTAGAATGAGCGAAAAGATATTAAAGAGATCGTTCGTGTATCACCCCTGCTACGAAAAATGAGCGCTAATTTGCCAGCGTTTTCACATGCGAATTCAAGTGAATGGAGCTGCCAATGTCCCTAAGACGCCCGTTCCACCTAGATCGCGCCTCGTTGCTTTGCCGATGTGCGCGACTAGGTGAACAGCGTCCGTTAGGGATTCCTCCCGGAGGGAACTGTTTTGTGACTCCAGAAATAAACGACAGACAGCAACAGAATGAAAATTTTGTCTGCCGGCGTGATGTTTGATTCTCATTGAAGCGCCTTCGGCGTGACGATTCGTGATCTATGGAACGGACATTTATTATATTCTCATTTGCACCAAAAGCGCATCCAACATAGGAGAATCAGTGTCAAAGCTAAAAATTTCAAATAGAATTAAGTCCCTTGAGGAAATTGATCATATCAATGTTGAAATCTCTGGGCCAGAAGATGGTACGATTCGTGTCACTCACGCAAGGCACCATGGCCCTGAGTTTAATTTCCGATGGTCTACAGACCATTTCATTGGATACTTCATTGATTCAGAAGGAAACCAAAGTCAAGCGATCATTTCACTCTACACCCCAATGGATGCAATTAAATTTGTATCCGCATATTCTGCGCTAAACGATATCCGCGCGAACCAACGCTAAATCAGCCAAGAAAAGGAGTCAACCATGGCACAGTACGCAATCGCCTTTGACATTGATACAACTGCATTGAAAACAGCAGGGGTTACCAAATCCCTAATTACGGCTCTTTACCAAAAGGAAATACCGGAAGCATTAGCTCAATGCGGATTTACTGCTCACCCACAAGGATCACTTTACCATACAGAGTCAGATGAAAATCCAATCACTGCCCTTATGCAACTCCAATCGATACTAAAATCACAAGCACCTATGTTTTGCGGATATGTAAGGAAAGTCCACGTCTTCCGAATGGAAGAATGGAGTGATGTTACGCCGTTACTCTCAACGCGATCTGTACCGACTGAATTAGATGCTGAAATTGAAGTGCAAAATCAAGAAATCATCAACAATCTTGATAATGCTGCATAAATAACGTTCGAAACTGAACCCGTCCTTCAAAAGGAAGGATCACAGAGACAATTGTTTAATATAGAACGAACAACTGACCGTCTCAGAGCGGTAGGGGCTCCCATTGCAGGGGGAGCCCCCGCATAGATCCTGGCGAGCGCAACTTACGCACCGGGTTCCCACCTCTGGTATTTGGCGAAGATGCGCGTATCCGGCCAAGGATGGGTGATCTTGGTTCGTGGCAACCACGCCTTCGCGATGATGTCCATCCGTTTCTGGGTCCTCTTGTCTCTTTGACCGCGAGACCTTAGTGCTCGCAGCCATAGCCATGTAACTAGGCTTCGGAAGGCACTCAAACTTCGGCAGTTGGTCGGCACTACATGGTAGCGAAATACTCAAAAGGGTGTACTCAAACTTGCAGGATTCACAAAAATGAGCACCGGAGCCACCCCACCGCTTCGTCGATATCGAGGTTCAGGCTCGCGTAGCTCTTGCCAAGCAACTCCTTCGGCAGCAAACGATCCCACTTTTCGCGCTCCAAGTTCATCGCGCCAGCCAGTAGCTCGTCAAGATTCGGCCACGATGAAGCTGCAAACTTGGTGAGCAACTCCTCCAGCTGCTCGACCGTCCTGCCGCCCATCATCACTTCCACCCCTGGGCCCGCTGGTGACGCATCCAGCCCGCAATACCTCAGGTAGCACGCGAGAGCTTCGTTCCCGGAATCGCCAAGCCAAGTCAGGATCAGCGACTGGCTCCCAAGATTGTGCACGACCTTCCCTGCCAACTCCATCATCGAGTAACTGCTTCGAGCCTCAGCAAGGAAGCGCTGCGCCGTCGGGTCCAGGAACGTCAGTTCATTCTGACCTTCAAGCAGTTCACGCATTCGGGAGCGCACGCGCGAATGGACTCTCCCACCACCCCCAGAGAACGTCGGTGGCGTACCCCCGCCAGCTCGGCGAACGTAGATGGTCTTTTCTCGCTCTTGGATCTCCTCGACCAACCAAGTCTTGCCCGCAAACAGGATACGTTGGCCGACAGTCAACATCTGCGAAAGCGGCAACGTTCCCAATGTCTTCCCTTGTGAGACAAGCCGGAATTCTTCGTCCGTCGTGAACGCCGCGTAGAAGGTGTAGTGGTTGGCAATCTGTTCTCCCACCGACCCATGGAGAAGCAGCCCCGACGAGTCCTGCATCAGGATCTCGCTCGAACCAAGATGCCGTAGGAGCGTTTTGAACTCATCCGCCGAAACCGCGTTGAACGGAGCCTCTGCCCCGCAAAGCAGTTTATACGCATGCCCGGCGTGAATCCCGCCATTTTGCGAGATCAGCGACAGCAGCTGCTGGATCAAGGTCGAAAGATGGAGCCCCATGGTAACCGGTGGTTCGAACCACCGATCCAGCAGCAACGAGATCTTGGCAGCCATCTCGACGGTCCCAAGCCGTAGCAACGACACGAAACTTGACTTCTCGTTCAGCTCCGATTCGATGCAATACCCTCGCAGAATTGCGGGCTCTCCCTTTCGCCGCCCGGACCGGCCCAATCGCTGCCGCAAGCTCGCGACAGATGGCGGGGCGCCGATCTGAACCACACTCTTGACCGCACCGATATCGATTCCGAGCTCGAGCGTGTTGGTACAGATCGCGGTCGCCGGCCGCTCCTTCTGCTTCAACGCAGTTTCTGTTTCGTACCGGATTTCTTTGGACAGGCTTCCGTGATGCGGCCAGAACTCGTTGGGCACCCGCTCCTCTTCACACATCTCTGTCAGGAGGTGCGTGTAGCGTTCCACCTCTCGCCGGCTGTTGGGGAAGACCAGGTTGTTCGAGCCGCGCAGCACCCCAAACAAATCCTTCGCGATCTGTCGAGGCACCATGGATTCCGGTTGTTCGTCCTTCTCTCCGCCCAGGATCGACGATTCCTCGTAACCCTTCACGCGAAACTTCAGCACTGCACTTGCGCTTTTCGACTCTACAAGTGAAACGCTATCCGCCCCGTTGGGCCGAAGGAACCCCGCCGCCAGCGACATATCACCAAGGGTCGCCGACAACCCAACACGACGAATCTTGCGATCCACCACGATCTCCATTCGGTGCATCAACGACTGGAGCTGTTTGCCTCGTTCGGTTCCGATGAACGCGTGCAGCTCATCGACGACGACGTTCATCGCCTTGGAGAAAATTCGTGCAACCGAAGTTCCTCGATTGCACAGCATCGCTTCCAGAGACTCGGGCGTGATGAGCAGAACCCCTTGAGGGTCTTTCAGGAACTTCGTTTTCGGTGTGGAGGACACATCTCCGTGCCATGGCCAGACCGGGATATCCAAAAGCTCGCACAATCGATCCAGACGTCCGAACTGGTCGTTGATCAGCGCCTTCAGCGGGCTGATGTACACCACCAGGCCTCCGCCATCCGGCTCAGCCAGAAGCTTCGTCAAGATCGGTAGGAACGCGGCTTCCGTCTTCCCGGCGGCAGTCGCTGCAGCCACGATAACGTCGCTTTCCCCTTTCAGGATCAGCGGGATAGCCATCTCCTGGGCATCGCGCAGCTCGGTCCAGCCTTCACTCCAGATGAAGCGTTGAATCCGCTCATCAAGGAGGAAGAACGAGCTGGACTCATCCGACAAGATTGACTCCGATCAGCATCGTGACGCGTCCTTGGATCCTACAACTGGAACGACGCGAATTCTTCATCCGGCTCCACCCGCTTTTCAACCTCGCCGCCGTCATCAGGCGCAACTTCGATGCCACCAATCAGGGTCTGGTACTGCACTTCTGGATTCTGTTCCAAAACCGCCAGAAGATTGATGAACGCTGTGATCGTCGTGCGAGGGGTCCGGAAGAAGGTTTCCCCAATCCTGCGCGAGCAGTGCTCCATGAACCCCGAGATTCCGTGATCCGGAAGAAGATGTTTCGCGGCATCCCCGTGAGCAAACACATGTCGGATTTTCTGAAGCAGAACGTACAGATCTTCTGGCGAAAGACTTACAAGCCGCACGACAGGACCTGTCATATCGACCAGCCCGCCACCGGCGAACTCGTTCTGCGAGAGGCGACTTTGCAATGCGGGGTAACTGTACAGGCCACGGCGGGTGTCGAACAAGAAGTCCGGTGTGCCACCCAGCACGAATCCCAGGCCCACAGCAGTCCCCTGCAAGGAGTCGTTCAAGATCCGGAGGATCTGCTCGTAGTTCGCGTTGCGCGCTTGCGTGTTGGCGAGCTTGTACAAGTTCACCAGTTCGTCCAGGCACACCATCAAACCGGAGTACCCCGCAAGGCGGACGAATCGCGCCATGAGCTTCAACTGATCGTACACCGACGCATCGTCGACGATGCTTCGTACGCCTAATGCCGCGCGTGCATCGGTCTTGGTGCTGAACTCTCCGCGCAGCCAGCGGATTGCGTCGGACTTGAGCTGTTCATTCCCTTCGTCGAACCCGCGGCAGTAGGCGGCGATCACGTCCGCAAAGTCGTAGCCATTCACCATCTCCGTCAGCTCTTCCAACTTCTTCCGGAGAACGACTTCGGGCTCCTTGCCTTGTGCCTTGGCTTCGGTTTTGGCCGTGGCAACGAACTTCTCGACAATCCCAGGTAGCGCACCACCATCAGGCTTTGTCCGCGTGGAGATGTTGCGCATGAGTTCGGCATACAGCGAACGCGACTGCCCGCCTGTCGCATGAAGTCGACGATCCGGGTTCAAGTCAGCGTGCACAACAACAAGCTTCTTCTCTAACGCGATGGTGCGGACAAGATTCAGGAAGAACGTTTTGCCGGCACCGTACTCCCCGATCACAAGCCGGAAAGAGGAGCCACCATCACCGATGCTGTCGATGTCGCTGACCAGGGAGGTGATCTCACGGGTTCGCCCTACTTGGATCAAGTGCTGCCCCATTCGCGGCACTACACCAGCACGTAGGGATTGCAAAACAGCATCGCGTTCTTTGGGCCGTACGTGCATGTTCATGCTGCGATCTTCTCCAGTACTTCAGGGTTTACAGAAATCGGATCGTCGCCCTCTGTAAAGGCGAGATCGTAGGTATCCCAGGATGCATCGTTGATCTGCTCCAATGCTCCATCGAGCATCAACTCGAGATCCGATGCCGTGTCCTGCAGTTCAGTGCGAGCCCACTCCTTACGGGTCAGCAAGTGGCGCGCGAAGGAAGCGTGGGATTCGTCCAGATTCAGGAACCTTGACTCTGGTGGCTGCACCTCCTCAATGGGTTCAACCACCGTCGGCACAGCGGCGACTTCTTCTACAGTGAAGATCTTGCTCAACAGAGCCGAAACCTTCTCCGTGTCTTTCTGAAGCTCCTGAATCTTGGTCTTGTCGAGAGAGAATCCTGTTGCTTTGGATTTTGGCTTCGCCACGTCAGTAACACCAGAAGCCATCGCATGGATATCTGAAAACACACGCTTGGGTTCGATCCCGAGTGCCGCATAGATCTTTTCAAGGATCTTCACTTCCGCAACGCTGACCGTACCATCGGCCTGGGCCACTGCTGTCATGAAACCTGCAATGGCTTCCTTCGCCGGCTCGTTCAGCGCCTCGAGCTGCTTCTTCAGGCTGGCCAAGGACATGGAAGATTGCTGGAGAAGATGCACATGCGCCCGAAGACGCTGAAGCTGAGAATTCGTCAGATGGTTCCAGTTCTCAATCTGCTCCTGTAAGTGCGCGAATTCCGCCGTGCAGAAACTACCATCGGCGATCGCGATCACCGATGCCAGCTGGAGAGTCAGCAAAGCCGATTTGTAGGCCGATGTTTCTTGGAAAGCATCACCCACCGCGGGCGGAAACAGAACGATTTTATCTTCGAACTTCGGCGTTTTCGCTCCCATCGAAACATCAGGCTCGATCAACAGATCAACTGAACGTAGCGCTCCGCAAAATGCGGCGAAGCGATCTCTTGCAAGCATTGAATTTGCTCCAAATGCCGGCAACAGTTCAGAGAGTGACGATAAGAAAAACCCATCGCCCACCTTTGTCTTCAGGTAATTCAACGCGTCTTGAGAGGAGCTTGGCCATAACACAATCGGCAACAGCAAGTACGCCTCGGGACTCCCTTGTGCATCAGGGTTGCGCCCCAAATACCTGCTGTACGATTCAAGCTGCGCGGTCACTTCCTCAGCAAGCTGCCAAAGATCGTTGATCGGCTTCGTCAACACCGTGACATCAGGCAAATCGCCAAAGGTCAATATGACCTCGCGAATGTCCGCCAGCGCTGAAGATGCCGGCCGGTAGCCGAGCTTGAGCTTCGTCTTGTTTTGCGGCAACAACAAGCCCGCTCCGAATTTCCGAGCATATTCGATTTCGAACAACTTATCGAACTCCGTGACGCATCTGGTAGCCGGAGTTCTCAGGTATCTCTCGGGACTGTTTTTAATCCACGAAAGAGCCAAGTGGAATGGCACCGGGTAGCGATCAACTGATGCTTGCCCCAGAGCGATCCGGATCGGTATTGGGATCTCGTAACCTCGTTGCATCTCCGGGAAGGGCTTGAGGTACAGCTTCTCTGAACCAACCCATGCCGTCACCAATCCAAGCAAGCCCTTTGCGTATTGCATGAAGGAGCCTGATCGAGGACCGTAAACGGCAAGCAATTCTTCCAGCTCACGACGGATCGCAGGAAACTCCGTTCGCACGGTCTCGTCATTTTTCGCGTCAACCACAACTCGTCGTTCAAGCCCGTAGAAGAAGATGAACACATAACCAATGTCCGCCTCCGGGTGCCTTCGACCATCCGACAGCCACGACAGGAAAGCTGCTCGTGCCTCAGAGCTGATCGACGAATACTTCGGCCAGTAATCGGTGAGACGTTTCGTGAAATCGCCAACGCGATCGACAGACTTCGAAAGGTTGATCAAACTCGGATCCGATTCACCACTGTAGGATTCCACCTGGAACCCTACGTAAAGCAGGCCACCAGAAATCTTCCTGCCGGCAACCTCAACCTCCTCGCCAGCCCTGTACCAGCGCGGGGGTTTCACACTCTCCGGTGGAGCAGGAATCCTGAAGCCAGTTGGTTGCGCTTTATTCGAGCCAATACCGTGTCCAGACGGCTCGGAACGCTTTGCCTGAACAGTATCAGGAATCGAAACTCTCTCAGTGGTATCCGTGATCGGATTTCCATTATTTGAAACCGAATGACCCGTGGCCTTCGCTCCAGAGTGATTCATGGCCAAGTACAGCAAGGAGCCCAACAAGCCCACTGCCCCAAGTACGATCCAGATTTCTTTCGGAATAATTGCAATCAATGCAACGGCAAGGAGGATCAACCAAAGGACTGCTGATCCAGATGATTTCTTTCGCGCCATGACCAACGGCCTCCACGAGGGATACGGGTAACCCTGAGAAACTTAGAAGTCGAGCCTAAGTTCCAGCATAAAGTTCGGACCAAGCCGTACGGTTCTCACCTCTGGCGATTCCCCGGCCTACCACCAGATGACAGACGAATCGCGCAATGCTCATTGCTCGACGGCCTACCTTACCAGCTCTCGCATCTGCTTTGCCGGCACAATCCGGGCCTCCATCTCCACCGACGCCGTGGCGTGGAGCGCGTTCTCGGGATGTTCGGCAAGTGGGTCAAGCCAGGCTCGCAGATCATCACCCTGCAGGATCGCTGGCATCCTGTGGTGTGGCAGGCCTTCCAGCATCTCGTTGGGCTCGCAAGTGACCACAGAACAGGTTTGAACTGGCCCCACCGGCGTGTACGTCGTTGAGCAAATTCCAGCGACGGGCATCAACCGGCCGCAGGTCATGCCGAACCGACCAACCATCTTCGGGCGGCCCGCCAGCAGCTCCTCGTCCGACCACTCCAGGAAGGAGTCGATCAAGAGAACACATCGGTTGTGCTTGAGGAGAATCTGCCACCCTCGGGACTTCAACAAGGTGTCCTTGCGGCTGTTGAAGTGGCAGCGAGGTGGAGGTTTAAGGCGTAGTCTGACAGCTTCATCTGACCTGGGACCAGTAGGAAAATACAGAAACCCAGCTTACCTTTCGGATATGACCAAGGTCACGTCATCGCCAGTCGGGGCGACAACGTCGACCGCAGACAGTACTTCGGCCGCTTGAGCGGGCCCTAGGATCACAAAATGAGTCAGCACCCCCACATAAATGAAAGCGCGTACACTAAAATGCGACGTGCAGAGTATTTCAATTACTTCGAGCACACTGCGTGGAGTGATTTTTTCAGTAAACGGAATGATGTATGGGAAAAGGCTTGCTAACAATGCGGATTGCCTTGTTAAGCGATATTCACTTTGGCAAAGATGGATGCAGCTATGATTTTTCAGCGATTGGCGATGCAATAGAAAATATTGAGTATGAGAAGTCTGATCTAAAAAAGTCGTTATTTGTTGAGCTGAGAAAACAAAGCCTAGATCTGATTTTGATATCGGGAGATATTACCTCAACGGGAAGTCCGAGCGAATTCTTGTCATTCAAGAAATTTCTTGAAGAGATGAGCATCGAGGTAGGCGTCTTAAGAGATAGGATAGTTTGGATAGGTGGAAATCATGACGTCTGGCGAGTTCCGATTGAAAAAGCTGGCAACGTTCGTGGCGGATCAGCACTAGATAAAGAAAGGTGGTCGTCTTTTCAGCGAGTGGGATCTAAAATAATGGATGTAATTTTAGGGTCACCGGAATCAAATCACTCAAATACAAAAGCAGATGATTTTTCGACTTATTATGATTTTGGCGAAGTAGGAATCTTTACGCTTCATTCGGCATTTGATGCTGATCACCTCATGAATAAATATGGAAGAATTGGTCGAGATCAGCTTGAATGGCTTGATCGGGCGCTAAGCCAATCCACCTGCAAATGGAAGATTATTATGTTACACCACCATCCCATAGATTACCAATGGCCCATTCCCTATAAAGATATGTCATCACTGGAAGAAGGTCCGGAAATCTGTTTAACTGCCTCCAAATATTCTGTGGATTTGATTTGCCATGGTCATAGACATATACCGAATGCCACCAATATGATACGAAGCGAGTGGGCTTCGGATATATCATTTTTATGTGCCGGCAGCCTATCTGTCAACGCGAAGGAGCGAAGCAATGGATCAACGCCAAATGTTTTCCATGTGATCGATCTGAAAGAAAACGGGGAAGCAAGGTATATTGCTTTGACTAACTTCGCATATTCCATAAGCCAGGGCTGGTCCGTGATTAGAGGGGCGGAAAGACCTGAATTGCCAATTCAGGGAGAAGTCGTGTTGTGTTCAGCTGTCTCGGACGAGCAGATTGTTGAATTGCTTAAGGCATATGTAGTGCGCGATGGGGCCGCATTAGAAATCCCTGCATATAAGAATTTGCCATACCAGATTCAAAGCAAATCATTTGGAAAAATAACAGAACTCATCAAAAGCAACTATAACTCCACACATGACATTCCCGACGATTACGTAGGTGATCGCATTGTGTACTGGAAGAAATGATGGAAGCAATAAAGCAAAAAATATCGAGTTTCGACAACGAGATTAATCCATTTTCGCAGTCGCAAGCGAGGGTGTTTACTAACGACAGAATATTGAAAGAATTTCAACCAACCCCGAGATTCTGGTCGCTCTTTAATGAAGAGCACGAAATTTTGGTTGGTG
Source organism: Fibrobacterota bacterium (assembly GCA_039798065.1). Lineage (GTDB taxonomy): Bacteria > Fibrobacterota > Fibrobacteria > UBA5070 > UBA5070 > UBA5070. The sequence goes on along the minus strand of JBDKGS010000011.1, from coordinate 1,141 downwards.
CACGCGGAAGTGGAAAAACTCATTTATTGCGGATGATGCGCTATTCGCTACTAAGGATGCTTAACCACGAAACAGCAAAGAAAATATGTGCTGAACTTGAGTATTTGGCCATCTTTGCACCAACCAATTTGGAGTTTTTGGATTCATTTTCAGAGCTAAAATATGACAAGCTCAAAAAAGCGAAATATTTTCAATTTGGATACAATTGCCTAATTGCAGTAAACTTTCTCGAAGAGATCAAAGGCCTAATTAAAGATCAAATTGAAGGGGCATTTGAACAAGATTCTGCGGGGAGAGCCATTGCTGAAGAGATCGCAGCAGTTTGGATCAAGGATACTCCACGCCCCATAACCCGAATTTTGCAGATACAACAGCATATCCAAATGGCCTACGCTACGTTTTCTGCCGAAGATCTTGATTTTGAGCGTGACTATACAACCCAGATATTTTCAAAGCAGATTGGATCGATACTCGCGACAGCTGGGCCAATCGTGACCGATGCACTTAAGCTTAAGAAGGAGCCAAAGTGGATTATCTGTATTGATGAAGCAGAATTTCTTGATGAGGATTTGCAGATGACAATTAACTCATTGATGAGGTCATCTACAACCGGCAATTTCACAATAAAAATGGCAACATTGCCTTTTCATCATCAAACACTTAGCACGACAAATACTTCTGCTCCATTATCCCCTACGGGAGACGATTTTAAATATATCCCAATCGACATGGACTTCGATTCTGAAGAGTTTCGTAGATTTGCTGAACAAATTTGCACTAGCCGTTTAGCCTGCGCTGGCTACCCAATGGGGATACGGTCTTTGTCAGATATAATTGAGATATTAGGCGGCGACAATCAGATTGATTACTATGCTAATTGCGTCGGCACAACGGAGGGGCAGCGGGAATTTATTGAAAAAGGCATTGTGAACCAGCGCCCTAAGAGTGCAGCTAATCCAAGTATTAAGGAGGGTCTCGGGTCTGCTAGCACAAGGAAGACAATCTATGATAAATATGCTCCCATCTATTTCACGAGAGAGATGAAGCGGATGTCCCAGAAAGGGAACACAACTCCTGGATGGTATGCTGGAGCAGCAATACTCTATAAATTGTCACAAGGAAATCCTCGACGCCTAATTCA
>JBDKGS010000010.1:0-34569 GCA_039798065.1 Fibrobacterota bacterium | reverse complement strand
AAACCGGGGATGCGATCCCAAAGTCCGAAGGCCAGGAACGCGGCCCACAGCGAGACCAGGGCCACGAACAGAAGGATCCCCCATTGGGGAACCCCCAACCAATAGAACACGTTGCGAAAGCCAAGCCCCAGGGAGTGCAACAACGAAGCCAGGATGGAATAGGTGAACAGCCGTCCCAGGTGGTAGGCCAGCTGCGAAAGGATCGGTCTCTCCCCTCTCGCGGCGATGACGGAAAATGCCCCGCACATGCCGGCGCAATGCCACGAACCCAAGAGGCCCGCGATCCATACACCGACAAAAAGCGCCCAGCCGTGCTGCTGGCCCAGACCCTCAAGACCCATCAGGGTGTCTTGGCCTGTTTGTCGTCCCAGACGGCGCGTTCGGCGGGAGTGTTCAGGTCGTCCATCTGGCCCGATCGAACGGCCCAGACCAGGATACCCAGGAACACCAGGAACAACAGGACTCCGCCAGCCAACAAGATTCCGAACACGCTCATGGTGTTTCTTTCGGGAAAGGTCGGCGGGTGAGTGCGTACCCCACGACCAGGATGGAAGACAAGGGCATCAGGATGGCGCAGACCACCGGTCCCAAGAAACCCGTGAGCACTAGGGTAACACCTAAAAGGTTCCAAAGGGTAGACCAAACCAGCGCCGACACGATATGTCGTCGAACCTGGCGCGATGCGCTCACCAGTTTGCACAAAAGTCGCAGGTCGTCGCGGGCCAGGTACACGTCGCAGCTCGTGAGGGCCGCTGCAGCACCCCCTTGGACCCCGACCCCGATCTGAGCGGCCTTCAAAGCAGCCGCATCGTTGATGCCGTCGCCCACGAACAGCACTTTGCCGCGCTTTGCCAATTCCTGCACCACACGCAGTTTGTCTTCGGGGGTTTGGCCGCTCAAGGCGCGTTCGAGCGGGATTCCGCAGGCGTTGGCGACCAGAGCCACCGGCCCGGGCTTGTCGCCCGACAAGATCCAGGTTTCGCGTCCGTGCGAGAGTTCCTTGACCACCTCGGGCGCTTCCTGGCGCAGTTTGGATTCCATGGTGAAGCGGGCGATCTCGATTCCGTCGCGAGCCAGGACAACTTCCGTCCACTCGTCGCGTGGGGCGTCGCCAAGCGAGGAAATCGCCCACTCGGCCCGACCCAGACGGATTTTGGCACCCTTCCAGACGGTTTCCAATCCGCTACCCGCGAGCTCTCCGATTTCAAGATCGGGCTCGACGTCGGGGAACCGTTCGCGCAGCGGCCGCAGGACCAGATGCGCCGAAGCCCGGCACAGCGCCCCGAGAACGGGTCCCCATGCGCGCCTCTCCCGTTCGTCGATTTGCCAAAATTCGTCGCGTAGGACCGGGATCGCGCGGGTGAGCGTGCCGGTCTTGTCGAAGACCACGATGTCGGCTTCCGCCACACGCTCGAAGGCATCCACACCTTTGAGCAAAATCCGTCGGCCCGCCGCCTGCCTATGGGCCACACCCAATACCGCGGGAACCGCGAGCCCCACCGCGCACGGGCATGCCACCAGCAGCGTGGCCACGATGATCGAGGCGTCGACGGAGCCATGGTACGCGCCCCACGCCACCACCGCTCCCACCACCAACAAGACGCTCCCTACGATGGCCGATTCCACCCGTCGCGAGATCTTCTGGAGAGGCCCCTTCCCCACTCCGCTCAGCATGGACAAAATCCGTCCCATGCGGGTGTCTCGCCCCACCGACTCGATTTCCACGGTGAGCGCCGACTGCAGATTGACCGCGCCCGCCCAGATTCTGTCGCCTTGCGAAACCGCCACCGGTTCTTCTTCGCCGGTGAGCCACGCCGCGTTCATGGTCGAGCTTCCCGCTCTCACGAATCCGTCGCCAGGGAACGTTTCGCCCGATGCCACCTCCAGCACGTCGCCGACCCGCGCGGGAGAGGCTTCGCCCGCCAGCTCGCGAGCCAGGAATTCGCCTCCCGCCTGGACGCGTTCTTCGGCGAGGCGCGTGATCAACCGTCCGCCCAACAGGAACGACGCAAGCATGGCCACTGCGTCGAAGTAGGTCTCGTTCACGCCCAGCCACGAGTTGCGAAGGCTCGCGAAATACCCGGCCAGGATGGAGACCGATACCAACAGGTCCAGCGACAAACGACGTGTTTTGATGGACTGCCAGGCACCTCGGTGGAACGGGATGCTGGACCAGAACACCACCGGCGCCACCACCACGCCCAGCGCAAGTCCCATCTCGCGGACGATTTTTGTCGAGATGCCTTCGAACAATCCGGCGTACAGCGAAACCGCGACGTGCATGGAGGCCATCATGCATGCGAACGCCACCGCGGTGCGCAACACCCAAAGCCTGCGGTCGGTGCGTCGCATGCGTGCCATCTCCGGATCGTCGCCGGGGCGTGGACGAAACCCAAAGGCGCGAAAGATACCGGCCACGTCGGAAAGCGATGTCCCGGTTTGGTAGACCACGCGCACGCTGGAACGTCCAAAATCGAGATCGGCGCGAAGCACGCGGGAATCGGCGGTGGGAACGCGCTCCACCAGCCAGGCGCAAGCCGAGCAGGTCACGCCTTCCAGGAAGAATTCGGCACATCGAGCGCCATCGCCCGCTGGACGCACGAAACGTTGTTCGGCGCTTGCGGAAGCGAACGGATCCTTGGTGGGTGCCGGGCCTGGTCTTTGCAACGCCTTGGAACGACGCTGGTAGAACTCCCCCAGCCCCATTCCCGTGATGGCTTCGTGGGCTGCTTCGCAACCGGGGCAACAGAATCTGTCGCCGTTCGACGGAAGTCCGCAGTGCTCGCAGGCTCCACCATCGGGCGAATCCGACTCGCTCATGGCCTCGTCGCGATCAGCGCTTGAGCCCGGTCCACTCGTCCTGGGTCTTCTCCACCTGCGGTCCGTTGTGCACAGCGATCCAGACCACGGTGCCTTGAACCAGCACCACCGCCACCAATGCGACGACAACTCCCCATTTCCATGCCATGGTACCTATCCCTCCGGCCCGAAGGCGGTGAACGAAAGACGGAACGGACGTTTTTTGTCGACGGCCTCGAGCCGCACCTTCACCGCCGTGGTTCCCAGGTGGAAGGCCGACTTGTGGATCCGCACGAACATGCCGATTTCCAACGGTTGCAACGGCTCGATGCGAGTTGGTTCCGTTTCTGGAACATACACGGAAACGCCTTCGCTCTCCGAGAAAACTCGAATATCGAGCGTGTCGCGCGAGGTGTTGTCGATCCGCAAGCGCAGGTAGTTCTGGACCGTGTCGCCGCTTACCGTGAAGTTCATCATGCCGCCGCGCATGAGGGTTGCGTTGAAGTCGTTGCGCAGGTAGATGCGGACTCCCGCGACCAGGATCAAAAGCAGCGAGAGACCCATGTAGATGATGGGCCGGATATGGCGCTTGGGAGGCTCGCCCGCCAGTTGGGCCTCGGTGGTGTAGCGGATCAGACCTTTGGGCTTGTCGATGCGCATCATCTGGTCGTCGCAAGCGTCGATGCATGCGGTGCAGCCGATGCATTCCATCTGCAACCCGTCGCGGATGTCGATGCCGGTGGGACACACGGTCACGCACTTGCGGCAATTGACGCAATCCCCCGCTCCCGGGGTTCCCAAACGTCCTCTCGGTTCGCCCCGATTTTTGTCATAGCCCACGATGAGCGTGAGTTTGTCGAGCAACACGCCTTGCAACCGACCATACGGGCACACGATGAGACAGGTCTGCTCGCGCATCCATCCGAAATTGATGGCGAACAAGGTGGTCATGACAATCATTCCCAGGAACAACCCCGGATTTTGCGCTGGTGGGGCAAGGACCATTTCCTTGAGGCGCACTCCCGAAACCACCCAGGCCATGGCTGTGTTGGCCATGACGAACGAGACCGCGACGTACACGAACCATTTGACGGTCTTGATCAAGGCCTTGCGACTTGACAACGATTGTCCATCCAGCGAGCGACGCTGGTTGGCGCGGCCTTCGATCAGATGTTCGAGCGGACGAAACACCGATTCCAGCCATGTGTTGTGCGGGCACACCCAGCCGCAGACGATGCGCCCACCCCAGGCGGTGAGCGCGTAGACGCCAAAAATCGTCCCCAGGATGGCGGTGATGAACAGGTTCAGTTCGTGCGCCCAGAAGACCTGCCCCATCAACACGAGCTTGCGGTTGAAGAAGTCGACCTGCATGAGCGGGAACCCGTTCACCTCGATCCACGGTGCCGCCAGGAAGAAGGCGATCAGAACGACGCTAAGGGCGGTGCGTCGCTTGCGCCAGACCCCACCCATCACTTCCGCGTACACCCACTTGCGATTGCCTTGCGCATCGATGGTGCGCAAGGTGCTTCGGAAGTCGTCTTTGGGGGTCTGTTCCATGCGTCACCTCGGAGATCCGTTCAGAGCGTATCGAGCACTCCCTGCGGAGCCTTGGCGTTCGTGGGATTGGTTCCGCGCAACGACTTCACGTAGATGGCTGTGGCCTTGATCTGGTCGTCGGAGAGCATGTTTCCCCAGGTGGGCATGCCCTTGGCTCCCACGCCGTTCAGGATGGTGAGCGCCACCGAATCGATGCGCCCGCCGTGGATCCAGAAATTGTCCGTGAGGTTGGGGCCGATTCCGCCGGCGCCGCCATTGGCGTGGCAAGCCACGCAATTTTTGACGAACAGATCCTTGCCTTCGGCGATGCGCCCCTGGTCGACACGAAGCTTGGTCAGTTCGGCCAAGGTGAACGGGGGCGAAAGCGCACGGATGGAATCCTGTCGGTACTTCATCGCCACGATCTGCCCATCCAAGACCTGCAGGTCGGAGCGCGAGTGGTAGATGAAATCGGTGTGGACCACCACCATGTACGCGACCGCGAAGACGGTGCAGGTGTACAGGATGATTTTCCACCAACCGGGAAGCGGATTGTTGTCTTCCGAAATTCCATCGTAGTGGCTGTCGTTGATGGGAAGCTTTTCGTCGCTCATTTCTTGCCTGCCTCGTCTTCGAAGGGGAGGTTGGACGTAGCGTTGTAGGTCTTGGTGCTTCCCTTCCGGAAGATCCACACCAGGGAAAGCGCGAACACGGTCACGAAGATGACCAATCCGATTTTTGGAAAGATCGTGAGATCCATGGCCGCGTTCGTCATGGGGCCGCCTTGATGTCGGTGCCAAGGCGCTGCAGGTAGGCGATCAAGGCCACGATCTCCTTGTCGGCCACCGAAGTCGACACTCCGCCCTCGGCGTTCAGACGGGTGGCAATTTCTGTCGCCTGGCGATCCCGTCGGACTTCGGCGGAATCCACATCTTCCTTGGAGTAGGGAACGCCCAGGGTCTTCATGGCCTTGACCTTGGCAGCCGTCTTCGAGCCGTCGAGTTTGTCTTCCAGAAGCCAATCGTACACGGGCATGATCGATTTCTCGGCGATGTCGCGAGGATTGCGCATGTGGCGGTAATGCCAAAGGTCGGGGTACTTGCCGCCAACGCGAGCCAGGTCAGGTCCGGTGCGCTTGGAGCCCCACTGGAACGGGTGGTCGTACACCGATTCGCCCGGTCGGCTGGGCTGGCCGTAGCGCAGGTATTCGTCCTTGAAGGGACGAACCATCTGCGAGTGGCACAAGTAGCAACCTTCGCGCACGTAGATGTCGCGGCCTTCCAGCTCGAGCGGTGTGTACGGCTTCACCGATGCGATCAACGGAACGTTGTTGCGGATGAACATCGTCGGGATGATCTCGATGATGGAGCCGACCGAGATCGCCAACAACGAAAGCACGGTGAGTACGATCGGCTTCGATTCCAGGATGTGATGCAGCTTGTCGACCATGGTGGGCGCATCTTCGGAGGTACCTGTGGCGTGGGCCAGGTCGTCGGTGAGCTTGCTGGCCTTGAAGCGAGCCGGGACCAGGACCGATTCGTCGACCGGTGCCGGTGCCGATTTCATGGTCTTCCAGAAATTGACCACACCCAGCACGATACCAGACAGGTACAAGGTACCGCCCAGGAAGCGCAGCCAGTAGTAGGGTTGCATGGCCGCGACAGTCTCTACGAAATCCGGATACAGGAGCTTGCCGTCGGCGGTCACAGCCTGCAGCATGAGGGCCTGGGTGATCCCCGAGATCCACATCGAAACGATGTAGAAGACGATCCCGATGGTGCCCAACCAGAAGTGCGTGCTTGCCCACTTCTCGGAGTACAGCTTGGTTCCGTACAATTTGGGGACCAGCCAGTACAAGCAACCAAAGCTCATGAAACCAACCCAACCAAGAGCGCCGGAATGGACGTGTCCGATGGTCCAATCGGTGTAGTGGGAAATGGCGTTCACCGACTTGATGGCCATCAGCGGGCCTTCGAAGGTGCTCATGCCGTAAAATGTCACGGCCGCCACTAGAAATTTGAGAACCGTGTCGTTGCGCACGCGATCCCAGGCTCCGCGAAGCGTGAGCAGACCGTTGATCATGCCGCCCCACGAGGGCATCCAGAGCACCACCGAGAACACCATGCCCAGGGACTGCGCCCACTGCGGCAGCGCCGTGTAGTGCAGGTGGTGGGGTCCGGCCCAGATGTAGATGAAGATCAGGGACCAGAAGTGCACGATGGAAAGGCGATAGCTGTAGACGGGGCGCCCCACTGCTTTGGGGATGAAGTAGTACATGATCCCCAAAAACGGCGTGGTGAGCACGAATGCCACCGCGTTGTGGCCGTACCACCACTGCACCAGAGCGTCCTGCGCGCCGGAATAGAACGAGTACGATTTGAGGAAGCCCACCGGGATCTCGAAGGAATTCACGATGTGCAAGGCAGCCACGGTCACGATGGAGGCCAGGTAGAACCAGATGGAGACGTAGATGTGCTTTTCGCGGCGGACAAGAAGTGTCCCCACGTAGTTGACCGCGAAAACCACCCACACAAGCGCGATGGCGATGTCGATGGGCCATTCCAGCTCGGCGTATTCCTTGGCGGTGGTGATGCCGAAGGGAAGCGTGAGGGCGGCGGACACGATGATCGCCTGCCATCCCCAGAAATGCGTCCACGAGAGGATGTTGTTGTACAGTCGCGCCTTCACCAGACGTTGCGTGCTGTAGTAGGCGGCGGTGAAGAACGCGTTGCAAGCGAAGCCGAAGATCACCGCGTTGGTGTGCAACGGTCTCAGGCGACCAAAGGTGATTTCGGGAATTCCCAGATTCACCCGCCAGTTGGCGAGTTCGGCGGCGATGATGACGCCGACCAGCATTCCCACCACACCCCAAAGCATGGTGGCCCATAGGAAGTAGCGTACGACCTTGTCGTCGTAGGTGACCTTGTCGAGGTTTTGATGTTGCGAGTGCTCGTGCACGTAGCGCTCCTTTTTCGGATACCGGGAATCGGAATCAAGGTTCTCACTCTCTGACATGTTTTGCCAGGGTTGGAAACATTTTCCGATTCACTGCCAGTGCACCAACCTATCTACAAGGCTTCGACAATGTCAATGAGTATGATTCTCAAATATCAGACTAGATGATCTGCGATCTGTTCGGCCCATTCCTGGGCGATCGCGCGCATGGAGTAGCCTGAACCGTCGATACGCAGGGATGGCGACAAAAGTTGGGCGCCACGCTTGACCAATTCCTGTTCGAGGAGATCGACGGCGCGACAAAAATGAGGGTACGACCGGGAGCCAGGGCCGAAGACAGCGGCTTTGGAGCCTTCGAGGCGAATGTCGCCAAGATTGGACAAAAATTGCTGGAAGTCGCGCTGGACGGCACCGTTTTCCCAAGTGGAGCATCCCAGGAAGATGAGCGGATAGCGCGGGAGCTCCTCCACGCGGGTGCGGACCACGTTCTTGGCACGAACATGGAAGCCGTGGATCTGAAGTCCCTTCTTGACAGCTCCAGCCAAAAGCCGGGTGGTTCCAGTGGTGCTTCCAAAAACCAGGAGGGCGTCCGTGTTTTCCATACCCTAGAACATGAACGGAAAGCGACCCAAGAACAAGTGCTGAACCTGTTTCAATGCAGGAACAATAGACCTCGCGATCCTTGTCAGATTCTGTCATGTCCAGGTGCGATCGCGTCTGGCGGCTAGCATTGTGTGCCAAGAGTTGTTTACCTTGGAACCGTGGATCTTCGACTCTTGAAGCGCGCGGCCTTGGCATGGCTCAGTTTGATCACGATCGGCACGGTCGGGTTCCACACCTTGGGTGGCGCCGAATGGACCTGGCTGGACGCGTTGTACATGACCGTGACCACGGTCGCGACGGTCGGTTACGGCGAAATCCACGATCTTTCCGGCAATCCCTCGGCTCGTTTGTTCGGCATCTTGCTCATCGTCATGTCGTTCACGGTGGTTGCAACACTTGCCGCCTCCCTCACCGCCGCCATTTTGGAAGGCCGCCTTTCCCATTCGCTACGTCGCAGGAGAAACATGAAAGCCCTCGCCACCATCGAAGGTCACCAGATCATCTGCGGTCTGGGCGAAACCGGAATCTCGGCAGCACGCGAACTGCGCGCCACGGGGCGCAGCTTCGTGGCCATCGATCCCGACGCGTCGAAGATGGAGCACGCCTTGCACCAGGTGGGCGAATTCCCGCACGTGATTGGAGATCCGACCCTCGAGGAAGTGCTGGAAGAAGCCGGCATCAAACGAGCGACCGGCCTTCTTGTGGCCTCCAACGACGACCGCGTGAACGTCTTTTTGGTGATCACCGCACGGGGATTGAATCCCGACCTGCGGATCGTGGCGCGTGCGGTGGACCCGCAGACCACGGGCAAGCTCAAACGCGCCGGTGCGACAGCCGTTGTCGCGCCCAACGCATTGGGCGGATTGCGCTTGGCATCGGAAATGATCCGCCCCCGCACCACGACATTTCTGGACCGCATGCTGTACCACTCCAGCGGCGACACCCGCATGGACGAGGCCGTGATCCCCAAAGGATCGCGCTGGGACGGCAAGCAGCTTTCCCAGGCCAGCATCCACGAATCGACCGGCGTGGTCCCGGTGGCCATCCACCTGGGCGAAGACGACTTCCTGTTCAATCCCCCGCCCCACCACATTCTGCACGCCGGTCAGGCCCTGATCGCGGTGGGATCGGGTGCCGAGATCGACAGATTGCGTCGGCATCTGGCTGGCTGATCCGCTCCGCCCCCCCCGCAACGACAGAAATTGCCTTTCTGAAGGAATGATCCCGCAATGCGCAGAATCCTGAACTTGGCCGCCCTCGGTCTGGCAGCTAGCTCCTTCGCCCAGAACTGGTCTTCGCTGCCGCAGCTCCCGACCTCCCGCGCCGTCCTGGTGACAGGAAACGGCAACACGGTTATCGCCGCCAACGGAAACGGCGGCATGCTGCTGCGCTCCTCCGATGGATCGAAAAAAGAAACGTCCCACCTTGGCGCGACGCAGATCAGCCTGGTCGGCGATCAGTTGGTCTTCGTCAACCCCGACGGCCTTTACTACGGCAAGGCCGGCGACACGGCTTTGCGAAAGGCCGCGAGCCTGAGCGGAAATCCAAATTTTGTCTTCTCGCAGGACGGCAAGAACATCGTCGCGATGAACGCCCGCAGCATTTCGAACGGATCGGCCACCACCAGCGAGCTCCTGTTGTCGAGGGATTCCGTCGTCGGCGCTTCGTCGATCTCGGAAAAGGAGAACAAAGCGGTCCATCACGGCTGGCGTAGGATCGCTCCGCCCAACGGCCAATATTGGCAGTACGATGCGAAGGCTTGGATCGGGGGGCGGATCCTGGTCGCGTCGGATCGCGGTGGCGCCGGGTGGAACGGCAGGACTTGGATCAGCTACGATACGGGCGCCACTTGGAAGGACAGTCTGCCCCAGCTTGTCGATGCCGTCGCCATCCAGGGCGACACCATCGTGCTGCGGCGTTATTACCAATCGTCAAGGTTGCTCGTCTCGCGCGATGGCGGTTCAAGCTGGGATTCAACCACCGACAAACCGTACGGCGATCGCGGTGGTATGGCGCTTCGCGGCGGCGTCCTGTTCGAGGTTGTCAGCGGCTACGATACGGTGCCCGATCTGCTGCGCAGCGTGGATCTTGGAAAGACCTGGGACACCGTGTTCCACAACGTCACCAACCCCGAGCCTGTCGCCTGGGATGGCCGTTACTTCTGGAGCCGCCAAGGCACGAAGCTGGTCCGGTTCGGACGCGACGGGCAGGATATCCAGAACATGGACCAGGATTTGGCCCCGTTGGGCGTGGCCAAAAAGATTCTCGGTTTCGGTCCGACACTTCTTGTCCTTCAGGTCTCGGGCCTGGAATCGAACCTCGAAAATGGTCGTCTTCTGGCCTATTCGGCCGGGAGCTGGAGGGTTCTGCGCGATTCGGTGCACGATGTCGATGTCATCGAGACCGATACCGGGCTCACCGCCTTCGTCCTGGTGGATCCCGCCCCGAGAAGGGGGCGCTGGTGGCGACTGGGCAACAACCTGGAACGATCGTACAATCTTTCGTCGTGGCAGATTTTGTCGCAAATCGCTCCCCAAGGCACCTCGTTGGGGCGCGACTCGCGCGGGCTTCTGGTGGGCGATACTCTTGGGGTGGCGATCCTCACTCCAAGCTCGACCGTGATCCGGCAAGATGCCTGGACGGACCAAATCGATGTCTACTGGGCGAAGAACTTGTCCTCCCAAAACGGCATGATGATCTGGAGCGCCCAAAATCAGCTGTATTCCCGCACACCTGGATCGGCGCCGGTGACCCTCGCGACATCGTCGTCGTACATCGGCGCGTTCGCCAGCACCAATACATACTACGGGTTCCTTTGTACCAAGGAAGGAAATTGGCGCACCTTGGGAGGCTCGCCTGTCAAGACGGCCACGTTCGGGTACCCAGGACAAGTCTGCGGCGCCGACCGATACCGAGGCGATACCCTGGCGATGTGGCAAGGAGCCTATGGGCTTACGTTGATCGGGCCGTCCACCAATCGATTCGTCTACGGTCCGTCCAATGTGCCGATCGTCAAGGCGGCATGGGTGCCTGCGCGCTCGTTGCTTTCCAGCGCACCTTCCAAGGATTCGGCCTTCGTGCTGTCCGATCTCGTTGGTGGACTTCACGCTCCGAGCGACCTGGTCATTGGTGCGGCCGTCAAGCCGAATTCTGTCAGACAATTCCTGGCAAGTCGGGTCCATGGAGGACTGCGCATCGAACTCGCGACGTCCGCGATGGTCGGCATCGAAGTGGTGGACATGGAAGGACGGAGATTGTCGGCACCGCGCGAGGTCGCGCTGCGTTCGGGATCGAATCTTGTCGCCTTGGAACCCGTCGTATCGCCGGGATTCGCGCTGTTGCGCGTGGACGGCAAGATCGCGGCTTCGGTGCGGATGGCGCCCTTTTCGCGGTAGGTCGACGGCGCCTCCCGCAGAGGGTGGACAACTTTTGACAGGGCGTTACCAGCTGCGCGGAAATGTCGCGTAGCGGCCTTTTGCCGACGATTTCGGAGTTGGTAGAGCAAGACTCGATGGATCGTACCCAGGAGCGATCCGTTGATCCTTTTGGTGTTCTTGGAATCCGTACTTGAAAATACCGGACAAATTCCGCTATTATTGAATCCACTGTCCGGCGCACCTTCGGAGTTTCCCGAAAGCGTCCAATTTCCCTGGCGTGTTCAAACCACCATCTAAATGCGGTTTACATCCGTGACAGTTATTGCCCGCCGATTCATCCAGGAGCACCGAAGCCTTCGCGAGGAAGCCGTCGATTTTTCCATCGACTTCCCCGAAGCCGCACGCTACCTCAATCCAGACCTGGTGGACGACCGCGACCCGTACGTGGAGCGCTTGACAGAATCTTTCGCCTTTCTGACAGCTCGTATCCGCGAAGCCATGGATTCGGAAGATGGTTTGACCCAGCACCTGCTCGATTTGCTCGTGCCCGATCTGCAACAACCGCTGCCCTCGGTGACCGTGGTGGAATTCCATCCTCGCATGTTCCACCCCAGCGAATCGGCCATCAAAGCCGGATCGGAAGTGCGATCGGTGCCGCTTGGAGAATCCGCAACCACCTGTCGTTACACCCTCAACCACGACATCCCGTTGCGGTCGTTCGGCGTGGAATCGGCCAAGGTGGCTATGACAGATTCCGACGAGACGCCGCTGGAGCTTTCGTTGGAAAGCTATTCGGAGCTTTCGCGCGGCGAATGGTCGGAACGCATCCCGTTCTATCTGCACGGCGACCCCACTGTGGTGTGGGCGGTGCGCTTTGCTTTGCTGCGCCGCGTGGCGCGCATCCAGGTGATGACCGACACCGATTGGGTCGATTGCCCCGAGCTTCGTTTCGAACGGCTCGATCAGCCCGGCTACGCTTCCAAGACCACATTCCCCGGGCCCTTCAGCGATGCCCGCGACTTCCTGTGCGCCGATGACAGATTCCGGTTCGTGCAACTGGTGGGCGCCCAAAGCGCCTTGCTCTCGGTGGAAGCGCCGTTGCGGTTGCGTGTGGAATTCACCGGCCCCCTCCCGCGTGGCATCTGGCGCGCCGTGAATGCCGACCTGTTCCGCCCCATGGCGGGCGTGGTGGTCAATCGCTTTTCCGAGCCCTGCCAATCCCCCATCTGGGACCACACGTCGGCCAGCGTGATGGTGTTGCCGCAAACAGGCTCCCACAAGGAAATCCTCGATGTGGTGTCGGTGCAAGGCTTGGACACGGTCAATCCCTCCAAGCGCACTCGATTCCTCAAGTACTCCAGCTACCGGTCGCGCACCGAACACGCCCATTTCCAGGTGCTGCGCGGCCACAAACGCGACGGCAGCCGGTCGACCCAAGTGGCCTTGGGCGGATTCGCTCCCGGACAGGAATTGACCAACCAGTACCTGGCCATCGATGCCGAATTCTCCGACGCCAACCTCCCCCACGACCAGCTTTCGCCCGAAAACCTGTGCATGCACGGCCCCGGCATTCCCGAGGAACTCACCTTCCGAGGCCTGGCGCGCCCCAGTGTCAGTTTCCGTCCTCCACCCGGATCGGACCCGCGTTCGCGCCTGCTCGCCTTCGCGGCAGGCCATTTCGAAGGCTGGCTGGACGCCGCGCGCTTGAAGGACGGATTGCGTCAAGTGCTATGGGACACCTCCGAAGCCAAGCGCAGCCTGATCGAAGATATCCAGGACGTATCGGCCGACCACGACCACGTGTTGGACCACGGGGTGGCCTGGCGGCGTATGCATGTCAAAATCCGTCTACGCGACACCATCTGCACCCCCGACACCTGGGAGCGCCTGGGCGTGATCGACGCGTTCGGGAGCGTGCTTCTCAAGATCGCAGAAGACGCCACCCCCATCGGAGCCCGCACCAAGCTGTCCGTTCTTGTCGAGCCCGCGGGCGTCGCGCTGGAATGGGCGCCGGTCCCGGACCAGAGAAACTAGGAGCAAACCCATGCCCGACACCCGCGCCTCCAACCCCACAAGCTCCGGCCCCAGCCTCCTCGACAAGTCGACTGCCCGTCCCGGTGAAGTCGACATGGCGATTTTCGAGAAGAATCAGGCGCAAAGCGGATCTGCGACATCCGGTGGATCGCAGAAGAGCCAAGGGGCGGTGAATGCGAACTACCTGGAGGAATGCCGGCGGGACAACCCAACCCCGGCCGATGAGAAATCGGCCAAGCGAACGGTGACACTTTCTGACTGCCGGATCGATACGCCTTCGGAGGACCTGGCGACCGACCAGCCGTTCAAGATGTCGTGCGTGGCGACCTCGTCGAATGGAAAGCCAGTGACGGGCGGGGTGACGTTTCGGTTGTTCTGCACGCTGCCCGATGGCACAGAGGAGGATACGGGGCTCGCTAAAGTCGGAAACCGGGAGGGCGACAGAATTTGTGCGGAGGGGACGCTGTATTCGCCGAAGAAGCTGGTGAAATGGGGGGTGGAACTGAAGTATCGGGTGGTGGCGGAGCATGGGGATGCTGTGGAGAAGGAGAAGAGTGGGGTGGTGGAGGTGGTGGGGTATATGCCGCCGAAGCCGGTAGCGGTGTGGGAGATACACGAGGAAGTTTTCCTCAATCGCACAGCACTGTTGAGTACGCGATTCAAAATTATAGCAGAAGAAGTGTGCAAAGCTGCGGGGGGAATCAGGAATCCGACAATCTCAGTATGTTTAGGGGCCAACACATCGAACGATAGACTGAAGACCCTCACCGACGCGTTGACGCATAATGTCGCCGGCTGGTGGGAAGTAATGGATCGATATATCCACGATAACTTTTACATATCGGGAATGGAATATATAATACACACAGTATTGAAGCCAACTCCCTACGGGCAACCGAACGAGCTCGGCGAATCGATTTACAACACCGGCCGCATATTGATCAGTTACCTTGAGATGATCGCACCTACCCGAATGGATAAAGGCATATTTTGTGTAGAACAGGGGCGGACCCGCGCCGAATACTGGCACACAGAATCGCAGCGCGCTCAATCACATGATACCGTAGATCATCGGAGCCCGACGGGTTACGTAGCCAGCATAACATTGTATGCCGCACGACAAGAATCACTTCGCAGGCAGTCCGAATTGTGCGCTAGTGAATTCAACGAGACGATGAGGAATTAATTACAAATGCCAACTGCGAATATAACATACATCGATACTGGGCACGGCGACATGATTATGGTCCACACCCCTTGCGGAAACTCCATCCTCATAGATTGCGGGGCGATAATCCCTTCAGAGGACGACTACTATGTTACAGCCGCGCGGGATTGGCTCAAAAAAAGACACCCTGGTGTTACGGACCCCAAATTTAATGCAGTTGTCCTTACGCACGCACACACCGACCACGACAACATGTTGGGGAGCTTGTCAACCCTAACAACAAACACATATCGATCAACCGCAATCTCAAAGGGTGGATTGCCGCGTTTGGTGGATCAGACATCAACTCATCAAATAATCGTTAATAAAAATTATGAAATAACTATAGCATCAACCTTAACTGAGAAAAGCACGGAAAAGGTATACAGCGTACGTCCAGTCCCACCGGACTTGGCTAGACCTCACGGATTAACTAAGGCGTACCAATTGATCGAAGGCGATAAGCATATATGGGTAGTTGCTCCCGGCACGGGCCCATACCGACATAAGACAACGGATAACACCATAAGAACGACGACGGGATACCTAAGTGTCACCCATCAAGAAAACGCGGCGAGTCTAATCATTTTATTCAAGATCGGTGCTTTCAAGTACTTATTCACAGGAGATTCGGACGTATGCCTATCCCCATTAATCAAGCAACTAGGAAACGTCACAGGCTTACACATACCCCATCACGGCAGCGATGAAAACACACAAATGGTACCCAAGACGGTAAGGGGTGAATACGCGCGTCAGATTATCGCTGATTTCGCCATTTTCACCGCGTCAAGCACGGGGAATCCGGGCCAACACGCACTCCCAAAAGCGGAAGCAATAAATGCATGGGCCACATGCATCAGAGAGCATCCATCCGAGATTGATAAGCCGCCGACAGAAATGAGGACCATCAGGGGATGGCACAAGCTGCCAGACGCTCAAGAGGTTGGGACATCGAACCGTCCAAAAGACGCGAAGTATCGTAAGTCAGAAACACAACCACAAATCCACAAGCACGAAGCAAGCTTTGTGGCCATGACGTTCGACGCATTGAATCCAAATCCACCGGGGTGGCTTACAACTCAACCACCACCCGAGCAAGCAACCCGACACTCCCACGAAACAGAAAAGGGAGTGTTTAGAACTGCATGGTCAGTGGTCAAACCGAACATATTTAGCACGATGAATGGAACAATTTCCATCGACATAGATGACAGAGTTCAACAACAACGGACTATAACGATCAAGCAAAGTTACCCGCACCCGGGTTGTGAAATAAAAGATTGGGTGTTTACGATTCCAGATGCGGATGCCGGCAACTGACATTTCAATGATCTAGCGGGAATCGCTACAACTTATCCCAACTCGTGCCGGAAATCGCATCACAGGTATGTAAGGACACGTACTGATTTTCGCGTTGCAAATTAGATCCAAGCTTTTCCACCTCATACATTCTCGCCCAGCGATTGGCGTATTCACCGAAGCGGACGGCGTGCGCACTTTGCTCATAAAGTCGGTAAGTTCGGCGAATCGGGGGGACTCCACACGGCTTGTCGGGAGAGGGACAGACCGGTTGCTGAAAAATGGAATCCCAGGAAATCGAAGCGGCGGGCAATGCTGCATCGAAGGATACGGCGATCGCGGCCCTGAAAACCGCTCCAATTTGGAGCGATTCCTTGACAAAAATCGGCAAAAGGCTGGATGCCGTCCGGCTGGCAAGCGTAGCCCTGGTAATCAGCAGACCGATGCGTTCCATGGACACTGGCACCAGATTTTCATGGGCAGCAACATATCAGCAAAAGCGGAACCCTCGTGTCCCAATCGGTCGTCGACCGACTGATCAACAGCAGAGAGTTGCCGATGTCGGAGGTTGCCGCCGACATCGTGTCGGACTGGGCGAACGGCACACCCCGCACCGCTCCCGAAACCCGGCCAAAAAATGTCGCGGTCTACTGGTACATCAAGGTGAGCATCACGCCTTTCGTGCTCCCCCATCGCCTATCGATATTGCTTGCCTTTTTCGAGCGTCTCCCGGAACGGCTTCAGCCAATCCATGAACAGGCTCTAGTGCAACCCGTTCATGGACAATTCCCGTCAGTCAGCCATCAGTCGCGGACGCAGCGCACCGAGAACCAATCGTTCTTCACCCATGCGTACTGAAGCATGTCGTTCCTATCGGAAATGATTGCACTTCCCCAAGCTGTAGTCGTGTCGGATGCGGTTGACGACCACCAATATCCGGTTTCGTCCCATTGCAAGGCCCTCAGGTCGGGCGTAAGCCATCCGCTGGCAAGGGCGTTGAATCCATAGGGATCTCCCGCACTCCCATTCATAGCGATGTTTTTGAGGGACTGTCCAGCCAAGGACGTATCCGGCATCGCGCGCTTGAGTTGTGTCCACTCGTCGAACGAGGGCAAATGCCAACCGGCACTGCAAACCCCGCTGTTTGCTTGTTCCCAATTGTACAAGCGGCCTGCTGCATCGCAGTAGGAGTCGTCGAAGTCGTAGCAGTAGCCGATCTTATCGCTTCCGGTGATCGGATTCGAGTAGTTCAGGTTCTGGGCCATCCACCATTGAGTGCCGATTTTTGTCGCCTTGTAGATCTGACCATCGCGTTCGTCGCGAAGGGAGTCGATCGATCGTTTGGAATGCACCAGCCGAAGCGGGAACTTTCTGGTGAAGCCTTTGTTCGTCACGGTAATATCGACCGTCGTGTCCTGCGAGAAAACGACCGTATCCGATGATGTGACCCGTGCTGCGGTATCGGTGGTGCGATGGGAAATCACGACCTTGTTGGCAACGGGATGCAGACTGTCGAGCTTAATCGCTCCTCCGTTGACAGTGCCAGTCACGACTCCTTTCCAATCCGAAACGCCGACCGAATCGAGGGTCGTGTAGATGATATTGTAGGAGGCCGACGATGGATAGGAGACCAGCCCCTTCACCCATCCGCGTGCGTAGATGGTCCCGCTTGTTGTCAGCACACGCTTGGAGCCCCGCGTCCATACCGCGTTCGCCGAACTGTCCAAGCTCATCTGGACGCTATCCAGGCCCGTGGTATCGATGACGACCACCACGGAATCGGCTGCGTACGCCGCGGGAGCAGGCAGAAGCTTCAAGGGAAAGAGATAGGCTGCGCTCGCGACCAAGGACGTGGTCCCATACCTCCGGGCGCGGCTGTAGACGATTTTTGTCGAATCGATGTAGAGCCCCGTCGCATACTTCGACCAGGTGCTCCCGTCGGTCGAGAATTCGAGGCTGTCGCCAGCTTTCGCCGGGAGGATCACCACCGTCACGCTCGATCCGGTTTTCATGGCTTGTCCCGCCGGATTCACGGTTGGCGCCAAGAGTTTGCACACCCGTACGGAATCTGTCGCGGTGTTCCCCATGGAATCGGTGGCCACGATCTTGATCCACACGGAATCGCTCGTCAAACGTGCGTTGGCGGAGTACTCACCCGCGTTTCCGGCAACTTCCACGCCTGCGATAACCACGTTCTTCAAGGCTTGGTCGGTCACCTTCCACGAGACCTCATGCGAACTCGAATCCGCCGTCAAGACGGTGTCGCGCGTGTCCTTGCCACGTGCCAACACGGGTTTGGCCGTATCCGGTTTGCGCGTGACCACGACAGTATCCGTCCGCGCATTGCCGTGTTGGTCTTGGGCCTTCAGCACGAAGGTGTCGATCCCTGCTTTGAGTCGGACACTGACCTGGTACAGAGCGCTCGTGCCCGGCAACGTCTCGCCGTTCAGGCTCACCGACGCGAGCAGCGAGTCGTCGTAGATGGTCCACGACAGTGCGATCGATCGGGTGTCGTACCCAACCGCCGTGTCGCGCGGGGCGAACACCTTCCCGATCACCGGCGGGGTGGTATCCACGATGGGAGGAAGAATCCGGCGCACCAGGATCGAATCCCGCGAGGTGTTGCCCGCCGAATCGACGGCCATGATGCGGATCCAGGCCGAGTCGACGGAAAATGGCACCATGCTCGAATAGATCCCGTCGGTTCCGGTGACCGTGGCGCCCTCGATGGTCACGATCCGCAACGCGAAGTCGGTCACCTTCCAGGATACCGGTATGTAGAAGGCGCCGCTACGACGGATCACGGTGTCGTTGGTGCCCGCACTGCGCGTGATGACAGGTTTTGTTGTATCCGGTTTGCGCTCGATGCGCACCGTGTCGCGCCGGGCGTTTCCACGAGCATCCACGGCCAACAGGACGAGCGTGTCGATTCCTGTCTTCAGGTTCACGGTGGTGCTGTACAAGGCCCCCAGACCGTTCAATACCGCACCGTTAAGGCTCACCGAGGCAAGCAGCGAATCGTCCGTGACGGTCCACGAGACCGGGAACGATCTGGTTTCGTTGTCCAACGCGGTATCGCCGCGCGGACTCACCCGCACGACCATCGGAGCGATCGTGTCGCCAACCGCCGGGGCGCGAACCACCTTCAGCGTGTCGCGGGAGCAGAGCTTCGCCTGGTTGCAGGCTTCGAGCGCGATGTCATTGCGGCCCACCTCCAAAATCACGCTGTCGCCGTACGGAGCACCCGAAATCGTCTTCGATTGGATCTTGAAGGCGTGGGGCCCAAAGGAATCCGTCACGCTTGCGCTCACCCAGATCTTGCGCGTGGAGTTGGGTACCGAGGTGTCCTTGGAGGAGGATATGACAATTTTTGGAGCGGTGGGTTTGGTCACGCGGAACACCACTCGCCCCTGCGCCGAATGCCCGTTGCCGTCGGCCAGCGTCACCACAAGGGTGTCGAGCCCGGCAGGAGCCGACGAATCGAGCTGCAACGCCAAGGCCCCCGACAGGTCGAATGTCGTGTCGCCCGGAAAGACGAGTCGAGCCGTATCGACAGGCCGCCCGGTCCGCGAATCGACGAAATGGAAGTTCGATCGATCGACCCCGTTGGCGGTTCTCACCTGGAAGCCGGGTTTGATCACCCGACCAGCTTCCCACGCAAACACGCCCGACAAGCCCACGACTTCGCCGCCCGGAACGGGAGCCGATGCAAGAACTACAGATTTTGTCATGCGGATGGGATAAGGAGGAAGAGCCTTGGAAAGCTGCGCAGCGGTCACCAGCCCTTTGGACAGAAGCTCCGGCGCCAAGGCGCGCGCCCCAATGGTGTCCAACGGAAGCAGCCAGGTCTTGACCATGGTCTGCAGCGCAACCCCTTTGCGAACCGCGTAGGCCAACGACTGGCGAAGCACGGCAGCGGTATCGATCCCGATCGGACAACTTTTGGGGAAGCCCTCGAAACCGGTAGTTGCATCCACCAACCCGCGGGCGTACCGTGCCAACAAGGTGTCGCGATTGCGGTCGGCCTTGGCAGGGCAAAGCAGAAGGATCGCCCTGGCTACGCTGTCGTATTTCGCAGGAAGGACTGTCAATTTGCTCGTGCTGCCAACTTCCAGAATCGGAACCAGCGCGAACCGCATTCCCGCTACCCAAACGCCAAGGAAGATGGAGTCCTTGGTGGGTTGACCTAATGTGAATCGAGCCGAAAAATTCGAGCCTGTGATCGATTGGGATTCCACTACTTGGTGCGATGCGTCGCCAACCGCCCAAGTCAAGGAGTCCGGTGTCTTCCATTCTTCTGTGTACTGGATGGAAGGCTCTACCGGAATCGGGCGCGCGTCGGATCCAGTCGACGAATTCTGGCAGGCGTTGAACATGAAGGCCGCAACCAGCACGAACGCGGTTTGGACGATGGCGGCGCGACGATGGCGATATTGACGCATGTTCGGACTTTGCTGGAATTGTTGAGTCGACAAAAATCGTCGGATTTGGCAAAAACCCAAATGGACGATATCAGATAATCTAGTCCATCTCTATTCCATCATTCTCCATCCTTTGGGTGGACCCGAGAAAGTCCCACGTACTATTATTCGAACTGTTCGAAACGAGGAGACTCCGCAGATGACCGACTCCCGCGCGACCAATCCGACAAGCTCCGGACCCAGCCTGCTCGACAGGTCGACCGCCAAACCGGGCGATGTCGACATGTCGATTTTTGACAAGAAGAAAGGGCAGAGCGCTTCGGGCCAAGGTGGTGGTCAAAACGGCCAAGGCACGGTCAACTCGGAATATCTGAAAGAGACGCGCGAAGACGACCCTTGGCCCGCCGGCAGCTCGGGTGCTTCCCCTGGAGGAACCACCGCTCAGTCCACGAAAAAGGTCGAACTGTCCAGCTGCAAGATCTCCACTCCGGTGGAAGAGCTGGCCACCGACAAACCCTTCGAAGCGACTTGCGACGTCAAGGTGCTGGACCCTTCCAAGCCACCCGAAAATTTCACGGTCCATTTCAAGCTGTTCGCTTCGATCGCGCAGGAAGACGGTAGCTTTGGCACTGCCCAATTCATGGAAGTGAAAGCCGAGGGCGCCGCCAACAAGACCGACGCCACCCAGACGGTCAAGGCGAAGGCGAATCTGGTCTCCCCCACTCCTCCCGTGAAGCGCGGCACCAAGATCCGCTACTACGTGGAGGCCGAGCACTGGGACTGTCCAGGCGTGACCCTCAAGAGCGACGAGGTCGAAGTCGTCAACGTCCTGTTGCCAAAACCTGTCACCAACTGGGCTCTCCACCCCAACCACTTCGATTTCGATTCGTCGGCCATCCTGCCCACCGCCGCGAAAGACTTCCCTCAGCTCAAGAAGATGCTGGATGCCAACCCCGACACCCTGTTGGCCATTTTCGGGCACGCCGATCCGGTGGGCGAGGACGAAAACAACAAGAAGCTCAGTCTGCGGCGCGCCAAAATGCTGTACGCCTTGCTGACACGCAATGTCGACATCTGGCTGGATCTTTCCAAGAAGACCGGCGGCGACGACTGGGGCACCAAGGCCAACCAGCGCATGCTCGCCACCATCAAGGACAAGGCGGGGAACGCCTACCACACGGGCAGCATCGACGGCGTGACAGGACCTGTCACCTTGGCGTCCGTAAAGCGGTTCCAGGGGGACAACGGTCTTTCCAAGGACGGGGTCCTGGGGGCAAAGAGCAAGGCCAAGCTGTATCCCGCCTACATGGATGCGATCTGTGTGGACGAATCGGGAAAGCCCTACAAGCTGGGAGCCGATTCGTTCATGGGCGATGCGGCGCTCAACGCGAAGGTGGACGCCAAGGCCAAAGGCGCCTACCAGGGATGCAGCGAATTCAATCCCGTCTACTTGATGTCAAAATCCGACGTAAAGAACTACGCGACAAAACCCAACAAGAAGGAACGCGACGAACGCAACCAGATCGACCGGCGGACCGTGGTGGCCTTGTTCAAGAAGGATGCGTTTTCGGCGACCGACCCCAAGAAGCCCCAATGGCCCTGTCCCGACAGCTCGCAGCCTTGCACCAAGTGCAAGGACGAGTTTTGGCCCGACGGCGACGCGCGACGCCAAAGCGGCGATGCCGAACGCAAGTATCCGGCCGATCAGACCACCATGGCCTGCATGTTCTATTCGGGGGTCGCCGAAAAGAACATCGAGAAGACAACGACCAAACCCGACATCGGGATCACCACCGAAGACGGCTCCAAACCTGCCGCGCAGGAGATGATGGCCGCAACCACGATAAAATGGAAGGCGGCAGCCAAAACCGGCATGACAGGAACTTTCAAGTGGAGTTCCACGAGCCCGCGACTTGAACTTTCGGGACAGGACACCGACACCCTGACCATCAAGGCCAAGGACGAACCCAGCCCGGAGGGAAGCCCGGAGGAGATCAAGCTCGAATTCCTCCCAACCGGCATCCAGTCTCCACTGGTCTTGACCTGGAAGCTCAAGGTGTTCCGGATCACCGTCGACGGGAGCAAGGTCGCCTTCGGGTTCGATGCGAACCAGTCGATCATTCCCCCCGCCATTCCATCGCCGCCGCCCGCCCAACGCGGAGCCATCGCGGCTCCCTTCAACCGCACACCCGAAGCCCAACCTTACCAGGTCTCGGTCCAATCGGGATTCGAGACGGATCTTGTCATCGAGTTCAAGGGCGGACCGCTCGATCTCGCGAACTTCGCCTACGAAATCGCCGATACCACGAAGGCTTCGGTCACCTCGTCGCCGACAGCTGGCGGTGCGGCCCCCTACAAGGTCGTCGTCAAGGGCCTGGCTCCCTTGAAGGACATGACAACTCTTGTCATCAAGCACCTCCCGACCGGGCAGGAATGCCTGAAATTCGAGATCCGCGTCTACAAGGAGTTCGCCTGCAAAGCGGTTGTTCTCCTGATCGAAGACAAGCGGCATGCGGCATCGACGCTTTCCTGCCGGCAGATGACTCCAACCGACACCCAGAACGGCATCAACGAAACCTACAAGTTCGCGGTCGCGAACCTGACCCTCGAAGGCCCGCCGCCATCCACCGCGATCCCTGGCAAACCAAGCTCGCACGTCATCGATCTGGAAGTCTGGAATTCCGCCCGCAACGCGGTGATCTTCGATTACACCGACCACAGCGCCGATTGCCTCGCGGCGATCAACACCTACGTCGCGGCCAATTTCGCGGGGAAGCAAGTTGTGGCGATCGTCAAGCGCATGGTCACCTTCATCCGGCTCACCAGCGACGCTGAGGCTGGCCAGCCGGAAATCTCGGTGGGAGGCGCGGGTCGTTTCTACGGTCCTGGCAGCAAGGTGACCGTGGGCAACATCTACGGTGCGATCACCGACGACGACAACATGACGATCGACACCGTCACCAAGGTCTCGAGCACCGAGTACAAGATCAAGTTCAAGACCAACCTCGGAAAGGCGCATGCGGCGGGAACCCACGGCGTCACGTTCTCCGCTGCGGGTTGGAGCGGCAATCCCATCATGGTGGCCGAGAACAATTCGACCCAGAAGGTCGTGATCGAAACCGCCGGCCACGAGCTTGGGCACTCCCTTCTCAAGTACAAGGACGTCGAGGACAACCACACCATGATGAACTACATGGTCGGCATCGCGAAAGCCGAACTCCACCACAAACCCATGATCCTGCGCTACGACAACGAGGACTACACCAAGACGGAATCCCAATGGGATCTGCTGAAGCGAACATGAAGCCGCGGGCCGGGTTGTCCAATTTTTGCGTCCTGGTGGCGGTGGCGGCATTCGCCGCGGCGACCCTCGCGACGGATTCTGTCAAAAAAACGAATGGCAGCGGATCCGCGAAGGCGGACAAAACGATCGGAACGGCGAAGATGAAAGCGAAACAAGAGATCGAACAACTCCGCGAAGGGAAAGCCTTCAGCGGCGACATCGGGCCCTTCCTGGCTCCCGAGGCGGTCGGGCTGGAGCTTCTGGCCGCGGAACTGCGACAAAACCCGTCTTCCGCCGTGCGTGGCCAGATCGTCAAGGCGCTTGTCCAGATCGGGACCAAGAGCGACCCCCAGGGCAGGCTCTCGAATCGCCGGATCCTGTCGATACTCGTTGGCGACGCGTCCTTGCGAAACGACGGTCCCTACATGGTGGCCATGGACCAGATCGCCGAACTTTCTCCGCCGTCTTCCATCCGCGAGTACGGTCAAAGCCTGCTCAAGCTGTTGGCGAAAAGCCCTTCGTCGGGATTGCTCCTGGCCATCGCCAAGGCCAAGATCATCGAGGCCCGCCCCGCGATCGAGGCGCTGAAAACGGACAAGATCTGGGGCAAGGAAGAAATCGTGCCCATCGCCTTGGCCGCCTTGGGCGACCACGAACTGGAGCGACGGTTCGTTGACAAATTTTTGCAGACCCTCGACGCCCAGGAGAAGATGGACCTTGCCGGCACCTTGGGACGCATCGGAACTCGCACCGCCCTGGAGGCGCTGGCCCAGGAAATGAGAAGCCCTCTGATCTTCGAGATTCCGGCCGCCTACGAGCAATCCGTCCGTCCCGACATCGCCAAGGCCATCCATTCCAACTATCCCGACAAGGAATTCCTGCTTGTGATCCGCAACGAAGCCGACTACGAGCGGATCGAAAAATTCTGCGAGCAGGAATTCAAGACCGTGTGGAAGACGGATCGCCCGCCGTTTTTGGTGATGCAGCCGCTCGCTCCCCCGCCGGGCTAAGCCGGTACGGGTCGGCTACGTCGCGCACCAACGAGGAGAACGATTTTGCAAGAAGAAATCGAAAAGCTGCGCAACGGCTCCAGCTACCGCGGGGACATCCGTCCCTTCGTTCGTCCTTCGCGCACGGCCATCGAGGAATTGGCCGCCGAATTGCGACAGAATCCGTCGGAGAACGTGCGGACGGAAATCGTCAAGATCCTGCTGAATGTTGGGATCGAGACCAGCCCCCATCGATCGCTTCGCGACCCGTGGATACTTTCCGCACTGTTTTACGATGCGGGACTGGTCCGCGACACGGCTTGTTTGCTGGCTTTCGAGAAACTCGCCCTGTTCGGCGCGCCGGACGCGCTCTTCCCTTTCGGCCCGACCATCGCCGCGCTCCTCGAGGAAGGTCCCGAACCGTCCCTCCTTCTGATCGTCGCCAAGGCCAAGGCGATGGAAGCCATGCCGATCCTGCAGAAATTGTCGGACGATCCCTCGTGGAACACCAGGGAGGAGTTCCGGATCGCGCTGGCCGCTCTCGGCGACGAAGCCGAGGAGGAGGTCTTTACCAAGCCGTTCGCATCCACGCAGGACCCGAAGGAGAAGATGGAACTCGCGGCGAAGCTTGCCAGGATCGGAACCAGCTCCGCCATGAAGATCCTCGCCGCGGAAATGCGCAGCCCGCTGGTGCAAGTGGTGCCGAACTCCTACGAGCAGTCGGTGCGGACGGAATTTGCCAAAGCTCTCCATTTCCGCCATCCCGAATGCACGTTCCTGGAAGGCATCGAATCCGACGCGGACTACGAGCGGATCGAGCGATTTTGCGAGCTGGAGTACGGGGTGGTTTGGACGCGCCCCCGCCCCGCGTTCCTGACGATGCGGTCGCTGGCGGGCTGACCGTATCGAGTCGGAAGGACGGGATCCGTCACTTCACGCAACGAACGGAAGCCCCGGTAAGATTCCCGTACCACATCGGCGAAGAATAGGCCGCCGTGCTGGTAGTGAAACCCAGCTCAGGTCCGAACTGCGCGAATTGCTGGGCCGAAGTCGAGGTCCACATTTTCGCATTGCACATCTCCGTGGGGTAATTGAACGTGAGAACGTCTTGCCAAACGGTCGGGGCCAAATTGAATTGGAATTTTCCGGTGGCAGGATAATTGTCGTAGTACCACCCCTCGGAATCGACGAACCACCCCTGCCAGTTCGAAACACGAAGATTCACGGCTCCACCCGCGGCAGTGTTCAAATCGCTCCAATCGCTTGCCGACGGTAGAGTCCAGCCGCTAGGGCAAGCCGCGGCTGCTAGCCCTACAGATAAGAACGACGTTCCTTGTCTTGCGCACCCTGTGCAAGTGCTCCCGATATTCTCGCGCATCCAGACTTTCGAACCGATCTTGCGCATATGGTAGATGTTTCCCGCAGCATCCTTGAACGAGTCGTCGAGGCGAATCACGATTTTCAGGATCGCGGAATCGACTCCACGATTGGCAACTCCACCCGTGTCTTTCACCCGCAAAGCGAAGATCGCGTCCCCGATTTGAAGCGAGTTCGAAGCGAACTCCAATCGAACCGAAGACCCGGTGAAAGAAGGAGTGACGATCGGCGCGTTGGATGCGATGGAAGCCTTGCGGAATCCATTTGCTGCGACATCGTTCAAAGGCATGAGTGAAATCGAAAGTCCGGATCCATTTTCGATCCAACTTCCCGCCCCCCCGCCGAAGATCACAGGCAACGTGACGGCGACGGAATCCCCGAGCATCATTCCGAACGATGTGTCCGAAAATACGCTGTCACCATGGATGAAGCCCGGAGCGTCGTTCACGGAGGCGATGGAGATGACAATGTTGCGTGCGATGGAAGTGTCGCGGCCGTTGTTTTCCACCCCGCCGTTGTCCTTCAGCACCACAGAATAGCTCGCGGCTCCGAAAGCGTTCTTGTTGGGTTGGCAAACCAGCATTCCCGTCGCGCTATCGATCCGAGGGCGGGCTTGGAAAAGCTTGTCGGCATCACCGATCGGGATCAGCTTGAAACTCAAGGTTTGCGCCGAATCCCATTCTCCACCTTTGGAGATCGAGTCGGCCCATGCCTGGCGAACTTCGCCCGCATCCTCCAACACTTTCACCGAATCGAGGCCTTTCACGGAGAACCTGGGAGCCGTGTTGGTGTGTCGGATGGCTACGGACGTGCCGGACACGGAATTTGTCACATATGCTGGACACGTAGCCTTCGCGAAGACCCGACCCGAGGTGTTCACAACCACCTTGCCGTCCGCAGGCACAGGCTTCCAGCTCGAGCTGTCCGTCGACCAGACCAGAACCGCTCCCGGTGTGCTCGACGCGATCGCATACTGTGCGCTATCCCACTGGAGATCGCCTGTTTTTGTTGGAACCATCGATAGATCCACTAAGGGCATCTTGTACAAGCGGAGCACGATCGAATCGGAGTAGCCCAAGCTGTCGGTTGCTTGAAGTCGCACGACATTTTCTCGCGGCGCAAGCGAGCGAAGACTCGTCGAGTAGGTTTCGGAGGCGGACAAAATCTGTTTGACGCCTTCGATCGCTACGGACGCAGCAGCCTGCGCCTTCCATTGCGCCGTCGTCGTCGTGTCGTCCAGCGCGATGGTATCGCCTGTCGGAGCAATCCGCCGCAACGACATGGAATGATAACGGCGAACCTTGATCTCCGAATTCGCCAGCTCCACGGATCCCAGCATCGCTTGGAGCGAGTGCGAACCAGGCCCGAAGGCGAGGTCGATCGTGCGCTCCACGCCACCGTTCACCAGCTCGGCGCGCGTGCCGTCCACGCGGAACTCGCACTCGGCGCACTCTCCCACCACCTTCCAACGCAAGACCAGCTTGTCGGAAAACGTTCCATAGACGCCCCCGACGAGAAGCGGATCGCGAGTCGAATCGACGGCGGGAACCAGGGTCGGCTTGGGTAGCGGTCTTGCGCGCGTCACCCAGATCGTGTCGCGAACGGTATCGCCGCGCGAATCCACAACCAAGCATGGAATCGCGTTTTCCAAACCACTGGCGGGAACAGGGACTTTCGCCGTCCATGCCGAATCCTTGTCGAGGCTCGCGGTGGCAGCACCGATTTTCAGCGCGACCACCGCGATCGATTTGCCGCTCCTCACGCTCCAACGGACCGTGAACGAATCCTGGTCGGCCGTCATCTTGTTGCCTTTGCGGATCGAGGGCTCGATCAACCGCAGGCTCGTCGGAGTGGTATCGAGTGGCGGGACCCACTTCGCTTGGAAACGCACCACCGTCGGATTCTTCGCCCAGTCGAGGGCCACAATCTCGACGGTTTTTGTCGATCCGTCGGATGGAAGCGCCACCTGCCCCACGTAGCTGTTTCCGGAAACCGTCGACACCACCTTGCCGTCGATGGAGACCGCCACGCCGGAATCGGGGTCGGAAACCTCGACTCTGACAAGAATTGTCTGAGGCCCGTTCTCGACGGAAGTGTCTTTGGAGGGCGAAACAAGCGTTACCACCGGGCCGATGGTGTCCTTGTAGCGGACGACCTGGAAGCGATCGGTCTTTTCACGGCCGTTCCGGTCTTTGAATCGAATCTCGATCTTGCGGCTCTTGCCGTCGTCGGCGACGCGGATATCCCTGGTCCAGACAGAATCCGTCATTCTCGTGGCAAGCGTATCCTCGATGTGTACCGCCGAATCGTCGACCCCGACCGACGATGTCGCGATGTACTCCACATGGAGGATCGAATCCGCGCCTCGCAATTCGCCGTCGAACGACGCCCCCGGAGATCGGCGCACAAGCCGGATCATCTGGTCGATCGATTCAGATCTACGAGTCACTCGGATGGTCGAATCCGCCAGATTGCGATGGGCGTCCCACGCGCGCAAGCGAATGGGCCATGCCAAGCCGCTGGCAGGGACGATCACGGTGTCGACATACCAACCGTTGACCGGCGATACTCTCTTTTCCTGGATCTTCACGGAATCCACCGTACCGTTGTCGGTTGCCCGGATGCGAACGACCAAGAAGGAGTCCTTCGACTCGAGGACGCTGTCTGGCCGAGGTGAATCGACAAGCAGGACAGGCGCTGTCCTGTCCACGTTCGGAACCACCTTGAAGAATTCCCTCGCCGTATCGGAACAGCCGTTCTTGTCTACCATCCAGTACACCAGCTGGTAGATTCCCAACGCCGCCGAATCGTCGATCAGAACCAATTCCTGATCGTCGCGCAGATCCCAACTTTTCTGCGTGCCATCCAGAACCTTGACGCCTTGTTGGACCCGGAAATAACGCTTGGCATCGTTGCCATCCTTGCGCACGGTGTAGCCGAATCGGATCAACCCCGAATCCCCCTCGAACCGTCCTCCGACCTTGAGGCTTTGACCGACAGAAACGCTGTCGAGAATCAAGCCGGTTTTCACGCGCACCGGATACCTTGGGAACGCTCGAGCGTATACAGCGCTATCGACATCTCCCGATTTGACCATATCTACGACCAGTTCGGACGCCTTCGTGCTGTCCAATCCCAGCGACCACACCTTCGCCGCCTCGCGGATGGTGCCGCCTTTTTGCAAGGCGTACAACAGCGCCAGGCGTACAACCTGCGCCGTAGCGATCCCCACCGGACAATTTCCGGGAAAACCGGCCAAGGCGGGCGTTCCATTCACCAGGCCTCTCGCGTAGCGAGCCAGGAGCGTATCCCTGTTGCGGTCGTTTTTTGTCGAACAGATCCGGATCAGGACTTTGCCGATGCTGTCGAAGATCGCCGTATGCGCCGACAAGGTGGTGGACGATCCCTCCTGGGTGAAGGGCATCACCGCGAAGCGCATCCCCCCTAGCCACAATCCCATGTAGATGGAATCGCTCGTGGGCGAAGGCAGGGTGAACTTGCCGGTGATGCGGACCGCGGTGATTTCCTGTCCCTCCACCGACTTTTGAGCATCGGAGCCGATCGCCCAGGTCAGGGAATCGGGGGTTTTCCAATCGTCCGCATAGGGAAACGTTGCTTCGACTTCCACCGGGCCGGTGTGCGATTGAGTGCCTTTGTCCTGACAGGAACTGACCCCCAACAACGAACAAACGAACCCCACTACAATGGAAATCCGGAGTAAGGCGGGGCGATCGATGCAGCGGTTTAGCATTGGCGATGTCTCGTTGGAATTGCCGTGATCGGCAAAAGGGTCGATATGGAGTCGCGCACTTTTGCGACGATGCCATTCACCGAATCATTCGACGTTAAAATAATCTCGCTTCCAATGGGGCAGCGCTCTTACCGCCCGAAGTCACCGGTTGCCTGTGCTCGGGCGCAGCGAGGAATTCGTCTACCGCGGATCCTTCTTGGCCACCAGTTCGACAATTTCCGACTTGGCGAAGAATTCCAGGTTGCGCTCCAACCACTGCGGCCGCGTGACGAGCAGGCCTTCAGGGATCGATTCGCGATCGGCAGGGACCAAAGGGTCGTGGCCGGAAAGCGTCTTGCAGCAAAGCCCGGCTTCCTGCGCCACCAACAGCGGCGCGGCCAGATCCCACGGATGCAAGGTGCGCGGCACCGCGAAATAGGTGTCGCCTTCGCCCGCCAGCACGGAATGGACCTTGTACCCCACCCCCCCCAGCAAGACGGATTCCGTCGCCGGGTGGAGCTCCACCAGCCGTTTCAGCGATGGGCGACGAGGCATGGATCGTGTGAGCACTAGGCGTTCGTTGCGCAGCGGCGCGAACGATTCGAACGGCGAAAGATTCCAGTTGGAAATCCGTCCGGATTTGCAGCCCATGCCGGCGACGGCCACGTAGACGCGATCTACAGCAGGCAGCGCCACCACGGCCAAAACCGGCTTGCCGTCGCGCACCAAGGCCAGCTGGAAGGCCCACTCGCCCAACCGTTCGACAAATTCCGACGTGCCATCCAACGGATCGAGACTCCAGAATTCGTTGGCGCCATCCAGGGCTCCGCCCTCCTCCCCCATCAACGGGACGTCGGGCAGGATCCGGGCCAGTCGTTCGGCGCACAGCTCGTGGACGGCCTTGTCGGCTTCGGTGACGGGGTCGTTCTCGCCCTTCCACGCCACGCCCAGTTCGCCCAGCGAGGCGCGACAATATTCGACAAGCACCTTGCTCGCGTCGCGGGCGAGGTCTTCGAGCTGGGACAGAATCTGGATGTGGTTTGTCATTGGGGCAGGAAAGGTACTTCGGGGTGAGCGTTGGTACGTTCGGGCTCTAGACGGGATAATCGGGAACTTCCAGTTCCCGCAACCGGTCGTCCAGTTCGCTCAACCACTTGGTGGCGCGGCGATGCCGTGGAATGTCCTCGGCCCGCTCCAACGAGGTCACGACGTTGCGCATGATGCGCGCGCAGATCTCGATCACCGTCGCGGGTGCAAGCACCCGGTCGCGCGTGCTCTCGGGGACGCGTCCAAGCGCTTCCACAAGTTCTTCCTTGGCGATGAACCGACCGCCGTCGAAGGCGTCGATCCAGAGCGGTTCGCCGTTGAGACGGCCGAATGCCAGAAAGTGTCCGGGAAAGGCCACGCCGTCGACATCGATGCCCAGTCGCTTGCCGAGCAGGATGAGGGCCGAGCAAAGCGTGATGGGCAGGCCGCGTCGATTCTCGAGCGCCCACGCGAGGCTGGAGTTGCGCGGCGCGAAATAGTCGTCGGTGTCGCCCTGAAGACCGTCGCTGCAAAACAGGAAAGACACCAGGCTTTCCAGTTGCGGCACCGGGTGGCGCAGCATGTAGCGTCGCGACCATTGTTCCAGCAAAATCCGCGGATCGGCGAAACCACCATATTCGGAGAGCAACATGCTCACCAGGACATGGAACGATTCGAGGTCGGCGGGCGCGTCGCACCAGCGCTCCCAACCGTCGTCCAACCGCGAGACTTCCAATTCCTGTCGCACGCCTGCCAAAATCCGTCGTTGCAGCGGATTCAGTTCGATTCCCGCTTCGTCGAGAGCCGCAAGCGGGTCGCGGCCCAGCTCCCTCAACTTGAGCATCACCCCGCTCCTGACCACAGGGGAATCGTCCTCAAGCAGGTGGACGAGATGGATCCAAGGCCCTTCGCTTGTCATGCATCCAAGCTACCATTCCAAGCATGTCAGTGCTCGTACAGACTTCGCTTCTGCTCGTTTTGTCCAACGTTTTCATGACCTTCGCGTGGTACGCCCACCTCAAGAACCTTTCCGACAAGCCGTGGTGGATCGCCGCGCTCCTCAGCTGGGGCGTGGCGCTGTTCGAATACCTGCTTCAGGTTCCGGCCAACCGGATCGGACACCAGAAACTGGACCTTGCCCAGCTCAAGATCCTGCAGGAAGTGATCGCCCTGTCGGTGTTCGTGCCGTTCGCGGTGCTGTACATGGGCCAAACCCTGCGTCTGAACCACCTCTGGGCGGCGCTGTGCCTAGTGGGTGCGGTCTGGTTCGCGTTCCGCCCCTGACACGGCGAAGGGGGGCAGGCGCCCTCCGGCGATGAGAATGTCGTAGACTCCTCCGGCCACGCCGGACCGGGTGCTGTCCCGGCGCCTTCGGCGCTCGGGATCCGGCCTCCTCGTCCGTACCACCCATCGCGAACACATCCACAGGTACGGACTGCGGGGTCCGTCCCCTGGGCGGGCGACGCCCCCTGGGCGACAAATCCTGACCAACGAATTCTGTCTACCATCGAAAAACGCCTCCGATGTTTCCACCGAAGGCGTCCTATTCGATCGATCCACACACTGGCGGAATCCGTCAATGCGACCGTTGCGCGGCACAGGGCGATTCGTGAATCGCCCCTACGGCATCATTTATATTCCTCGACCGTGACGTCGTGACGGATTCCGTCAACCGTGAGGGCCACGCGACGGGTTTTGGCGATCTCGGTGGATGTGGATGCCTTGGGCGCGACGGTCTTGACCTCGGGCTTGGCGGTCCCGTTGTACACAGCTTCGGTCTGCTGCGGGAACATGGCGTACAACACGGCCGCTTCGTCGGTGGCGGGCAGGTTCTTGGCGGCCAGCTCCTTCTTGAGGTCGTCCATCTTGGGAGCCAACAGGTCGGCGCCGCGGCCTTCGATGGGCTTCTGGCCGGTCTGGTCGCACACCAGCTTGAGCACGTCGGCGTCGATGGGGCCAGGGGTCTTGCCGTACTTGCCCAGCACGATGTCCTTGGTGTTCTGGGCGATGATCTTCCAGCGGCCCATCTTCACGTTCATCATGGCCTGGGTGCCCACGATCTGCGAAGTGGGAGTCACCAGCGGGATCCAACCCAGGCACTTGCGCACGTAGGTCATTTCGTCCATGACTTCCGCAACCTTGTCTCCCATGCCCTGTTCCTTGAGCTGGTTCAGGAAGTTGCTCATCATGCCGCCCGGAACCTGGTAACGCAAGATGCCAACATCGGTGCGTTCGTTGTCGGGGCTGGTGTAGGCGGCCATTTCGGCGTACACGCCTTCGAAGTACTTCATCAGCTCGAACAGGTCGGACTTGCTGTAGCTGGTCTCGCGACCCGATCCAGCCAGCATTTCTTGCATGAGCAAGGTGTCGGGTTGGCCGGTGCCGTTGGCGAACGGCGCGATGGAGCAATCCAGGATGTCCACACCAGCGGTGACAGCGGCGTAGTAGGCGGTGTTGGCCAAACCTGCGGTGTTGTGGCTGTGCAGCGACAACGGAACCTTGATCTTGGACTTGATGGCCTTGACCAGTTCGTAAGCCACAGGGGCGATCAGAAGGCCGGCCATGTCCTTGATGCAAACCGAGTCGGCTCCCATCTCTTCCAGTTCCACGGCCATCTTCACGAAGGCATCCACGGTGTGGACCGGCGAAACGGTGTACGACAGAGCGCCCTGCGCGTGGCCGCCGAATTCCTTGGTGGCGGCAATGGCGGTCTTGAGGTTGCGGGTGTCGTTGAGCGCATCGAAAATGCGCAGGTTGGTCATGCCGGCGTCAATGGAGCACTTCACGAAAGCGCGAACGACGTCGTCCGGGAACGCGGTGTATTGAACAATGTTTTGTCCGCGCAGCAACATCTGGTGCGGGGTCTTGGGCGAAAGCTTCTTGAGCGCGCGAAGGCGATCGAAGGGGTTTTCGGCCAGGTAGCGCAGGCAGGAGTCGATGATGGCTCCACCCCAGGTTTCCAGTGCGTTGAAACCCATGCTGTCGAGTTTTTCGACGACAGGCAGCATCTGGGCGGTCTTCATGCGGGTGGCGGCCAGCGACTGGTGGCCATCGCGCAGGACAGTCTGATTGAAAACGACAGGCTTCGACATGCGTATCTCCTGAGATGCTGTCCCCGTAGCAACGCCATAGGCGGCGGAGTCGGGATTTGGTCGGATTCGGCGACCATGAAGGTACCAAAATTGGAGTTACTTGTCTAGATCTCGATGGACCCAAGACTCCAGGTTTGGTTTCCGGTCTTGTACCGTGAATGTGGAACTAAAAAGGGCCGCCTCCTACTTCGGAAGCGGCCCTGGGTTTTTCTTAGACGAACTTGTCATCCAGCGAGCTGAGAGCTCGCATGTATTGCGCTCGTTCAAACGCACGCGGGTCGGCCACGTGGCGCTGGCTCATCGAGCCGCGCAACTGGTCCACACTGTCGTACTCGTGCTCCTTCATCCAAGCGGCCAGTTCACCCAGGATTTTGGGGACCTGGTCGGCTCCGCCTTGAAGCAACGCCGAAGCGGACTGCCCCACTTGGGCCCCAGCCAACAAGGCCTTGAGCAAGTCGCGGCCGGTATGGATGCCGCCCGAAAGAGCGATTTCCACCGGCACACGTCCTGAAAGGATGGCGGTCCAGCGCAACGGCAACCGAAGATCGTCCGAAGTCGACAACGTGGCAGCCGGATTGACGGCCAGATTGTCGGGATCGATATCGGGTTGCAGGAAGCGGTTGAACAGCACCACGCCCTTGGCGCCGGACATGCCGATGCGGCGGACAAGATTTGGCAGCGACGAATAGAACGGCGAGAGCTTGACGGAAACCGGGATCGCGACGCGGGAACAGACATCGGCGACCAGGTCGACGACCATCTCTTCCACTTGCGCACCCGACAAGTCGTTTTCTGTCGGCATCTGGTAGACGTTCAGTTCCAACGCATCGACGCCGGT
>JBDKGS010000009.1:0-37307 GCA_039798065.1 Fibrobacterota bacterium | reverse complement strand
TTCTGCGTCACCGCGGAAAAGATGTTCGAAGTGGAAGTGCCCGAGCGTTGCCAGGTGTTGCGCGTGCTCTTGTCGGAACTGTCGCGTCTGATCGACCACCTCGTGTGCGTCGCGGCCGCCGCGGTCGACCTTGGAGCCCTCACCAACTACTGGTACCTCTTCAATCCCCGCGAAGAAGTCTACGCCATCTGGGAGAAGCTTTCCGGAGCGCGCCTGACAAACACCTTCACGCGAATCGGTGGCTTGTACCGCGACACCTACGAAGGCTTCGAGGCCGATGTCGCGAAGGTGCTGGTGAGCATCGAGACAGGTCTTGACGAGGCCTTCCGTCTGCTCGAACACAACCGCATCTTCATCGATCGCACCCGCGGCTGCTGTCCCATCTCGGCCGAAGACGCCGTGAGCTGGGGCTGGACGGGCCCTTGCCTGCGCGCCGCCGGTGTGGATCGCGACCTGCGCAAGGATGAGCCGTATTCCGGTTACGAGACCTACGAATTCGAGACAATTCTTGGCACCACCGGCGACACCTACGACCGCTTGCTGGTTCGCATGTACGAGATGAAGGAATCGCTCTCCATTTGCCGACAAGCATTGTCGCGTCTCAAGCCCGGTCCGGTGAACACCACCGACGCCCGTCTGATCCTTCCTGGTCACGACAAGGCCTACCACGACATGGAAGCCCTCATCAACCACTTCAAGATCGTGTACGAAGGCGTGCGGCCCCCGGCCGGCGAATTCTACAACGGAATCGAAGCGGCCAACGGCGAGCTTGGCTTCTTCATCGTGTCCGACGGCACCGGAAAGCCCTGGAAGATCAAGGTGCGTCCGCCCTGCTTCACGCAGTTCGCGGCCTACGCCGACCTCATCGAAGGCTCCATGATCTCCGACGCGATCGCCTGTCTTTCGAGCATCAACATCATCGCCGGTGAACTGGACCGATAAAGTGGTTACGAATACCACTCCACGGAGTCCCAGAATCGCCCCGAGGAATCCATGAGCCACTGCCATACACAAGTCGATCAGCCCAGCGCAGAGGAAGTTCTTCCCAAGTTGGAAACGCCTGCGGTGCTTGTGCGCGTCGACGAGCTGATCCGCCGTTACCCAGTGCCGCGTTCGGCCCTGCTCCAGGTTCTTTGGCTTGCGCAGGAAACCCTTGGTTGGCTTCCGCAGGAGGCCATCAAGTGGTCGGCCGCCAAGTGCAAGGTGAGCCCGGTCCACGCCTACGGCGTGAGCACGTTCTACACCATGTACAAGAAGGAACCCACCGGGCGCTTCTTCGTGCAGATCTGCCAGAATGTGGCATGCCATATCCTTGGCTCGGAAGACATCATCGCGCATGCCGAAAAGACGCTTGGCGTTTCGGCAGACGGTGGGACGACTCCCGACAACCTGTTCACGCTCCTGCGGGTGGAATGCCTGGGCGCTTGCGGCAACGGCCCGGTGATGCAGATCAACGACGATTTCGTGACGGATATTGTCGACGACAAGCTCGCGATGCCTGTGGGTGTGGGCCTCAACCCCGAACGCTTCGACAAGATCGTGGCCTGGTGCCGCGATCGCGCCAAGAGCCTGTCCAAGGAGCCCAAGCGCGACGCGTTGGGCGGCCTGTTCGACTCGGCGGGTCACCCTGGTGCCCTGTTGGCTTCCAGCAATGCCCAAAAAGTCTACGCACCGGCCGCACCTGCCTTGGGCGTGGCCGCATCGCGCACCGACGACGGCAAAGTGAAACTCACCTGGCGCGCGGCGCCGGAGAGCACAACCTTGCACATCGAGAAGAAGTCTGGGGCGGATTTCACCAACGTGGCTTCCATTTCGGGCAAGGACAAGGAGTGGCTCGACGACGCTCCGGAAGGCACCGAATACCGCATCGTGACGGAATCCGCCCAAGGGCGCGCCAAGGCTTCGAACGTGGCCAAGGCCCCCGCCGCGAAGGGAGCGATCTGATATGTCGACATTGACGGTCACCCAGAACTTCGGAAAGGGCGCCAAGGACATCGGCGTCTACAAGAGCCTGGGCGGATATTCCACTATCGGACAGAAATTGTTCGACCACTCGCAGTTCGAGCTCATCGACCTGGTGACCCGTTCCGGCCTGCGAGGTCGCGGCGGCGCGGGTTTCCCAACCGGCATGAAGTGGAGCTTCGTGCCTCGCGGTGGAAAGCCCGTGTACCTGGTGGTCAACGCCGACGAAGGCGAACCCGGCACGTTCAAGGATCACGTTCTCATGTTGGAAGATCCGCACCGTCTGATCGAAGGCATGATCCTTTGCGGATGGGCGCTAGGCGTGCGCACGGCGTACATCTACGTGCGCGGCGAGTTCCTCCAGGCGATCGACACGTTGAACGCCGCTCTCAAGCAGGCATACGCCGACGGCTACCTGGGCGAGAACATCAAAGGATCGGGCTACAGCCTCGACATCTACGTGCATCGCGGTGCGGGCGCGTACATCTGCGGCGAAGAGACAGCGCTCATCAATTCGCTGGAAGGCTTCAAAGGCCAGCCTCGACTCAAGCCCCCGTTCCCGGCCGTGTCGGGCGCATGGGCTTCGCCCACTTGCGTGAACAACGTGGAAACGCTGATGGCGCTTCCCTGGATTTTTGAAAACGGCGCCGAAGCCTACGCCGCATTGGGAACCTCCAAGTCCACCGGCACCAAGGTCTTCTCGGTGTCGGGCGACGTGAAACGTCCCGGTGTCTACGAAGTTCCGCTGGGCACTCCGCTCATGGAACTTCTCGAGTCCGACAAATACTGTCAGGGTGTGATCGGCACACTCAAGGGCGTGATTCCGGGCGGATCCTCTTCGCCGGTGCTCACCGCCGAAGAAGCCGCCAAGGCCAACATGGACTACGAGTCGTTGGCATCGCTCAAGACCATGCTGGGATCGGGTGCCGTGGTGGCCTTCAACACCACCCGCAGCGCAGTGGGAATGCTCACCTCGCTCACGCGCTTCTACGCCCACGAATCGTGCGGCCAGTGTACGCCTTGCCGCGAAGGCACAGGCTACGCCGACCGCATCCTCAAAACCGTGGTGGCCGGCAAGGGCCGCGACGGCGATCTGGACCACATGCTGTCGTTGGCCGCCAACTTCAGCTACACCACGATCTGCCCGTTGGCCATCGCCGACGCCTGGCCCATCGAAAACTTCATCGGGAAGTTCCGCGCGGAATTCGACGCCGCGGTCGCCCGAAATCCGGAACACGCCGCCGAGCGCGTGACGCCTGCCTTCCGACCGGGAGCGTTCTGGTAATGAGCAATTTCTACCACATGCCGGTGCTGCCCAAGCCCGACACCAAGCGGGTTTCCATCAACGTCGACGGAAAAGACGTCGAGGTTCCCGAGGGGACGAATCTTGTCGAGGCCCTGAAGGTCATCGGCATCGACACGCCGCACTTCTGCTACCACCAGGACCTTCCGGTTTCCGGAAATTGTCGCCAGTGCATGGTCGAGACCGACGGCCCTCGCGGCATGGGCCTCGCCATCGCTTGCTACACACCGGTCCGCGCGGGCATGAAGGTCGCCACCGACCGCTCTAGTGCGAAGGTGAAGGAAGCCCGCGCTGCCGTGATGGAATTCCAGCTGGCCAACCACCCGTTGGATTGCCCCATCTGCGACAAGGCCGGCGAGTGCAGCCTGCAGGACAACTACATGGCCGCGGGCCGCCACGAATCGCGCATGCGCGAGGACATCGGCAAGCAGTACAAGGGCTCGCCCGAATACCGCCACGAAGACTCCAAGGGCCAGGAGCGCGGCGGCAAGCATGTGGACCTTGGTCCCACCGTAGTGCTGGACCAGGAGCGTTGCATTCTTTGCGACCGCTGTGTGCGCTTCATGCGCAGCGTGGCTGGCGAAGAACAGTTGTACATCAACCAGCGCGGCGACCACGCGTTCCTGTCGACGTTTCCTGGCATGGAACTGAAGCACGACTACGACCTCAACGTCACCGACATCTGTCCGGTGGGCGCGCTCACCGGCAAGCACTTCCGCTTCCAGCAGCGGGTGTGGAACCTCGCCAAAACCGAGACCATCGATCCGTTCGACAGTCTGGGCGCCAACATCACGGTGGACCACCACGACGGCCACGCATGGCGCATCATGCCTCGTCGCAACGCCGACGTGAACAAGTCCTGGATCTCCAACCGCGCCCGGATGGAATACCAGAAACTGTCCAAAGATCGCTTGACCGCGGGATTGTTCCAGAAGACCGAAGTTCCGCTCTCGCAGGCCGTGGCTCGCGCCGGCGAACTGGTGCGCGGTGGACGGAAAGTGGCGATCGTCGCTTCCGGCACGCTCACTCTGGAAGACAACGCAGCCATCCTCGCTCTGTCCAAGAGCATGGAAGGCAAGTCCGAAGTGTTCGGTGGTTCGTGGGCGAAAGTCGGATCCC
This sequence comes from Fibrobacterota bacterium, assembly GCA_039798065.1. Taxonomy (GTDB): domain Bacteria; phylum Fibrobacterota; class Fibrobacteria; order UBA5070; family UBA5070; genus UBA5070. Next base: position 32,923 of record JBDKGS010000009.1, on the reverse strand, counting down.
CCGATGGAATCGCGCAATCGGGCGACCCGGTCGGAAATCGACTTGGACTCAAGCTTTTGGGCATCGCCGACAACCTCGACGACCTGATCGCACGCGCCAAGGAATTCGATGTCCTGCTGGTTGTAGGTCACGACCTGTGGGCGCTCGACGCGGCGAAGGCGAAGAGCCTGGAAGCGATTCCCGAACGCATCGTCTTGTCGGCTTGGCACGATGCCAGTACGGCCAAGGCGACTTTGGCGGTAGGCGTTCGCGCTTGGGCCGAAGTGCGCGGCACCATGGTCAATAGCCAGGGTCGAATCCAGATATTGAATGCCGCTCCCATTCTGCCAAGCCCCGATCTGGAACCGGTTTGGCAGGTGGTTTCGGCCATCGGCAAGCTTGGTCTGACCAGCGAGCTGGATGCCTACAAGGCGGCCCAATCCCGCATTCCCGCCCTCGAGGGAATCAACTACCGCGGCATCGGTTCCGGCGGACGTCTCCTGGAAGGAGTTGTGGCGTGATCGAGTTCGATCTCCCGTTTTTCCTGCAGTGCGCGAAGTTCCTGTTGGCTTTCGTACCGCTCACGTTCATCCCCATCCTGATCTTCGTCGAGCGCAAGGGCGCGTCGTTGATCCAGGACCGCTTCGGGCCCAACCGCGCCAACATCCCTGTGCTGGGTGGCTTGCGTTTCTTCGGGTTCGTGCAGAATCTGCCCGATGGCATCAAGCTTTTCACCAAGGAAAGCTTCATCCCCAAGCATGCGCACAAGTTCTGGTACTTCGTGGCACCCATGATCCCGCTGTGCATCGCGTTGTTGACGCCTTCTGTGATTCCCTGGTTCGCCCCTATGATGGTGGAAGGCGCGCGAGGGCTGGTGAGCGTGTCGGGACAGATTTTGGATGCCGATTCGGGCATCCTGGTGTTGTTCGGGCTTTCCGGATTGTCGGTGTACGGCGTGGTGATGGGTGCGTGGGCTTCCAACTCCAAGTACGCCCTGCTGGGCGGCATGCGAGCCAGCGCCATGATGATCTCCTACGAAGTGAGCATGGGGTTGTCGGCCGCGGGAATCTTCCTCATCGTGGGATCGTTCTCGCTAACAAATATTGTCGAGTGGCAGTCCGCGCACGTGTGGGGCTTCATCGCGCAGCCGTTGGGCTTCCTGATGTTCCTGACCTCTGCGTTCGCCGAAACCGGACGCGCTCCGTTCGACGTCGCCGAAGGCGATTCGGAAATCGTGGCGGGATACTTCCTGGAATACTCGGCGATCCGCTTCGGCCTGTACTACATGGGTGAATACGCCCACATCGCCATCGCATCGGCTCTCATCAGCACGCTGTTCTTCGGCGGTTACCACCTGCCCTTCCTGGGTACGGAAGTCATCCATACCAACCTGGGATTGGTCGCCGCGGGCATTTGTGTCGCGCTGGCCGCCATCACCGGCTGGATCGCCTATTCCACCAAGCGTTGGGCCGGCATCTACGCCAAGCTCGAAGCCACCGACGCCGCCAAGCGCAAGACCGAATACGCCTTCCTCAACGCCATGTTCTCTGGCTTGACCCTGGTTTTGCTGGTCGCCGCGGTCCTTCTGGCAATTTTTGTCCATCCCCACCAGATTTCGGTCGGCGGCGTCCCCGCTTGGCCCCTGTGGGTGAATCTGGGTACCGCACTTGTCCAGTTGGGCATCGTTGCCGTCAAGACCCTGTTCTTCTGCTGGATCTTCGTATGGGTGCGCTGGACGCTTCCGCGCTTCCGCTACGACCAGGTCATGAACCTGGGCTGGAAAATCCTGTTGAACGTCGCCCTCGTGAACCTGCTGGTCACCGCCGTGGTGGCCAAGCTGGTGAAAGGCTGATCATGGCTCGCATCGTACCGCGGACCGAAATGACCTTCGCGGAAAAGGCCTACCTTCCCGAAGTCGCCAAGGGGCTCTGGCTCACGCTGGGCCACTTCGTCAAGGGCTTCTTCCAGCCCGAGACAATTCCTGTCCTGAATTATCCGGAAGTCCAGCCGCACATTCCGCAAAACTACCGCGCCAAGCACAGGTTGATGAAGCGCCCCGACGGCGAGCCCCGTTGCGTGGCGTGTTTCATGTGCTCCACCGCGTGCCCCGCCAACTGCATCAAGATCGAGGCCACCGAGTCGAAGGACGGACGCATCGAGAAGATGCCCGCCAAGTTCGAGATCGACCTGTTGGTTTGCGTGTTCTGCGGGCTTTGCGCCGAGGCTTGCCCCGTGGACGCCATCCGTATGGACACCCGCAAGATTTCGCTGGCGGCCGACTCGCGCGAAAAGTTCAAGGTCGGGCTCAAGGATCTGATGGATTGGAAGCCGTCGGAATACCCAGAATCCGACATCCAAAGCCAGAAGGCTCCGGGCGGTTCACTCAACGCACAAGCCCGGAAAGAGTGGGGAGTATGATCGCTCAAGTCTATTTCTGGATTTTCGCCGCCATCGCGGTGGCGTGCGCATTTTCGGTGTTGGCTTCGCGCCATCCCATCAACGGAGCCATGGCTCTGATCGGGACCATGGTCTCGCTGGCCGGTGTGTACAGCCTGATCGCCTCGCCGTTTCTGGCCACCTTGCAGATCCTGGTCTACGCGGGCGCCATCATGATGTTGGTGGTGTTCGTGATCATGGTTCTCAACAGCGCCAAGGACCATTACACCCCGATGCTCGATGGCCTCGGGGCGTTCGGATTCGTGATTGCCGCGCTCATCGGCGTGCTTGTGGCGCGCGTGTTCGTGGGACTCGACGGCAAGGCGTCGGTGAAGATCAATCCCTCCGCACCACGCGGCGACGTGGAAGCCATCTCCAAGACCTTGTTCGGCTCCGGAATGCATACCGGAGGCTGGGCGCTGTTGTTCCTTGCCATCGGTCTGGTCCTGTTGACAGCGATTGTCGGAGCGGTCCTGTTGGCCAAGCGCCATCTGGACACCGCCGAAACTTCCACCGAGGGAGGCCACTGATCGTGGATACCGTTCCCCTGTTCCAGTTGCAGATTCTGTCGGCGATCCTGTTCGCCGCGGGCCTGGCGACCGTGCTCGTGCGCCGCAACCTGTTCTTCGTCCTAATGGGCGTCGAACTCATGCTCAACGCGGCCAACCTCTCCTTCCTGTCCTGGTCCCGAGTCCAGGCCGGAGCCGCCACATTGGAAGGCCAGGTCGCTCCGCTCTTCTCGATCGCCATCGCGGCCGCCGAAGCCTGCGTGGGCCTTGCGATGCTTTTGGCTGTGTTCCGCACACGCGAGACGCTCGACACCGATGCCTACAGCAAGATGAAGGAGTGATGGAAGTGGACAACCTTCTTTGGCTGGTGCCGACACTTCCTGTCATTGGCTTCCTGATCAACGGATCGCTCTCGCTGGCCGGGGCGCGTTCCCAAAACGGTCCGGCACGCGGTCTCTCGGGATTCCTTGCCGTCCTGTTCCCGCTGGTTTCGTTCCTGTTGGTGCTCAAGCTGCACATCGGCTTGCAAGACGCGCAGGAATCGGTTCGCACGATCAACGAAAACCTCGGATTGGATCTGGCGATTCCGCAGTCGTTCGTGCAGCCCCTCTGGTCTTGGATCGCCGCGGGCGACATCAACCTGAGCTTCGGGTTCGCCTTCGACGGTCTGACCTCGGTGATGCTCCTGTTCATCACGGGCATCGGCACGCTCATCCACTTGTATTCGATCGGATACATGGCCCACGATCGCGGGTTCGCCCGCTTCATGGCCTACCTGAACCTGTTCTTGGCCAACATGATCGTGCTGGTGTTGGGCGATGGCCCCATCGTCACCTTCCTGGGCTGGGAAGGCGTGGGGCTTTGCTCGTACTTGTTGATCGGATTCTGGCACCACGAGAACGCCAACGGCGACGCCGCCCGCAAGGCATTTCTTGTCAACCGCGTCGGTGATCTCGGATTCCTGCTTGGGTTGTTCGTGTTGTGGCAGATCGTGGGGCCGTCCACTCCGCTCACCTACGAAGCCATCGCCGCTTGGTTCCGCGATCCGGCCCACGCCTCGTTGCTGGCATCCGGAGGCGTGGTCGCCCTGCTGACGCTTTCCACGCTGCTCTTGTTCCTGGGTTGCACCGGCAAGAGCGCGCAGATTCCTCTGCTCACCTGGCTTCCCGATGCCATGGCGGGTCCGACGCCGGTTTCGGCACTCATCCACGCGGCCACCATGGTGACCTCGGGCGTTTTCCTTTTGGCTCGCATGTCGGACGTGTTCGCCCATGCCCCCATCACCATGCATGTCATCGCGTGGATCGGTGCGGCCACGGCGGTCTGGGCCGCTGTGACAGGATTTGTCCAGACCGACATCAAGAAGGTGCTGGCCTATTCCACCGTTTCGCAGCTGGGCTTCATGTTCCTGGCCGCGGGTGTGGGCGCGTTCGATTCGGCGCTGTTCCATGTCTTCACCCACGCCTTCTTCAAAGCGGTCTTGTTCCTTGGGGCAGGTTCCGTCATCCATGCGCTGGGTGGCGAGCAGGACATGCGCAAGATGGGCGGGCTCGTGAAAAAGTTGCCCATCACCTTCGCCGCGATGTTCGCCGGTTGGTACGCGATCACGGGCTTGCCTTTCGGTGCCGGATTCTGGTCCAAGGACATGTTGCTCGAGAAGGTCCTCGCCCAGGGCGGACCTGTTCTGTATGGAGTCGCCTTGGCCACCGCCGCCGTCACCGCGGTGTACATGACGCGTCTCATGATCCTCACCTTCTGGTCGCCGTCGCGGATGGATCACGATGTCGCGCACCATGTCCACGAAGCTCCGATTTCCATGCAGGTTCCTCTGTGGATTTTGGGCCTTGGATCGCTGGTCGCGGGCTTCGCCTGGGCCGGCATGATTCCCGGATTCGATTGGTTCCCGAGCCAGCTTGCCGGTGTCGTCGGACCCGCGCAGGCGCTTCTTTCGCACGGCGAGCACGAAGGCCCTAGCGCGATCCTGCTGGCAAGCGTCGGCGTGGGCGCTGCGATCGTCGGCATCTCGCTCGCGTTTGTCCTGTTCAAGTCGGGAGCCTTCCGCGAGAATTCCACCGCGGGACTTTCGGGTGCCGCTCGGACCTGGACCTTGCTGTTCGACGGAATCCATGCCGTGGTCGGAATCTGGCCGATCCGGCTGGCTTCGTGGATTCTAGACAATATCTGTCAGCCCCTGCTGATGGGCCTGGTCCGGTTGTTCGCCTACCTGGTGCAACTGCTCGGTCTGCTGGCTCAATGGCTCCAGCGTTCCAGGCTGCGACTCAACCTGTCGATGTCGGCGCTCGGCCTGCTCGTCATCCTGCTCATTCTCGCGAGGGACCTCCTGTGAACCTCCAACTGATCCTGGCCGCGCCGTTCGCGGCGGCCATCCTCAGCTTCTTCCTCTCCGGCAACGACGCCAAGTCGGCCTTGCGCACATCGCTGGTCCTGGCGCTTGTGATCGCCGGGATTTCGCTGCCTTTGGTCGGGGCTGGAATGGTTGCCACTGCTGGTCACACCTGGTTCACCGTACCGGTGGTGGGGACGGAAGTGAAATGGCTTCTGACTTCCGACGGGGTTTCGGCCTGGCTGGTCGCCTTGTTGTCGGTGCTTGTTCCCGCCGTGCTTCTCGCCGCCCCTCGTGTGGTAGGCGAGCGGATGCGCGAGTTCGCTTCGCTGGTCTTCCTGATGCAGGGATTCATGGTGGGTGCGATGCTTTCGGGCGATCTGCTCTTGTTCTACGCCTTCTTCGAGGCAATGCTCATACCCGCCGCGGTGCTCATCGCCTTGTTCGGCGGCAACAACCGACGTCGCGCGGCCATCGTCTTCCTGGTGTTTTCGCTGGTGGGTTCAGCGCCCATGTTCTTCGCGATCTGGTGGATCGCCCTCAGCTGCCAGACCACCGAATTGTCGGTAGTGGCGGTGAGAATCGGGAGCCAGCTGGACCCGATGTTCCGAACCGGATTGTTCTTCGCGATCGCCTTGGCGTTTCTTGTCAAGCTTCCGGTGGTGCCGCTGCATCTGTGGCAGGCCGATGCCTATTCCGAAGGTCCCGCACCAGCGTCGGCGCTTCTCACCGGCGTGATGGCGAAAATTGGTCTGTTCGGCTTCCTTCGCATCCTCATCCCGTTGTTCCCCGCCGAATCGGCGAGGTTCGCGGGCGTGTTCGTGGCCATCGGTTTGGTGACGGTTCTTGTCGGCGCTTTGCTCGCGCTCCAACAATCCGACCTGCGCCGGGTTCTGGCCTTTTCTTCGCTTTCGCACCTGGGCCTCGGGTTGGCGGCCCTGTTCACCTTCCGGCCCGAAGCGATTTCGGGAGTCCTGCTGCTGATGGTCGCGCACGGTCTTTCTGCAGCGGCCTTGTTCCTTCTGGCCGGTATCGTGGAGACCTGGACCAAGTCCAGCCATGTCGACGATTTCGGCGCGCTTGCTTCGCGTTCCCCGATGTTCGCCGTGCTCTTTTCGATCGCCGCTCTAGCGTCGGTTGGCTTGCCTGGCACGGCAGGATTTGTCGCCGAATTCCTGTTGCTGGTCTCCATCTTCAAGGTGTACGGCGTCTGGGTCACGGCGATCGCCGGCTTGACCGTGATTCTGTCGGCCGCCTACACGCTTCGCATGGTCCAGCGGCTTCTCTATGGAACTCCCGCCCTTCCCGCGGTGGAAAGACAGGACTTGCGTGTTTCGGAGGTGTTCGCCATCGCCCCCATCCTCGTCGCCCTGGTCTTTTTCGGGTTCTATCCGAGTCCAATCCTGAAGTCGGCTCGCGCCGATCTTCTCACCCGATTGCCGGTCGCCCAGGCGTCCGCCACCGAGGATGCCGCCCATGTTGCCGGCCGTTAATCTTCTGCCCTTCATCGGGCCGGTCCTATTCCTGATCCTGGGTGCTTTGGCGACGTTGGTCGCCGAGCCGTTCCTGGGCAAGCACGACAAGCACAAGTTCCTTCCTTGGATCGGCACGATCGCCGCCGCCATGTCGGGAGTCGCCTTGTTCTTCACCGCACCCGGTCATCTGCACGGGGTCTTCGCCCTCGATCCGGTCCGCGCGGGATTGCTGCTCGTGTTGTTGGTGGTCCTCGTTCTGGGACTTGCCGCACTCCAGCGGAATCTGTCGTCCGACGGTTTCGAAGGCGGCGAACCGTACGTGCTTCTCCAGCTTGCCACCATCGGCGCGGCTCTGATGGTGATGGCGACCCAGTCCATCTCGTTGTTCGTTGGAATGGAGCTCATGAGCCTGGCCATCTATCCTCTGGTGGGCATGCGACGGAAATCGTCCGAAAGCGCCGAAGCGGTGCTCAAGTACTTCGCCATGGGCGCGGTCTTTTCGGCGGTGTTCCTCTACGGCGCCTCGTTGTGCTACGGTGCGACAGGAACTGTCGGTTTCGGCGGCACCATCGCCGAAGGACGTGCCGGCGTGTTCAACCTCGGATTCGTGCTGATGTCGGTGGGACTGCTGTTCAAGATCGGCATGGCTCCCTTCCACTTCTGGAGCCCCGACGCCTACACGGGTGCGACTTCCGGCACCACGGCTTTCATGGCGGGTGCCGTGAAAGTGGGAGCGATGGCGGCGCTTGGCAACCTCTGGATGAATTTCCTGGTGACCCGCGCGGGATTCCCCCTGAACTCGCCGTTGTCCCTCAAGGTCACCATCCCTCCCATGTTGTTCTACCAGATGTCCCCGGAAGCATTCAGCTCCATCAAGTCCATGGCTGTTCTGCTGTTCGGGATCCTGGGCCTTCTCTCCATCGCCATCGGTTCGCTGTCCGTGCTCGGGCAGGTTTCGGTCCGTCGCCTGCTGGCCTTCTCCGGCGTGGCGAATGCGGGTTTCATGTGCCTAGGGTTCTTGCTTCCCAGCCTGGCCCGGGGGTACATCGATCTTTCCGTGACCTGGTACTACCTGGCTGGCTACGCTCTGGCCACCACGGGGGCATTGGCCGCGCTTTCGGCACTCACCGGCGCTGGTGACTCGGGCGACCATCTGCCCGCATTGTCGGGGGCCGCTCGCCGCAGCCCGCTCATCGGTGCCGTACTGACGGTTTTCCTGGCTTCGCTGGCGGGTCTTCCTCCCATGGCAGGATTTGTCGCCAAGTTCCAGCTGTTCCACGGGCTGCTCCTGAACGTCTTTTCGGGACTGGTACAGGGGGTGAACCCGGTTTCGCTATTGGCCATTCCGGGATTGGCCCTCGTGCTGGCCTTGGTGAGCGCAGCCGCTTATTTCAAGGTGATCGTGGCGATCTGGTCGCAGCCAGGTCAAGCCTCGCGCGAACCGGATTCCGTTCCCGTGTTGCTGGGCTGGGCCGTGACGCTGACGGCGGTCGCTCTCGTGGCTCTCGCCATCTTCCCCAAGCATCTGTTCGGAGCCTGATCGGGTTTCCCTGAAGTCGCCAGCGCATCGAACGCTCTTCGGATCCTCCGAGGGGCGTTTTTTGTCCATGCACCTGGATCGGCGCGATTCGGCTTCAGAGTTTTTGTTTTCGATCGGCGTAGATCGCGGCGGTGTTCCCGTCGGGATCGATTTCCAAAGCCGCGAGCTTGGCTCCGTAGGCGCGCCCGATCCCCACGTCGATGCACATCAGGCGGCCTTCGGCTAAAGACAGAATTTGACCTGGCGAGCGCGCGTCGATGAGGAAGGTCGGGGTGTGGCCGACCACCATCCGGTCGATATCCCAGTTGCCCAAGGTTTCGTCGAGCTCGGCCTTCAGCGCCGCAGCGGACTTGCGCATGGCGATCCGGTACCAGTGCGGTCCGTCTTCCGCCAATGCGGGCGATCGGGAATCCAGCTCGAAGTAGGGCTTGTACCGCTTCATCTCCTGCTGGATGCGCGCGTTCAGTTCCTCGGGCTTCCAAACCGAATACCGGGGGTGGAGCCCACCGTGGACAAAAAGCGTCTTCCCCGCGATGAAAAGGGTGGGGCGCTGGACCAGCCACCGACCCACCATTCCGGTTGGCGCCATGGCGCGGCGGAATTCCAGCCACCCCAAGGGCTCTTCCTGCATCCGACCCAGGTCGAACATCGCCGAAGCGCGCTGGACATCAACGTTGTCGGGAGCCGGCAAGGCGATCAGGGACGACTTCAACGCCCCTTGGTCAAGTTCCGACGGCGGAGCGAAATCCCGGTATTCCTCCACCGTGGTGTACGAATGGATGTGGTGCATGGACATGGCTTCGTGGTTACCCAGCAGGAATTCCACACGGCCACCGGCATCCGAAGCCTCCCGCATGAGACGGCGGATCCAGAGGTAGATGCGTTTGGGATAGCCGCCGCGTCCCACCACGTCGCCGGTCATGATCAACGTCGCGTTGCCACCGATCCAGCTGCCTTTTTTGTCCAGCAGATCGGCCATGCGCAGGACTTGGACCCAACCTTCGAAGTTCCCGTGGATGTCGCCGACGGCCACGACGCGACCTGGAGGCTGCATTCGGCAGTCCATCGTCGGTGCGGCTGGCTTTGGTGTTTCGACTGAATTGGTTCCCATCCAGCCTTCAGTCTCCCATTCCTACCGGTGGAAATGCAATTTCAGTTGCAATGTCCATCGAACTTCACGAACAGGAAGCCGTCCCCGTCCTCCGCGAGGCCTTGGGATATGTCGCCCGCTACCGCGGGGAAGTCTTCGTCATCAAGATTGAAAGCGGTCTTTTGGACGCTCCGAGCTTTCCCGGCCTGATCCGGGATATCGCCTCGTTGCATCGCATGGGCATTCGCGTGGTGGTGGTTCCGGGGTCGCGGCGCCAGATCGATTCGGTCCTCAAGACCTGGGAGGTGGAAGCCCCCATGGTCGACGGCATCCGGGTGACCACCGAAGAGGCGCTGCCCTTCGTGACGCTCGCCTCGTTCGATGTCTGCAACCGGATCATGAGCCTTCTGGCCGAATCGGGCGTGAACGCCTTGATCGGCAACTGGGTGAAGGCGCGGGGGTTGGGCGTGCTGCACGGCGTGGATTTCCAACTGACAGGATCTGTCCAAAGCCTGCGCACCGACATCTTGCGGCAGCTGATGGGGCAGGAGTTCGTGCCCATCGTGCCCAATATCGGATGGAACACGGCGGGGCGCCCCTACAACGTGAGCTCCACGCAATTGGCCATGGAATTGGCGGTGCAGTTGGGCGCCAACAAACTGTTCTTCCTGTGCGACGACAAGCCGGAAATCGGCGAAGGTCTGGATCTTCCCAGTGAAGTGAATCTGCGCGACGACGGCATGTTGTCGAGTTTGAACCTGGCGCAGGCGGAAGAGCTCCTGGAAAAGAACGGCGAGCGGATCGGGCAACCGCATCGCGACTACCTGGCGCGCGGGCTCGAGGCATGCCGCAAGGGCGTAAGGCGCACCCATGTGGTCGACGGTCTGGAAGACGGCAGCCTTCTGCGCGAGATCTTCAGCCAAAACGGCCAAGGCACCATGGTCTTCGCCAACGAGTACGACAATATCCGTCGTGCGACGCTTTCCGACGTGCAGGACATCCTGCGCATCCAGGAGCCCTACGTGGCCGCCGGGGTGCTGGTGCCTCGCACCGCCGACCAGATCGCCTCCAAGATCGCCGATTACGCGCTGTACGAGATCGATGGATTCGTGCAAGGGAGCGCCGCTTTGCACCAGTTCCCCGATGGTTCGGCGGAAGTGGCGGCCGTGGCGGTTTCCGAACATCTGCGCCGGTGGGGGATTGGACGGAAATTGGTCCAGTACCTGATGCAACGCGCCCACAAGATCGGTCTCGACCGGGTGTTCCTACTCACCACGCAGACTTCCGACTGGTTCGCGGAACTGGGATTCGTGCGCGGCGACCTGGGCGATTTGCCGCCCGAAAAGGCCTCCACCTACAACCACGACCGCAAGAGCTTGATCTTCGTGAGGGTGCTGCGCAAGGCACCCTGATGTCCTCGTCGGCACCCGCCGACAGGACGGCCGACGACTACCCTAGATGAGGGTGACTTCGTACTGGATCCATTGACGGATCCTGTTAACCTCTTCGTGGATGTCGATGTCGTGGGCCTTGTCGAAGCTTTCGAACTCCAATGGCGCGCCGCGTTGGATAATTTCCGTCATCTGCGCCTCGGCTAGGCCGTGCGGGATCACCTGGTCCCAGTGGCCGTGGGTGGCGAGAATCCGTTGACGGGAAATGGCGGCGCCGAAGCCCGCGGGGAAGTCTTCCAGGAGCGGTACGTAACCAGAGATGGGAAGCAGGCCGGCGAAGGCATGGTCGCTGCGCAGGCCCACTTCGAGGGTCATCACGGCGCCCTGCGAAAAGCCCCCGAGGATGGTCTTGGAAAGGTCGAGTTCCAGATGCGCCAGCAAGGCGACGATCTTGGCGCGGTTTTGGACGATATCTGTCCGGGTCTTGGCTGTCGTACGCAGCGAGGCGTCGAGTTCGTACCACGACCAGCCCGGGCCGTAGGGGATCGGGGCTTGGACCAGAATGATTTCGAGCCAGGCGAGATCCATCAACTCGGGCAAAAACGACCAGCCGTCCATGGAGTCGCCCAGGCCATGCATGAACACGAGCGTCCGTTTCGCTTGTTTGGCGGCGGGGACGCGTCGGAAGGTCAAGACGGAATCTGTCATGCCGGAGCCCATCAAGCGGAGAAAAGATCGAACTGGCTCATGCCGCCTGGCCTGTTCTCGTGGAAGACCCCGTCCACAAATTGTCCGTTTTCAAGGTACGGGCGCGCGACCTTGCAGAATTCATCCACCAGTTTGAAGTGGCGGAATTTTTCGCAGAGCCCCATGCCGGCTTCGAAGACGTGGAGGAAATAACGGTTGCCCAGTTTGATCTCGCGGGTTGCCACGATCACCAGGTCCATGGCGTCGGCGGCGGCCACCACTTCGCCTTCGCGTTCGCGCTTGGCATCGCGGGCGTCGGCGGCGTAGCGATGGGCCATTTCGGCGGGCAATTCGTGGAACGCCTCGTTTTCCAGCACAGTGTCGACGATTTCTTCCAAAAGCTTGCCCAGCCGTCCACCCTGGTAGCGGTGCTTGATGGGATGCGGGATGTCGGAGACGATGGTCTCCTCGAAATCGTGCCACAACGCCTTGCGGAGGATCTTCTCGACGGAAAGTGTCGTGTCGCCTTCGTGGTCGGCGATCATCATGGCCAGCACGGCAACATCGTAGGAATGGTTGGCCACGCTGTCGTGGTGGGCCGAAGGCAAGGTGCCGAAGCGGCGGATCGCGCTCATGTTGCGCAGGCGCTCGAAGAAGCCGGGCAGGCCGTCGGCGGACCATTCCATGTCAGGCCTTGTCCTTGTGGTGGGGAGCGAGCTTCAGGCGAACCCGGGTGCGCAGGCCCCCGTCGATGCGGGCCTCCATGGAAATGCTTCCGTTGGACCGCAAGATGAGCTGCTTGGCGTTTTCCAGTTCCTGGTCCATGCCCAGTCGCTCCTTGATGTTGCGCTTGGATGCGTCCAGGATGGCCGGGATGACAGGGTCGTCGGGGGTGGTGGCCGTGTCCTCGAACACCACTTCCGCGTTGATGGGGCCGTGTCCCATCGCGATCAAAATCTGTCCACCCTCCGCCGTGCGCTTGGCGTGCAGGCGCAGGATGCAACCGAACGCTTCGGCCAGCGATTCCGGATCGATGGCGAGCGCTGGCGGTGAATCGGGCAACCGCAGCGATACCGCCGGGAAGGAGGGGCCGATCTCCTTGGCCACGATCTGGAGCCGGTTGCGAATGGTGTTGGAAATCCCGGACGAGGCGGGCAGGGGCACGCCGTGGTTGGTCTGGGGGGTGCTGGGGTGAGGGTGGTGGGTCCACTTGCGCAGCGTGAGGATCAATCCCAGCAGGACGCACAGTCCCACAAGTACACCCACCGCTCGAGGAATCCACGGTGCCACCCGTTCGGTGGATTTGCATTCCAGCGGCGCGCTGCGAGAGCAGATTCCGGTGCTGTCGCAAGCGACGATGTCGAGTTTGTGGATCCCCGAGGTCAGGATCACCTGATCGGTGAATTCGAAAGTTCCGGATTTCCCGATGGGCACGGGGAACGAATGGAGAAGGGCTTCGTCCTTGAAGAGATCGATCCGCGTAAGGCCGCAAGGTGCCTCGATGCGGATCTTGAAGTCGAAAGTGGAGTCCTGGGGAGATTGACCGTACACCGGACCGGGTGGCTCGATCCACTCGATGCGAACCGGACCGGAGGAGCAAAGAAGGGTTGGCTTGGACGCGGCCTTGGCCTGGATCGTGTCGCGCTGCGCGGGAGGTGCCGCGGCCGGAATCGAATCCAGGGTGTCGGCTTCGAGCAGCTTGACCACTTCGGGAGCGGGTTTGCGGAGATTGGTGAGTTCCTCGGCTTCCAGCTGGGCTCGTTGGGATCTGGCTTGGTCAATTTGATCCAAAATCCGCTTGGGGTGCTCGGGGGCCGAGTCGGAGACCAGGCGCTGCCGCGCAAGCCGCTCCAGAAGCGATTCGGTCTCGTCGCGATCTCCGAGCTTTTCGTTGCGCTCCTGCTCGGTGGCCGCCACTGAAAGGCTGTCGAGGAGGGCATCGGAAGGAAGCCCGACGGCGAACGAATGGAGGGCGAGAAGCATCGCGGAGATGGAGGAAAGAGACTTCATGGGCCTCCCAACGGAAGAAGCTCGCCGCCGAAGACCGCCGCGATTTCGCCGGAAGACAAATACTGCACCTCCAGCGAGCCGTCGTCGCGGATGTCGCGGACCTCCACATCCACCTCGGCTGTTCCCGAGGACAGCCGGAATCTGCGTCCAGGCAGATCGGTCGATCGACGGAACTCGCGAGCCAGTGGGCCGAAGCCTTCCGTTTCGAGGGTGGTGTCCAAGCTAGACCAGTGCGACAGGAAGTTTGACAGAATCTGCTCCGGGTCGAGCGGGTTTCCGCAAGCCTGGGACAGCGAAACGGCGGGTTGGCCCACCTTGGCGAGGGTGTCGGCGGGGATCGAGACGTTGATGCCCACGCCCACCAGCAGACAGGATCCGTCGGGAGTGGTGGACATCTCGGCGAGGATTCCCGCCGCCTTGCGGCCACCGACCAGGAGATCGTTGGGCCATTTCAGCACGACATCGCCGCAACCGATTTCGCCCGCGACGCGAGCGAGGGCGATCGCGGCGGCGACAGAAACCAGCGGAGCCTGCTGGATGGGGCGGTTCCACGGGATGCGGACGGTGAGGTACACGCCGCCGGTGGCGGGCGACATCCAGGTGCGCTCGTAGCGACCTCGTCCGGCAGTCTGCGATTCCGCCACGACGGTGACAAAATCCGTCGACGCGGGTTGCGACTTGGCGACGTCCATCGTCGAGGTGACAACCCCGAACCGCAGGAGAGCCCCTCCGCGGAATCCGTTCGCAGGCCGCACCTCAGGCACGGACGAGCTCCCGGATCTGACGAGCGGTCTCCCGGGCGCGAAGCATGGCCGATCGGACCGTCTCGTCGTCCTTGGCCGCGGGGTGCACCGAGGCGTAGTCGTCGAACACTTCCTCGCCTCGCTTGTCGTCGCGCCCTCGGCTGTGGCGGACGCGCCGAAGCCACAGGCGTTCGAGCCCGGGCAGACGCGAAATCAGGGCGTTGCGATCCAGGTTCGGGAATTCTTCGGACAGAAATTGACGGGCCCAGTCGAGGGTCTCGCCTTCGACATCCGCGAGCACGGTCCGCAACGCGGCCAGGGTCAGGCATTCGGTGTACGCCGATACGCCTTCCTTGCGGTCGGATTCCGACATCCACGACATGCCCAGCGCTGGAAGCGACTTGGAATCCCACGAGTCCGAGCCGGACACGGCCAGCAGCGCGGCGCGGGCTTCCTGCACCAATCGGAGCACGCCCAGATGCAGGAGCGGACGCTGGCAGGTCTTGGCGCGGGTGCGGTCGCGGGAGGCGAGTTTCAATTCCGCGCGTTCCAGCGCGTAGGCGTTGTGCATCCACATCCATCCCGGTTGGACGCGCGGCGATTCCTGTCCGGCATGCGAACGCAAAAGCGAGAATGGCAGGCGCAGTCTGCCCGGCGGCACGACAGTTCCTGTCGCGATCAAGGTCCAAGGCGATTCGGAGAAGTTGGCCGGGAACTTGACCTGGCTGCAAAGTCCGAAGAACAGGCCTTCGCCGGGCCACAGTTCCTGGTCGGCGCGGCGTCCCGTGTGGTTGGAGCCCAGCGCGGCGCCATGGCCCACGTTGCCGCGGCCTTCGGGCCAGATGCAGGCGATCAGGAGCGATTGATGGTGGAATCCCACCAGCGGCCCCAGGAGCGTGCTGGTGACTTCGCCTTCCTGGATCTCGGTGTTGGATCCAATGATGGCGTCCAGGATCTTGGCGTGTCGGGAAGCTCCCGAAGCTTCGCAGAAGAGAGCCTTTCGCACCACAGCCATGGTGCGCACTTGCACGCCCGGTTGCAAAACAGCGTGCTCGATCACCACGCCGTCGCGGACCTGGGTGGGCGCGTCGATGCTGGATAGGATCGCCACGTCGCGCACCAGCTGTGCGCCGTCGATTCTGGAATGGGGCCCGATCCAGGCGTTGCGCACCGTGGCGGTGTTGCAGATGAGCGCACCCTCGCCCACGAATCCCGCTGCGTGGCGCACGCTTTCGAGGTGCTGCTGGAGCGCCTCGTCGAAGGCCTTTCGCTCGGGGCCGTCGCCAGGATTTGTCGCAAGCCAAGTGGCCAGCTCCATGTCCATTTCCGCGAACAACGGCACTTCGCGCCCGCCTGTTTCCAGGCCCACTTGCACCTTCACGCCGGTGGCGAAGGTGGATGTGGCCGAGGCGACCAGCGAACCCACCCGAAAGATCACCACGGCATCCTGCAAAACCTGTCGGGCGATGAGCCCGACATCGTGGATGCAGCAGTTCCCGATCACGGCATCGCGGATATGGGCGCGACGGATTCCGGTGGACAGGCTCACGTGGCCAGGTAGCATGACGGTGCCCGAGAATTTCGCGAGCGACACGTCGCCTTCGAAGGTGGTCTCGCGCACCGCGGTGCAATCGAATCCATCCTGCACCCTTACCCGCGTCCAATCCTGGCAGACACAACCCTGTCGTTCCAATTGCAGCGTTTCGGGTGCCGAAAGCGCGCGCGTCCGGAAGGACAGCGCACCCGATTCGCGCAACGCCGCCGCGGAAGCCAACAGGGGAGATCCCCGGACCAGCCGCCGCAAGGCGGCCGAGGGCAGGTAGGGCTTGGGAGGGGCCATCAGAACTGGAACTGGGTTCCGGCCAGACGTTCGGCGAACATCCGCATGTAGGCCTTCTCGTCAATTTCTGTCGGCGCTTCGTAGGTCACCGAGAAACGCAGGTGCGGGCTCGCGTCGTCGAAGGGCACCGTCACTATGCTCTTCTCGCGGATGAACCATTGGCTGGCTTCCTCGGCGTTGGCGAAGCTGGGGCCTCCCACGATTCCCTTCGGTGCCTTCGAGTAGAGGAAGTAGGTGCCTTCGGGCATCTTGATGTCGAAGCCCAATTTCTCGAGCTCGGCCACCAACAATTCCTGTCGGCGCTGGTACTTCTTCTGGGCGTTCTGCCACAAAGTGTCGTCGTCCAGCGCGGCGGCGGCGGCCTTCTGGATGGCCTTGAACTGGCCCGAATCGCTGTTGTCCTTCACGTCTCCAAAGGCTTTGACCATGAGGGCGTTGCCTGCCACGAAGCCCAGGCGCCATCCGATCATGTGCCAGCCCTTGCTCATGGAATGGACTTCCACGCCCACGTCCAAAGCTCCGGGAGTCTCCAGGAACGACATGGGCTTTTGGCCATGCGTGAAAGGAAGGTGGGCTGCGTCCTGGACCACCACGATGTTGTTCTTCTTGGCGAAATCCACGACCTTCTCGTAGAAGGCGCGCGTGGCGACCTTGCCACTGGGACTGTTGGGGTAGTTGATCACCAGCACTTTGGCCTTGGCCAATACACTGTCGGGGATCCCGTCCAAATCCGGGAAGAAGTCATTTTCCGGCAACAGCGGAAGGTTGTGCACCACGCCGCCCAGGTAGCGCGTCCAGGTGGCGGCCACGGGGTAGCCGGGGATGGTGAACAAGGTCACATCACCCGGATTGATGAAACAGGCCGGAAGCAGCGCGTAGGCGGGCTTGGAGCCGATGGAATGGCAGATCTGGGTGGCCGGATCGAGATCGACGCCGAAGTTGCGCTTGAGGTAGCGCGCGGCGGCTTCCTGGTAGTCGGCGATCCCGTTGTCGGCGTAGCCGCGATTCTCGAGCTTGTTGATTTCCTTGCCCATCGCTTCGCGCACGGGCGCCGGAGCCATTTCGTCGTTCTCGCCGATGCCGAAGTCGATCAGCTTGCGGTCGGGGAAGTCCGCCAAGGCGGCGCGTTTGGCGCGCTTGATCTTCTCGAACTTGTAGATGGCGGTGGATTTGCCGTAGTTCTCTCCACCGATTCGATCGGCGAACAATTTCTGGATGTACGAATCCGACACCTTGCGTCTCCTTAAAGGACTTTGGTTGAAAGGAGGAAAGATAGAGGACTTCCGGGCCATCGACCGCCACCGATTGCCCATTTTCCGTCAGCATGCAAATCCATTCTTCCTTGTTGCCGCCTTAGGATGGCATTATTCCACCAGCCATGCCAAAACCATCCAAAGCCGAAGTCGTCCTGGCCAGCCTGCTCGGCCTCGGTCCCGTGATCGGAGTCTTCCTTGGAGGAGCTCTGGTGGCGGCTTCCCGAACCTGGCCGCACGAGCTCGGATTCGACCTGCTTTTGGGAGTGAGCTTGGCGTTGGGCATGTTCGTGGGCGTCGTCCCGTCCTCTTTGGCTGCACTGTCCGTGGCCTTGAGGTGGGGATGGTTGGGTTTCGTGCCGTACGCGTTGACCATGACCTTGTGCGCCACCGGGTTTTTCCTGCTGGTCCGAAGGTTCGCCGCGGATTCGGTGAGGGAGCGGGTCGAACGGCACCCCAAGCTGGCTCCTTTCGCGAACGCTCTCGACAAGCGCGCCTTCGCCTTGCTCTTGGCCATTCGGCTTTCGCCAGTTCTTGTCTACAGCTGGACCAACGCGTTGTTCGCCGTCTCCCGACTCTCCTTGCGCCAGTTCATCGTCGGTACCGCGTTGGGCGGGCTTCCTCGCATCGCCGCCGGGTTTGCCGCAGGAAGGGCTGGGTTGTCGATTTTCCAGGAGTTGCGCGAAGGGACCGCCCCAGGTTGGACCGCCTGGTTGATGCTGCTCGTTGCGGTGGCGCTCTTGGCCATGTTCGGAATGATCGGACGAGCCTGGATCGAGAGTCTTCGTGCCGGTGACGGGAATCGTCCTTCGTCGTAGTTTGCAAGGATGATATGACGACAGAATCCGACATTTACCCAAAGCGCGGCACCATCGTGGTCGCGACCCCGGAACAACCGTTGGATGTTTTGGGTGGCGTCCTGACGGACGTCGTTTTGCAGATCTCCACATGGGGGACGCCGAATTCCGACAGGTCCAACGCGATCCTCGTCTGCCACAGCTTTTCGGCCGACACATGCGCCGCAGGTCTGGACACGGAGGCCTCCGGCATGTTGCGCCCGTGGCGAATCCAAAAACGCGGCTGGTGGGACGATCTGATCGGTCCCGGCAAGGCGATCGACACCGACAAATTCTGGGTGGTCTGCTCCAACGTGCTGGGTGGCAGCGATGGCAGCACCGGTCCGTTTACTCCGCGGTCCGCAGGGGCGGCGGCTTGGGGAACATCCTTTCCATGCATCTCCATGCAGGACATCGTGGCCGCGCAGGACAGAATGCGTCAAACCCTTGGGGTTGCGCGCTGGAAGATGGTGGTTGGAGGCAGCCTGGGTGGACTTCAGGCGTTGACATGGTCGCTGTCCCATCCGCAAGCCCTGGAACGAGCCGTGGTCGTGGCCGCGGCGTCGCGTCCATCGCTTTCGGGAATCGGGCATTTCGCGGCCGGTTGCGCCTATATCAGACGCGAGATCGAATCGGGCGGCGACGGGTACCTTGGCCTGTTGTCGTCGTTCGGTACCGGCAAGCGCTATTCGGGGCCCGCGGAGTTGGCCGCTTCCGATCCCGACTGGATCCGCGAGTGGCCACGCGAGCGCTACCATCCCTGGTCGTACGTGCGATTGGCCGAAGCGCTCATGACCTTCGACGTGGCGTTCGATTGGGGAGGCGGCGATTTGCTCAAGGCCTGTTCCAAGGCGCGAGCGCCGATCGACCTGGTGTCGTTTCGCGACGACCTGCTCTTCACTCCCGAGGACATCGACCGGATGGGTGACGGATTCCGTCGTGCCGGTATCCAGGCGGCGTGTCATCATCTGGCGGGGTCGGCGGGGCACGACAGTTTCTTGACGGAACCGAAGATCCTCGAGCCGATTCTTTCGAGTCGGCTCGAGGATCGAGTCTAGACAGCCTCGAACATCAGAAGCTCAGGAACTGAGCTCCGAATTCGCCCTTGACGAAGCTCGAGCCTTCGTCGCCGATGTCGCCGCCGATGGCTGCTCCAGCATACAGGCGAAAACGCGTGGACAATTCCATCACTCCCCGCATGCGTCCGGTGAGGTTCATCATCCCGTTGCCGTCTCCGTCCATGGTGATTCCCACGGAGCCGCCGATTTGGGGACGGATGTCGCCGTTGAACGCGGTGTACCAGCTCTGGATTCCCAAGGTTGTCCAGGTCTGGTGGTCGTCGCCCAGTTCTTCCTTGGCGAAATCGACGGAAGCCGTGACGCCGATGTCGGTCCGGTCGTTGAAACCGGAGAGGACGGAAGCTGTCAGGCCCATCATGGGGGACTGGTAACCAGTGATGGTGCGACCGACGGCCTGGGGGCCGACTTCGATGATGAAGTCGCCTTCCGAAGCGGAGACCGCCGCGGCACAGGCGAACGGGAGAATCGCGAGCCATTTGTGCATCGACATGTCAGTTCCCCTCTTTCTGGAGATCGACTTCGACCATTTCCTGCGAATCGCTCAGGTAGACCCGTGATTCCCAGGTGACGTAGCCAGGTTTGGAGACCGAGATCACGTGCTTTCCGGGACCGACCTTGGCGACCTTGCTCGACCCGTCGAATTCGCGGGCCTTGCCGATCACTTGGCCGTCGACGGCGATGTCGGCGTCGCTGGGCTTCACTTTGAAAAGCATGGTGCCCGAGACGTTCTTGGCTTCGATGGAGGTACGGGGGGCGGCGCATCCGACGAAAGCGAGAAGTGAGACGATGGCTAGAAGCTTTTTCATGGGGTCTGCTCCATTCGGACTTCGAGATCGGTGGTCACGTTTTCCGTGGACTGGGCGACGGTGCAGGCAGCGCCTTCGGAAAGGATGTCGGTGCCGAAAAGGCTGTTCACCTTCAGCTTGCCAACCACCTTGCCGGGGAGTTCGACCATCGCACCCGTGGCCTTGTTCTTCACCTGCTTGCCTGGCTTGTACAGCTGCAGCATGTCGCCGACCTTGAGGCCGGTCTGCTTGCCAGCTCCGACCATCACCACGCCATCTTGGACGTCCAGAATGGGCGCCTTCCAGGGCAGGGCGTGCAGGCTGTTCATGATGTTCCCCACCAGCTTGGCGATGGCCGCGTTCACGGCCTTGTCGGTGAGGGTGGCGTCGTAGCCCGACTTGCCGCCAAAACCAAGCGTCTGGTTGGCTTCGTTCTTCGCGTCGGCCTCGCCGAATTCCGAGAAGAACGCCACGCCGGTCTTCGGGTCGACCAGGCGGATCGTGACCTTCGCGTGGGCGGTCTGGACCTTGGTCTTGGAAAGACCCGCGTCCACCCATTCGGTCTTGTTGCCAAGTTCCGTCACCGCGCCGAAGATCAATGCCGAAACGCCGATGAATTGGGAAGTGTTCCCCTGCAAGGCGTTTTCGCTTTCCAGATCCTTCATGTTCTGACGTTCGAGCACCACGAATTCGTCGGTCTTGATGAGGTGGGAAGCAAGCGCGTCGGCAGCTTGGCCGCCGACGTTGTTCACGGAGCCGAACAGATTGTTCTGCGAGCCGGTCTTGTCTTCGAACTTCGCGACGGCGATGCGGTGGCGCAATCCCGGCTTGGCGGCTTCCTTGACAGAAACTGCCGGCGGCGGTGTTGGAGCCACGGCTTTTTCGCGGACCTGGCTGGCGCAACCGCCGAGCATCAGGAGCGCTCCGATCCAAACGACCTTACTTCTTGACATAGTATTGTCCTTGGGGGATGGTGAGAGTCATCAACCGGGCGTTTTCGCTGGCGATGGGTTCGTATTTGGTCAGCGCCGCGTTGACCGCCGCGTTGATCAACATGGCAAGCGGATTGCCGTTGCTGTTGTCGGGGCTCTTGGACAGGGTCTGGCTGTGGCGCCACAGCAGGGTTCCGGTCTTGGTGTCGAGCAGTTCCATGTCGAATCCGACGTTCACCGTCGAAGAGATCACGATGTACTTGGAGCTCCACTCCGTGACCTTGGTGCGCAGCACGGCGTCCACTCCGAACACGTCGTTGAACTTGGAGGTGGGGAGGCTGTTGATCTGACCCGGGTCTTCCAGCTTGTTGGCGCGGAACAGCTGGAGAGCCAGTTCCGGAGCGATGGCGTAGTAGCCGCGCTGGGCGAGTTCCGAGAAGACGAACGGATACGACTTCTGCAGGACTTCGGTGTTGGACGTGGTGTTTTCCGGTGGGAGGACAAGAACCGTCTTGGGCTTGAGGCGTTCGAAATCCGCCGTGGTGTAGACCTTGGGTGCGCAACCGACGAGGGCCAGAGCAGCAAAGCCGAGAGCCAGGATTCTGAGATTACTTCGCACGGTTCGACTCCTTCGTGGCTGCGGTGTTCTTCGAGTTCTTGCTCGGCTTGGCGGCAGGGGCCGCGACGGGTGCGGCGGCGGCTGGCGCCTTCGCTGCGGTGTCGACGACGGGTTTGACAGGCTCGGGCGCCGCGGCCACGGCCGCGGTGGGATTGAGCAGCAGAGCGATCGACTTCGTCGATTCCGACGGGTAGTTGGTCTGCTCGATCTGGAACTCCTTGGCCGCCTCTTCCTTGTTGCCCTGGAGCAGAAGGTGGGTGGCGTAGGAGGCATGGATGCCACGGAGCTTGGGGTCGGCTTTGATCGTCTGCTTGTAGAACTTGTCGCAGGCGGGGCCCTTGTCGTCCAGATGGCAGCGAACCGCTTCCTGGTACGGGAGCCAAGGATTCACGGCACACCCGCCGAGCAGCAGCATGCCCGGCACGAGGAGGAATTTTGGTTTCATGCGAGTTCGGATCCTTCTGAAGGAAGTAGGGAAAGGGGAGAGGCACCTAGTCTCACGGCACGGGATGACGCCGGTTGGTTCGCGATCCGCCAATGCCTTTATGGCGGGCGCGACCAACTTTTGTCGAACAGGGCTGTGGATCAAAGCTAAATGATTTTCCGACTGGATTCTCGCGCAATGTGATCCAGGCACGTTCCGCCGGTTTCTGGCGGAGCCGGTCGCTGATCGAATCTGACGATTCTGGAGCAACTCCGACGGAATCCGACCCTTTGGTGATTTAGAGGTTTTTGAGTTTCGTCCCTGGGCGGGTTTTTGATCTCGAGTACGATTCCCGGTGCCTGATCGCCCAATCCGACAGCGGAAAGAGGCATGGTGCCCATAAGTTGTGGAGTCTGGCTATTACCGGTGTCTCCTGTGACAAGGGGTTTTTCATGGCGTCCATCCGAACGGGCTTACGCGTCGGCCGCAAATCGAACTTGATCCTGGTGGCGATGTTTCTTCTGGCTGGAGCTCCTGTGCAGGCCCAGAAGACATTGATGGTGCTTGTCGATTGGTGGGAGGCCCAGACAGATACCGTCATCAACCTCAAGGTTGGGATGCCTTCTCCGGAGATCATCTACAAGGGAGGGGGCCCTCCCGCTCCGGTCCGGACCAACATCTACACCTCGCTCAAGAAGTCGTGGTGGTATTCGCTCCCGAATTTCTCGGTCGAAGACTATTCCCAAGGCCGAATCCGGTTCAACACCACGTACACGCGCGGTTGGTGGCAAAACGACAGCCATTACACCGCCGTTCACGACACCAGTCGGGTTCTCCCCGCCGGCCAAGTCAGCTACCAGTACCGCGACCCGGTCAGCCAGAAGGATTCCATCGTCTTCCCCGACACCAACGGGGTGGTGGTCTTCAGAACCGGCCACGACACCGCCGTCCCCAAGCTCCACACGAGTCCGGGCCAGTCGATCACCGAACTGTTGAACCAGCGGGGCACCGGGTCGCCCCCCATGGGCAACATCGACAAATGTCTGGACACGCTGCAAGCGGACACGTTGTGGCTGATGTGGGGAACGACAACCAGCCTTCCCGGGTCCAACCCCACCGGCGTGAAGTGCCTTGGCTACAATCCGTACAGCACACGCTACGCCCTTGTCTACCTCAGGAATCCATGGCCGGGCAGCAATCCGGTGGTCGAATTCAACGGCCAGAACATCCCTCTGTACCCTTCGACAAATTCCGACTGGCTGGTGGCCGACCTCCGCTACCTCAAGACCTTGGGTGTCCCCTCGGGGAGCATCCGCTTCAAGAAATCGGTGGGCAGCAGCAGCTACTTCGATTCGTCGGGGGTGGAACAGGCCGTGGTCATGCCGTTCGTGGTGCCAAACGACGGGGGCAGCCACTACTACATCCCATCCGAAGCTGGCGGCGCGGCGGTGTCGGGGACCGGGACCCTGCCGACACCATCATACACAATTTTTGTCCAAAACCCCTGGAAGCCGGGTACGCCCAGGCTGCTTTGGGAAAGCGACAACAGCATCCACGTGATGCGGCCCACCCAGAGCTGCGGTTGGTACAAGTACCCGTTGTACTCCAAGCCCACCAAGGTGCTGATCGGACATTCCTTCGAAGACTCCAGCTACGGCAGCTTGGGCGTCCAATTCCGGCAACGCGCGAACTGGGTGACAATTCCCGCCACGGCCATCAATGCCAAGGGAGAGGTCTACATCCAGACCCGCGATGCGGCGGGCAACCGCGTTGCGGCGACCACCACGGCGACGCCGTCCCTCAAGGATTGCTCGATTGACACGATCCGTCTGGTGATGGAAGCCTTCGATTTCAAGGGGCGCGCCACGGCGACCGCAGCCGGCGCTGGAGCCAATCCCGCATTCCAGGTGGGTGGCACGGCCGACAACACCGGCTCGGCGAGTTCGGGACTGGCGAAGGGGATGGTCCAGACCTACCTGAGCGCGGCGGGATTGCCGATCTGGACCGGCAAGGACTCCGGCTACCAAAAGGGTGGCCTCAACGACGCGGTCAACAAAGGTGCGTCAAATCCTGGCAACTGGTTCGATACCACCGCCTTGCGCGCCGCGGTCCCCGGAGTCGCCATCGGTCATTCGTGCCTGGAACTTCCGCTGTCCCGCAAACCATCCGACAGCGGCTACTACAACTACAAGAGTTCGAGCTTCTTTCCGCTGGACACCATCCGCGATCTGCGTGGAATGTCCCTCATGAGCGATGCGTTGAACGTGCAGCACAACTTCATGTTCTGCTTGCACGGCCACGCCGCCTTCGAGTACACGCCGGGGCTCAAGTTCGAATTCCGCGGCGACGACGACGTGTGGGTGTTCATCAACAACAAGTTGGCGGTGGACCTGGGCGGAACGCATGCTCCGGAATCCGCGAATGTGAATCTGGACAGATTGCGTCTTCGCGACGGCAGCGTGTATCCGTTCGACATCTTCTACTGCGAGCGCCAGACCAACGGTTCGAACATCAACATCCGCACCACCATGGATCTGCAGCCTTCGTGGAAGTACCGCGCCACGCCCACCGTGTCGGCCGGCAAGATCACTGTGCTCATCGAGGGACAGAAAACGACCAACTACGTCCCGTCGTGCGCCGACCTCACCAACGGCAAGGTGATCCCGTGGGAGAAGACCAACGGCAGGATGGTCTTCGTGGGTCCCGATGGCTCCGACCTCTATTCCATCTACAACACGGACACTTCGATATTCAACGGCAACCTGGCCTACAACCAGGGGACAATCCAGCTCGATTCGAACAAGCTCAAGCTCGAACCGCAGCTCATGTGGCCCGGCGTGTACACGGTCAGGGTCGAGTCGCGACTGGGCGATTCGCTGTACGCCATCTCCTTCACCAAGACCTACGGGTCGTCGGTGGTGACAGGAACTGTCTTGGATGCCAACGGCGACGGCGTGGCCGATTCGATCCGGCTGGTGACCCCTCGCCCCATTTTCGCCGACAATCCCGATTACCACCTGGTGTGGTTCACCGCCGCGGGCAAGAAGGATTCCGTCCAACCCACCGCCGCGCAGGTTCGCAAGGTCTCCGATTCCATCGTAGTCGCGCCTCTTGCGGGTAAGGTTTGGGGCGAACGCACCCGCCTTCCGGTGGGCCAGAAAGCCGACAGCCTTGGGGTGGTGCACACGACGCCCACGGGGCTTTCCATCTTCAACCCCATCAAGCTGGTCGACGGGATCGCGGCGGTCGCCGATTCCGCCTACCTCAAATACGACGAATCGGGCACCGGTCAGGATTCGCTTTTCGTGTGGGCCAGCGAACCCGTGACAAAAAATGCCAGCGCTCCAGCGGCTTTGGCCTCCTGGGCGATCCTGGGAGCCGCCACCGCGCCGCGACCGACGGTTGGAGAGGCCTCGAGCCTCGGCGATGGATCGAGGTTCGTGCTGGTGTTCGATCCGGCATCGAACCCGTACGTCGCGGGCGATTCGCTGCGACTTGGAGGCTGGGCTGGCGACGCGGTCGGCAACGCGCCGGGGGCCGTCTCCAAGTGGGTGCCTGTGCAGACGAATTCCGTCGCCAAGGCCTGGATGCTGGACATGAACGGCGACGGTGCTCCCGATTCGGTGGGGATCGCGTCCAAGGGCGATCTCTCTCTGACAGATTCTGTTAGGGTGCAGTGGAAGACAGCGACAGGAGCGGACACCATCGTTTCGATCAAGACGCCGTCCGGCATCACGACCGGCTTGAAGCTCCCTTCGGGGATCCTGGGCAACGCGACCTACTGCCAGGGGTGCCGCATCGAAGCGTTCCAGGCCGGTACCTCGCGCAAATTCCCGCTGGTCGACTCGGTCGATGCAGTGGCGATCACCGCCGCTTATCGCTTTGGCGCCACAACCGATACTCTAGTGGTCAATGTGTCGGAATCTGTCGTGAAAGGAAGCGCCGTCGCCGAGGGCTGGTTCGCCCAGAAGGTGGTCGGCACCGTGGGTGGTCTCGGCACCTTGATCGTCGGTGGAGCCGTGGATTCCTCCATCGCGGGCACCGTGAAGATGCTGGTCGCTCCCGGTGCGGTGGCGGGTGATTCGCTCCGCCTGCGGGCATGGGCTGTCGACCGGGCGGGCAACACTCCGGGCGCGGTATCTCCCTGGGTGCTCATCCAATACGGACCGCAGCCCATCCGGGTCAAGGTCTTCGATCGCGACCAGGACGGCAGGGCCGACAGCACAGTCGTCGAACTGACAAGAACCGCCACGGGTGTTCCTGTGCCGACATCCTTCGGGGTTCGCTGGAACGGACAAATCTTGACTACCGCCTCGCTGGTCCGCTCGGCCGACCTGCTGAGCTGGTCGGGCCCGATCGGACCCTTCGCGCTGGGCACTTCCGCCGCGGCCACGGACATCGGTTGGATCCGGATCGGGACGGACTCCGTCTCGTACCGTGCGGCGGCCGAAGACTCCGTTGCGCCCGTCGCGATCGACTCGGCCTTGTACAGGTACGGTCCCGCCACGGGCCCGGACACCTTGTACGTGACGGCCTCAGAAAACCTCGTCAGGGCCGGAGCGATCCTGGTGAAGACCAAGGCAGGAGAGTCTTTCGGTTCGGGAACCGATCTGGTCTCCAACAACAAGATGATGATCCTGGTGAATCCATCGACCTGGACGGGTGCGGATTCCGTCAGGCTCGGGCCATCGGCGAAGGACGCCCAAGGAAACGCTCCGGGAGCGGCATCCAAACTGGTGCCGGTCGTGTACGGAACCCAGAACATCCGCGTGGTGGTGTGGGATCGCGATGGCGACGGATCCATCGACAGCGTCGCCTACCGGCTCACACGATCGGGTTCGGGAGCTCCGACACCGACCGGGTTCGGACTGATCTGGAGCGGCAAGGCCGCCACGGTGGGTGCATTGACAAAATCCGCCGACGGCAAATCGTGGACAGGTCCTGTCACGGGCGCGGCACCGCTGGGGACCGCAACGGTCACCGACGACGCGGGATGGCTGCAGATCGGTGCGGATGTGAACAGCTACCGCGCCAAGGTGGTCGATTCCGCCGCTCCGGTGGCGGTTGTGGCGAAGCTGGTCTACGGATTCGAAGAGGGTTCACCGGATACGGTGGTCGTTACCGGTTCCGAAGCCCTTGCCTCGGCTGCCAACGGCGCCTGGCTCATGCTGGGCAAGGACAGCGCATCCGCCACGGCGACCATGTTGTCGGCGGCCCAGGTGGCCCCGCAGAACCCCATCTCCGGAGGCAACAACGTTAGCTTGGTCGTGCCATCGGGATCGATCGGCGACGACGCCCGTTGGGCGCGCTATGGCGTTGCCATTTCCGACGGCTCGGTGGCTGTCGGCCAGTCCAGCCGTTGGGTGCCTCTGGTGATCACGCCCAGCGGCCGGGCTTATCTGTTCGACGCCGATGGCGATGGCCGTGCCGACTCCATGCGCGTGGCGGTTCGCGGGACCCTGGCCACGGCGGTCACGGCGACGGTGAATTGGAACGATCCTGCCGGTAACGCGGCGACCAGGATTTGGCCCGTGGTGCCGGGGGCGGGTTCGTTCGGTGTCCGTCCGGGTGCCGACAAGTGGTTCGAAAAGGGTGCCACTTCCTGTCGTGGAAGCTGCAGCGTGGTCTTCCGCGATGCGACAGGAAATGTCCTTGTGAGCTGGGCTCTGGTCGACAGCGTCGCGCCCATGCTGGTGAAGGCGATCTATTCGTTCGGTGGCGCCCGCGACACGATCCGCGCGACCTTCAGCGAGCCGCTGCAATCGGTCAATCCGTCGGCGCCTTGGCTGGAGTGGGGTGCCGCCCTGCCCGGTGGCCCGGTGAACCACGCCGTTGCCAAGCTGTCCACCACGGGACTCGAAGCCGTCCTTGAGATCGATACCGCCAGCGGTGCCCGCGACGGCTGGGATTCGCTGCGTTTGGCGGCGGGCGTGCGCGCCGGAGCGGTGAAGGATGCGGCGGGAACCAAGGTGGGGACCACCTCGCCTTGGGCGCCGGTCGAATACGGCATTCCATCCATGGTCGCGACCCTATCCGATCCGCAAGGGACAGGCCGCGCCACGGACGTCGAAATCCGTCTGACTCGACAGGTTCCGTCATCGGCGGTCGCGGGAGTCGCGAGCTTCCAACTCGCTTGGCCGGACTCTTCGGGGAATGCGCTCGATCGCAGAACCGTTGCGGCATCGGTATTGTCCTTCAAGGACGGGGCTTGGACCGGCGCTTTGTCGCAACCGTTCGCCCTCGGTTCCACGGGATGCCTGATCGGAGGATGCGACGCATCGGCTGCCAAGAACGGATCGCAGCGGACCATGCCGCTGTTGGACGGGGTTCCCCCCAGCCTGACCTGGGCGAAATACCGGTATTCGCTTCCTGAAATCGCGCAGGATACCCTGGTGGTCGGACTGTCCGAACCTTGGGAAGGCGGCCCTCTCGGCGCTCCCGAACTGGCGTTCGTCCAGGTGGGAACCTCGTCGATTTCGAGCCCGCTGGCTCCTTGGAGAACCTGGACGCTTTCCGTCGACAAGAAGACGTTGTCGATGGTCGTCGACACGCTCTGGGACTCGCGCATCCGCAAGACGGATTCCGTCCGGTTGACGAAGAGTTCCCGCGTGGTCGACGCGGTGCCGAATTTCGTCGGTACCCAATCGCGTTGGGTTCCCATCGCGTTCGGGTTGCGGCCCGCTCAGCTCGACATGCAGAGCTGGCCCAACGGCGTGCTGGTCAACAGCTCCAAGAACCCGGGATCGGTCGTCTGGGTCGAACCCCCTCCGACGACCCCGGCGGTGGAACTCCTGGTCCGCGACCCCAAGGATTCTCTGGCAACCGATCCGTTGGCGGGTTGGCATCGCGTGGAAGGCGTCGAGGCGGGCAATCCCACGACCGGTGGCGCGTCGAAGAATCCCGCGGGCCATCTGCTGGGTGTCAAAATCCGTCTGAACCGGCCCTTGCAAGGTCGGCTCATCATCTACGACAACATCGGCACGGCGGTCCGCCAGATCGACCTCGATCCGCTGATGAAGCTGTGGACGGAAGACAAGATCCAGAAGGACGCCATGCGCGACGTGTGGATCGCCTGGAACGGCACCGGACCCGACGGCAAGTTCGCGGCTTCGGGAGTCTACCTGTTCCGCGCCGTGGTGAACGTCGACGACGGCGAAGGCCGCAAAATGTTCCGCAACCTGGTGTGGAAACTGGGATGGCACCGCGACACCAAGTGACGGGTTCCGTCTAAGATCGTGAAACGACGAAGGGGAGGCCGCAAGCCTCCCCTTTTTTCATGGATTCCGCCCAGGTTTCCGGTCCAGGATCCAATTGACGATTTCTGTCCGGGTGTGGTTCGCGGATATCCCCTTGTCTTCCACTTTCCTGCGCGGCGATCCCGTCCACGCTTCCCTTGCGCCAAGCATGAACGGCTCTTCCGTGTCGTGCGCTTCGGCTACCCACACCCAGGGGCAGGTCGACAGCTGTTCGCGAACCAGGCCGAATCGGGGCGCGATCCAGGCTTGGCCCGGCAGCACAGATGCATTGGTGGCGATGCCGAATCCGAGCAGACGGGCCAGAACGCGCAACGGGTGGCGCAACCAGAGGCGACGCGGGAACAACAGCCAACCTCGAGTCGGATCCTGTCGCATCATGCGCGCAATTTCCGGCAGATCCCGCGGATGGATGGAGATCGCGGCGCGGCGATGCGAATCGGGCGAGGGTTCCGATGGCGACCAGCCCGCCCATTTCAGGGAACGCCCTGGTCGGACGTCGGGAAAGCCCATCGCCGAAAGCGGTTCAGGCGCGCTCGAGCCGTCGGTCCAGACCGTTGTGACGGAATCTGTCCAGCCGGGGAACCGTTCGGTGAACCGCATCCACCTTTGCATCGACGTCCGGCCGGTGCGCAGGGCCACGAACGCGACGGGGATTTCGCGACGAGCCGACTCGGCGAGCAGGCACGGCCAAGCTTCGGATTCGAAGAACACCGCGCTGGAGGGAGCGATCGTCTCCAGGAATTCGGCGCCGACCGACGGCGAATCGAGGGGCAGGATCGAGCTGGGGTGGCGCGGGGCTTCCCGGCGGAGCAGCTCCAATCCGGAATTTGTCGAGCTGGTCAGGAACAAGGGGTGTCTCGTCGGGAGCGCTTCCATGAGGCGCAGGACGCCTTTGAGTTCACCAAGTGATGCTGCGTGGATCCATGTCGCGCCATGCTGGGTTGATGGCCACGGTCCCACGCGCGGCGATCCCGCCAACCGGAAACACGGTGTCAGAATCCGTCCAAGGTTGCGGTACCACGCGGGCGGATCGAATCCGCTCATGGGCGCGCCAGAAATTGCAATGCGATCCACAGAGCGACCTGGGGCAGGGTGGACGCCCACTCCGAACGCCACTTCCCCGAAATTCGGTCGTGCGATCCGTTGCGCGGCGGCGCGTTGGACGCGGCGACAAACCGATTTTCGGCGTGCGCGAGCCAGGCGTAAAGGGCGATCGGAACGAACATGATCGCCACCGCTTGCCGACTTGCTCCAGCCAGCGAAAGCGCGATGGAAAGCGCCACCAGGAGATTCGCCACGTACAGCGGGTGCCGCGTGAACCTGTAAGGTCCGGCGACGCTGCGCTCCGGACATTCCAGATTCCGTCCGCGACTGTGCGGGCCGATGTGTCGGCGCGCCCAAAGGCGCAACCCGATACCTGCGATCAAAAGAGGGAAGGACCATGTGCAGCCACGGGCAGGCCACAAGTAGGCCGCGGCCAAGAGTCCCCATCCGGCCAGGAGTTCACCTCTGTACCAGAACAGAAAGGCCGTCATGCGAGTTTCGCCAATACGATTCGCGGTCCGCCTTGGCCCGGCGCCGGTCCCCAGACGAGCGCGACCTCCTCCAAACCATCGGGCAGGACTGGCTCGGCGAGCAGCACGATCGCCCGATCTCGCGACGCCAACAGGCAAGTCAGAATTTGACGTCGCTGGTCGGCGGGAAGCGCCGACATCGGCTCGTCCAGGAGCCAGGTGCCCGTCGGTTCCGAAGCGACGGCCAAAAGCGCCAATCTGGACCGTTGGCCACGAGACAATTTCTGACCGCCATCGGGGAGCAGCGAGTTCCATTCGAGTTCCAGGGGAAGTCCATCGGGGAACAGCAATTCCAATGTTTCGCCGCGAGGCTCGCCTATCCAAGCCGCGGGTGCGAGCGGGGGCAGGACCGGTTCCTGTGCCATCCATCGCCTGGGGCCGGGCAGGGTGGCCCGCAACGCGACGTGAGGACAGTTTCCGGCCAAGGCGGCGAGGAAGGTCGATTTGCCGCAGCCGTTGGGTCCGATCGCGACGGCGATCGATCCGGGCTCGAGCGTGATCGAGAGGTTTTCCAGGACAGGACGCACCGGATCCCATCCTGCCGACATTCCCTCGACCACCAGCCGCGCGTTTCCGGTCGCGACAGAATCCGTCGTGCGCTGTTCGAACTGGCTCAATCGTTCCCATACCTGTCCGGCGCGTTGGATCTGCGGAGCCAGTCGTCCGGCTTCGCGAACCGGTCGGTAGGCCAGAAGCGAAACGCCCAGGAAAGCCACGAGATTGCCGGCGGGCATCCAACCAAATTTCCAGGCCGCCAACGAAATCGCCGCCAGGCTCCAGCCACCCAGATGCGCCGCGGTTTCACCAAGGGCTCCCCACGACATCAAGGCCGCCATTCGCTTCATCCTGCGGGTAGTATGCGAGGAGTCGAGATCGCGGACCGTGTGTGAAATCGCAGGCCCAAGGCCCGACCCTGTGGCCTCGGGCATGGCTCTCCAGGCCCAGTCCTGGAATCTGGCTTCGTGCTGCGCCTCGGTGCGTTCCTGCTCGGCAATCCCTTTTCCTGCCTTGGAGCGCCGCTGGGCGACCCATCCCAATCCCGCCGCGAACAGCGCCACCGATACGGCCAGCCACGGAGCCAGCCACAGCAAGGCGGGTAGCAAAATCGCCATGGTGGCCACGGCCGTGCGCATCTCCGCCGCAGCCCGCGTTCCCGACTCGATCCATTCGCGTCCTTCCCGGCCCAGCCAGGAATTGTCCAATCCGGCAGGTGCCTTCTCCGACGCGGTCCACAGCCGGTCGTGGAAGCGCCTGCCCGCGTCCAGCGCGCACCGTTCGCGCCAGGTGTCGCGCCGCCAGGAATAAAACACGCGAGCCGCCAGCAACGCGCCCAGTCCCGCCATCCAAAGACGGATTCCGTCAAGGGTGGCATCCGGCAGCGTGGCGATCCTGCGCATCCAGAATCCGATTCCCGCTTCCGCCAGGGCCGCGACCAGTGCCCACAACGCATGGCGTCTCCAGGACGAAGCGTTGGACGATGCCCAGATGGGAGCGAGCCGGATCATGCGGCTCGGAAAGTTAGAGTCGTGCGACCGATGGCGCGTCGATCACTTTCCGGAAAGCAGATCGCCCAGCGCCTGGGGCGAGAAGGAAATCTTGTTGATGGCGTTCTCGACGGCCTTGGCGTCGGTGGACCCGGTGCCCAATCCGGTGGCCTCGATCCGCGCCGCGCCGCGAGTCAGCACCAATTTGACTTCCCTGCGTTTCAGCGTTTCCGAGAACCCCGCGACTTCGCCTTTGGCGCTCTCGAACAATTGCGCCTTCAAGCCGGCCCCCTTGTACGGGTCCAATGTCCAACCCAGAGCGGCCAGACGGTTTTTGACCAGATCCTTGGTTTCCTGGCGCGCCGACCCCGCCCATTCCAGACGGATTCTGACGGAGGAGGAAACGATGCGGACCATCAACCCCAGTTCGGCGGCCGGCCGCAGGTCCAAACGCGGACGCAGGCTCCAGCGCGACCACGATGAATTCGTCGCGGCGGGAACCGTGGTCGAATGCACAGCTGCGAATCCCGCGGTATCGGTCCTTCCTGTGCCCAGAATCTGTCCGCTGGGGCCGGCAAGGTCCACGTCCAGATCCACGACGGGGGAGCCGCGGAAGCGGACGGCGATCCCGGCCGAA
>JBDKGS010000008.1:0-39156 GCA_039798065.1 Fibrobacterota bacterium | reverse complement strand
ACCCTTCCGTGGCGAAGTCTGTGTGGATCTGGGCTCCGGGCGTGGCACCGATGCGATGCGTCTTGCCGACGACGTGGGCTCCGACGGTCTGGTGTGGGGAATCGACATCTCCGATGGAATGCTCGAAAAAGCACGTGCGACCGCCCAACGTTTGGGGTACTCCAATGTTCGGTTCGAAAAGGCCGAACTGGAAAACCTGCCCATCCCTTCCATGTCCGTCGACGTCGTGATTTCCAATTGCGTCTTGAACCACGCCAAGGACAAAGCCAAGGTGTGGACGGAAATCGAACGCATACTGAAGCCCGGCGGACGGTTCGTGGTGTCCGACATCTACTCGAGCGAAACCGTTCCCGACGAATTCCGTCATGATCCGGAAGCGGTCGCCGAGTGCTGGGCCGGTGCCGACACCCGCGAAGTCTACCTGAAGACCGTCCACGAGGCGGGCTTGCAGGATCTGTCCGTCCTCGAGGAATCGGCCCCCTACGCCAAAGGCCGCATCGAGGTTTCGAGTTTCACCCTCCAAGGGTGGAAACCCAAGCTCCGCCGCTGCTGCGGCGGATAAGTCAGAAAATGTCCATCACGAAAGGAGGATCCATGAAGTCCTTGATCCGCAAGAAGGAATGCTGTGCGCCCGTGGCACAGTGCTGTGCGAAGGTCTCGACCATCGTCGCGGGCTGCCACGACTGATTCGTTCCGGCTGCGAAAGCGCATTCTTCCGTTGGAGGCCCCACTCGTTTTGGTCGACGTCCCCAATGGGCCCATTTCGCGATGCGGAATGGGATATCCTGGAAGGACGCCTCCCGCGACTCGGGGATTCCTCCACCGGTCGTCTGCATCTTTCTCGCTCGAAACGAAGGTTTTGAGATTGGGCGCCCCCGCGGCTTTTGCCGCGGACCGCGCCCTCGTGAACCGGGCCTCCGCAGGGTCGTCCGAATCCATGGTGCAATCCGTCGTAGGGGTGGTTCGTGAACCGCCCCTACGTTTGTTTACCCTGGCGGGGTCCCGGCCCTGCCGGGCTTCGGTCGCTGGCGCGTTTGATGCCAGTTTTTGACCTATCGAGGAAATGATTCATGCAATGGTCCAAGCACAACATCGTCGGTCGCACCAAGGGGCGCAACACCCCGTTCGTTGTGAACCTTTTGTCGGGGAACGCGGATCTTCTGGACGAGGAATCTGCACGGCCCCTGCTGACGGGCGAAATCCCCGCCGACCCGACGGAATGGGCCGCCAAAGGATATCTGACAGATCCTGACGACGAGAACAAGCGCTGGAAACGCGCCTATCTGGACTTCCTGGACACCCGCGAATCGGACGAAGTCCAGATCTTCTTCGTGCCGTGGTACGGCTGCAACTTCCGCTGCGACTATTGCTTTCAGGAAGATTACGGCGTCAAGCCGCAAAGCCTCACCGACGAGATCCTCGACACATTCTACGCGCATGTCGCCAAGGAATTCGCCGGTCGCCGCAAGTACCTGACACTTTTTGGCGGCGAGCCTCTGTTGCCCGGCGACGCACCGCGGGAACGCATCGCCGGATTCCTCCGCCGTGCCGCTGCCGCGAACCTGGAGGTGGCGGTGGTCACCAACGGGCACAGCTTGGTGGAATACCTGCCCACCTTGGCCTTGGCCAAGATCCGCGAAATCCAGGTCACGCTGGATGGTCCGCCCGAATCGCACGACGCACGACGCTTTTTGGCGGGCGGAAAGGCCACCTTCGCGACCATCGCCGACGGCATCGACGCGGTGTTGGCGGCGGGCCACACCGTGAACCTGCGATCGGTCGTCGATCGACAGAATCTGCCGCTGCTGCCCGAACTGGCCCGCATCGCCAAGGAGCGCGGCTGGACCTCCAACCCCCGGTTCAAGACCCAGTTGGGTCGCAACTACGAACTGCATTCCTGCCACGCCGCAGGCGGCAAAGGCCCTCTGTACTCACGCGTGGAGCTTGCCGAAGACCTTCTGCACTTGGTGAAGGATCATCCCGAATTCCTGGAATACCACCGTCCGGCGTTCTCCGTCAGCAAATTCCTGTTGGAACACGGCGAATTGCCCAAGCCTCTGTTCGACGCATGTACCGGAACCAAGACAGAATGGGCATTCGACTACCGGGGGCGCATTTTCGCCTGCACCGCCACCGTGGGGAAGCCCGGCGAGGAATTGGGCACGTTCTGGCCCGAGGCCAGGCTCGATCGCGAAGTCGTGGGGCAATGGCAGGAGCGCGACACGGTATCGCTTTCCGATTGCCGCGAATGCGCCCAGGCGTTGGCCTGCGGCGGGGGATGCACCTCGGTTGCCAAAAACCGGACCGGGCAGATTCTGTCTACCGATTGCCGCCCTTCCCGCGAACTTCTGGAAATGGGAATCGGTGCGTATCTGGAAGATTGAGGACGCGCGCTACAAGAATTTGCTGAAGGAAAGAGCTGGTGCGAATTTTGCCATCGAGGGGCCGTACTCGATCCTCAACGGGATGAGTTCGAGTCCTCCGCTGCCTCCTGGAGAATGGAGCAGAAGGCTTGCGAAAAAGCGTCCATTCGCCAGAAACTTGTTTTGGTGCCCTCCGGGATAGAATCTGTCTGAGGTTTCCCAGTATCCGCCGGACCAATCCTCGCGTTCGACGGATGCGTAGCGCAGCGCGGCCCCGATGCCCAATTTGAAGTCGGCGTACGCGAAGGCGAGGACGCTGCATGCCAAGTCGCCATGTAGCCCGAAGATGTGCGCGTTCACATTCCGTGAATCCGTGGCGATGGCGCTGGTGCCGAACATCCACGAAAGGCCCGCACCCAGCCAAACTCGATGGTCGTGCTGCACCATCGAGATTTCCATGGGTATGCCAAACAGGCCATCGGCGTCCCGATCCAACCGGTTTTCCCCGAGCGCCACGATCCCCATTCCCATGCTGAACGCAACGCCGTTTGCGACGTCGACCACCTCTTCATCAGGCGCCGCGAATCCGATCAAGATCAAGCTAAGGAGGAAATGCATCGGGGCGACTTTCTCGCGAGGAAAATTGAATCAGGGGGGAAAGAATGAATGTAAGCGGTCGTCGATTTCTGTCAAATCGACCATTCTATTGGGGGGTTGGGTAGATTCCTCGACCGCTGCGCGTTCCAATGTTTGGCGGGGCACCTATGGTGCCAAGATTGCTTCGTAAACCCCAAAATGGCTGACCAAACAAATGCATCGCAGCATTGCTGCGGGGAGTGTTCTTTGTGCGGATACTTCAGCCGGAGGGGAAGGCGGGCGGAACGTCTTAATTGTGTCCCAATGTGGAAACTTAG
This sequence comes from Fibrobacterota bacterium, assembly GCA_039798065.1. Lineage (GTDB taxonomy): Bacteria > Fibrobacterota > Fibrobacteria > UBA5070 > UBA5070 > UBA5070. The sequence goes on along the minus strand of JBDKGS010000008.1, from coordinate 35,879 downwards.
GGACATCGCAGGAAAGGTCTTATTATCTGCTTCTAGATGCCTCAAAGGAGCAAATCTTGATCTCAGCACTTTACATCGCCGCGGGATTCGCCTTGCTGGTCGCTGGTGGAGACCTTTTGGTTCGCTGGGCCTCCAAGCTGGCGGCGGGACTCGGTATATCATCCATGGTGATCGGGCTCACCGTGGTCGCGTTCGGCACCTCCGCTCCCGAACTTGCCGTGAGTATCGCGGCCGCCTGGAAAGGCAACGCCGAGATCGCATTGGGGAACGTGGTGGGCTCCAACATTTTCAACGTGCTCTTCATCCTTGGTTTGAGCGCTTGCTTCGCCCCGTTGGTGGTTCAGCGGTCTTTTCTGCGTCGTGAGCTGCCCATCATGATCGGAGCTTCGCTTTCTGTCTGGATCTTCGGATTGGATGGACGGATCGGACCCTTGGAAGGCGGATTCCTTTTGGCTGCCGCCGTGGGCTTCACCTGGTGGTTGGTTCGCGAAGGCCGCAATGCGCCTCCTGCCGCGAACCTGGATGCGGTGACCAATGTTCCGCTTCGTCCCGCTGTTCTTCCCTTGGTTGCTGGCATCGGTTTTTCCCTTGTGCTTCTCGTCGCGGGGTCCAAGCTCCTTGTGGCTGGAGCGGTGGCCGTCGCGCAGTCCTTCGGTGTGTCAGAACTTGTTATCGGACTCACCATCGTCGCGGCGGGAACTTCGCTTCCCGAGGTCGCCGCCTCCGTCGCGGCGACACTTCGCGGCGAGCGCGACATCGCCATCGGCAACGTGGTGGGGAGCAATATTTTCAATATCCTGGCCGTGTTGGGCGGTTCGTCCTTGCTCGCTCCGGCGGGAATGCCGGTGTCGCCGGTCGCAATGGGATTCGATATTCCGGTGATGATGGCGGTGGCGTTGTTGTGCCTACCGGTCTTCATGAGTGGTGGGCAGGTCTCGCGGCTGGAAGGCGTGTTGTTCCTGGCGCTCTACGGAGGGTACACCGCGCTGCTTGTATTCACCAGTCGCCAGCCAGATTTTGACCGGATGGGGTTGTTGGTCGGATCCATTGGGCTGATCGGACTCGTGGTGGCTTGGGAATTCATCCGGGCTAGAAGCCGCACGAATCGGTCCACATGAAATCGTCTTGGCGGTGGCCCATGTCGCCGACCAGGAGAAACAGTTTCTGGCATTTTCGCAACACTTAGACATTCATCCGAACCCACATAGGTGCCGAACATGACTGCAACCCCACTTCAAATCGTCGCTCTGGTGTTCTTCGTATTGGCCTTGTTCCACGTTTTCCTTGCCTCCAATTTCGAGAGGCTTTCGCATCGGTTCCCCAAGCATGAAGGGACGTTCCATCTGCTGGGAGAAGTGGAAGTCGTCTTTGGGTTTTGGGCGATGCTGCTGTTCGGTGCCCATGTCGCCTTGTCGGGGAGCAAAGCCGCCATTTCGCATCTCGAGAGCCTGAATTTCACGGAGCCCCTCTTCGTCTTCGTGGTCATGGTCGTCGCCGGTACACGTCCAGTCTTGCAGGTGGCGACCGGGTTCGTGAACGGATTGTCCCGGATGATTCCACTTCCCGGCGCGACCGGTTTCGCCTTCGTGTGCCTTGGGGTGGCGCCGCTGCTGGGTTCGTTCATCACCGAACCTGCCGCGATGACGGTCGCGGCCTTGCTTTTGCATGGTCGGATTTTGTCTGAGAACACTTCGCTTCGATTGAAGTACGCGGCGTTGGCGGTCTTGTTCGTGAACATCTCCATCGGTGGTGTCCTCACGAGCTATGCGGCACCGCCCGTCCTGATGGTCGCAAGCGCATGGGGCTGGGACAGCGGGTTCATGTTCTCGACCTTCGGTGCCCGCGCGATCCCCGCGGTTCTGTTCAACGCCATCGCTTTCGCCTTCCTGTTTAGACGGGAATTGTCCGCGATGCCGAAAGCCGCTGCCGATTCCACGACCCCCGTGCCGTGGCCCTTAGTCGTGGTGCATTTGGCTTTCGTGGCCGCCGTCGTGTTGTCGTCCCACCACGTGGTGGTGATGATGGGAACATTCCTGTTCTTCCTTGGTTTCGTCCACGCCTACCATGCGCATCATTCGCCGCTATTGTTGCGCGAAGGTCTTCTGGTTGGATTTTTCCTGGCCGGCCTCGTGGTGATCGGATCCCCGCAAGGCTGGTGGCTGACTCCTGTTCTCACCAGCATGGGCGACAAAGTGCTGTATCTCGGTGCTGCAGGACTCACCGCCTTGGTGGACAACGCCGCCCTCACCTACCTGGGGTCGTTGGTTCCCGATTCGACAGAATCTTTCCGCTACCACTTGGTGGCCGGCGCAGTCGTTGGGGGTGGATTGACCGTGATCGCCAACGCCCCGAATCCCGCGGGTGCCAGTATTCTACGTGATCGGTTTCCCGATGGCGTGATCACGCCGGGGTCGCTTTTGCTTTACGCGGCGGCCCCGACTTTGGTCGCGCTGATCGCATTCGGGATCTGAGGGGGAGCTGGCTTGAAACTTGGCGCCTCTCCGATCCACGGAGGATATTGGCATCTTTGATGGATCATGCCTAAGCTCAAACCGCCAGCCGTTCCCGCATCGAAGCCTTCCATGGAAGGGCGTGGCAAAATCTGTCCTCGCCACGGATGCAAAGGTTGCGCGTGCGGAATGGGCAACCTGTTCCGATTCGTGGAGCCTCTCATTCTGTTGGAGTTGCGCAACACGCCGGGCGCTAGCGGTTACGACATTCTTGCAAGCCTCGATGGACATACCCTGACGGGCACCACCATCGACAAGGCAGCAGTTTATCGGGCTTTGGCGGTGCTGGAAACCAACGGGATGACGGTGGCGGAATGGACGGAATCTGTCCGCGGTGCCGGGCGGAAGTCGTATCGACTCACCCCCAAGGGCAAGGATCACCTGGATGAATGGGCCGATCTTTTGGATGGGCTGGCTGCAGGGTTGCGCGACTTCGTGAAGGATGCCCGTACCGAAACGGCGGTGGGTCGCAAAGCCAGGTAGGATGGGCTTTCGCGCAGTGGTTGGGGCCCGGGCTGACGTGGGTGTAAAATAGGATGTATATTGCATCTATAGTTTTCCACCACCATTCAGGAGTCCCTCATGCGCGTCGCTCTTCCCATATCCGAAGGCAAGTTCAGCACCCACTATGGCCGCGCCGAAGCGTTGTCCCTTCACGATGTCGATCTTGCAACAGGCAAGGCCTCCGACCTTGGAATGCGGCTGTTCCCTGCCGAAGGCACCTGCAGCGCCGGGCCTTGGGTGGCTGCACAGGGCGTGGAAATCCTGTTGGCAGGTGGATTGGGATCCGGCGCGGCGCAGGGCTTGGGCAAGGCTGGCGTGAAGGTCTTCGCGGGCGTCGAAGAAACCGATGCGCGCAAGGTTCTGGAATCATTCTTGGCCGGTATCGCGCAGGCTCGCGAGCTGGCTCCGGGCGAGTCGATGTGCCAGGGACACGACGACGACCACGAACATGGTCACAGCCATGGTGCAGGGCACGTCTGCACCTGCAAGCATTGAGTGGAGAGGGGCCTGTCTAGTCAGGCCAGCAACTGCCCCCACACGAGCCAGAAGGCCACGGCCAGAAGCAGTACGCCCAAAATTCGCTCCACAGTGCGTTCCGGCAATCGGCGCGACAAGCGTCCACCGAACTCCATCCCCACAAGCACGGCTACCAGGGCAGGGACCACAAACGTCCACCGGAAGTTCCCTGACGGAATCTGTACGGCAAGGCTGGAAGCGGCGTTCAAGGCCATGGTGGCGAGGGAAACCGGGATCGCGACCTTTGCCGCCAATCCACCACGCAGCACCAAGGCGGGAACGGCCAGAAATCCGCCACCGACCCCGAACAGACCCATCAATGCTCCGGTTCCTGCTCCTGCAATCCCTAGTTGCATGGCGCGCGGGGTGGCAGGAGTATCCGATGCCGTTACTGTGGCACGTGGTAGGAGAAGTCGGATACCAGCCACCGCGACGATGCCAAAAAACGACCAATGCAGAATTTGTCCGGGAATTCTTGGGGAAAGAAACGCTCCGACCGCGGCGGCGGCCATACCCGGAATCGCGAAGCGCCTAACGATCGAAAGATCGAGCCGTTTTTCGTTCCATGCATCCCACGCTCCAGAAAGGGCAGCGAAGCCAACCACGGCAGTGGTTGCAGGTACGGCCAGCTCCATGGGGACTTGTAGGACCAGAAGGAAGACGGGAAGAGCCAGCAACGCGCCACCTCCGCCCACGGCTCCCATGACGGTTCCGGCGAGAATGAAGAGAAGGCTGGACTGCCAAGTGAAGAGAAAATTGGGGCACATATGTAGCGGTTGACTCCTGTAGACCCTAGAAAGTTACAGGAGTCTGGTTTTGATCCGAGAAATGTCGCGTTTCAATGCGAAGACATTTTGCCGTGTCTCAGCTCTTCTTGCCCCGACGAAGCGACAACTGCACCAATGCGACCATGACGGGGACTTCCACCAACGGCCCGATGGTCGCGGCGAAGGCCGCTCCCGAGGTCAATCCGAACGATCCGATGGCAACAGCGATCGCCAGTTCGAAGTTGTTCGACGCCGCGGTGAACGCCTGGGTGACGGTGCGTTCGCGATCCATCCCGATCCTGCGGGCCGACCACCAGGAAATCGCGAACATGACTCCGAAGTAGATCGTTAGGGGAATGGCCACCCGCACCACATCGAACGGCTCCGACAAAATCCGGTCGCCTTGCAGTGCGAACAGCACCACGATGGTGAACAGCAAGGCCACCAAGGTCACCGGCGCGAAACGAGCATTGAATCGAGCCGTCGCCGCTTCGCCGCGAGTTCGAACCAGCAGCGCGCGGATTCCAAGTCCGACAGAAAATGGCAGGCCGAGGTACAGCAGCACGGACATCGCGACTTCGCCCATCGAGACCGAGATTTCCTGGGCGGGAAGCCCTGCCCACGGAGCCACCACCGACAGGAAGAACCAGGCGTAACCACCGTAGGTGAGGACCTGGAACACGCTGTTGAACGCCACAAGGCCTGCCGCTGCGGCGGCCGATCCTCCGGCAAGCTGGTTCCAGACCACGACCATGGCGATGCAACGGGCCAGGCCCACCAGTACCAGACCCGCGAACAGGTCGGGGCGGTCGGACAGGAAGATCCAGGCGAGCGCGAACATCAGCACCGGACCGGCGATCCAGTTCATGACGACGGAAAGTGTCAATGCCTTCGGGTCGGCGAAGACCTTGGGAAGTTCGGAGGGCCGCACGCGTGCGAAGGGCGGAATCATCATGAGCACCAGACCGATGGCGATGGGGATGGAAGTCGATCCCACCGAAGCGTCGGCCAACGCCTGGACAATTCCTGGCGCAAACCGGCCCAACAGCAGCCCGGTGCCCATCGCCAGACCGATCCAAAGTGTCAGCCACCGGTCCAGGAACGACAATCGTGCCGCGGCCATCAGCAGCACTTCTTTCCGGTTGCGACATCGCCCATTTCGGTGGCACCGCAGCACGAGCTGGTCTGGTGCCACTCGGGAACGCCGGTAGCAAGCCGGATATCGTCACCGCCGCCGGGGCCGTCGCCCGCCGGGTAGCTCTCGTGGTGCCAATCGTTTTCGCACGATTCGATTGCCTTGGTGGCCGAGATGTCGGTGGAAACGATGTAATCAGACAATTTGTGTCCAGCCGGGAGGTGGGCCAGGATGTCGCGGTACAGGGAATCTCCTGTGTTTTCCATGACGGCCACGTATTCGTGTTTGATGCCGACCGATATGTCGATCAATCCCGCCGCCTCGGCGTCGCGACGGATGTCGTCGACCAGCGAAGCTCCGGCCACGCAGCCCACCAGGGCTTCGGCGAGATCCTTGGCGGAATCCGGCAACGGGCGCAACAAGGCAAGATCCGAGATGGCCACGCGACCGCCTGGTTTGAGCACCCGTGCGATGTCGCGCCAGACCTGGGGTTTGTCGGGCGAGAGGTTGATCACGCAGTTGGAGAGCACCACATCCACGCTGTTGTCAGAAACTGGCAGATGTTCGATTTCGCCCAGACGGAATTCGACGTTGGAGAGCCCCGTGCGTTCCAAGAACGACGCGGTGTTGCGGCGTGCCTTGGAAAGCATCGCTGCAGTCATGTCGACGCCGATGGCTTTGCCATTCGGTCCGACGGCCTGCGCAGCCAGGAACACGTCGAAGCCGGCACCCGATCCGAGGTCAAGGACGGTCTCGCCGGTGTGCAGAGATGCGATGGCCTGCGGATTGCCGCACGACAACCCCAGGTTGGTTCCTTCGGGTAGGGTTTCGAGCAACGAGGGATCGTAGCCAAGCTTGGTGGCCAGGTCGCGGGCAACCTCGGGGGACGAGCCGCAGCACGAGGCGCCGGAGCAGCAGCCCTGCTCGGTGGTCGCGATGGCGCCGTAGCCTTCGCGAACCTTGGCGCGGATCTGTTCTTCGAGGGATGGGTTTGACATATTCTGTCTCCGTTGGGTTGTCAGGTTCGTTGCGCCAGGGAGGACGGAGGGCCGCCGAAGGCGGGTGCCACTTCCGCTGCCTGAGTGACGGGCCGCCTTTGGCACCATAGGTGCCCTGCCGGATACTGACTGCCGTAGCAGTCGATACAGCGCCGTAGGCGCCACTCAGGGAGCGGCCCGTTGTATCGAAGGCCGGACATGGTACCGAGGGGCGGTGCCCCGAGTCCGGAGGAGGCCCGCCCGCCGCGCTGCGGCGGGGGCGCCCAGAATGTTTCAGGTCTCTAGAGCGCCGGGAAGTGTCTCGACCCACGCCTTGACTTCGTCGCGCACACGGCGGTAGGGCTCCAGCTGCTCAGCTTCGGAAGCACCCAGCGCGGCCATTTCACGGGCCAGCTTCGGGGGGTCGTCGAATCCATGGTGGATGCGCTTGACCTTGCCGGGGAACACCGGGCAGTTCTGATCGGCATGACCGCAAACGCTCACCACGATCTCCAAGCCCGCATCGAAATACTTGGTGACAAGATCCGACGTATGTCCGGTGACGTCGATTCCGACTTCGGCCATCACCTTCACCATGTTGGGGTTCAATCCGTGGGCTTCGATTCCGGCGCTGTAGACTTCGTAGAGGTCGCCTTTGAGGTGGCGGGTCCAGGCTTCGGCCATCTGGCTTCGGCAGGAATTTCCGGTGCACAAGAACAGGAGTTTGGTCTTGTTGGTCATGGACAGCAGGCTCCGTTGGAACAGGTGGTATGAGGGATGACAGATTTCGGCAGATGACCGATGGCCCAGCGAAGGGCCTCGGTGATGGTGGGCGATGGATCGGTTTCGGCGAGACGGAAGTGCGCCCACCGGCCTTCCTTGCGGGACTCCACGAGTCCGGCGCGTTTGAGGATGGCCATGTGGTTGGAGACCGTGGATGGCGATAAGGCGAGCGCGTCGGTGAGGTCGCAGAGGCAGAGTTCACCGCGGGAAAGCATGGCCAGCGCCAAGAGCCGCTTGGGTTCGCCAAGGGCGGAGGCGATTTCGGCAAGATGTTCCAGGGTTACGTCATTTTGATGTTTCGCCATATATCGAAATATACAAGGTGTTCATCGAAAAATCACGGCGAGGTTGTTGCAAAGGGGTTTCAGCGGAGAAGGTCGCAATCCATGGGGAACGAGATTCGTAGCTGTGCACATCAAATACCGCGAGAAAGGGTTGCTCCGAAGTCAATTCCCGTCTGTGCCGCGAAATAGCGCAATCGATCCGATGGATCGCGCCAGGTGGTGTTAGCGAGGTTGGTACCGCGCAGCGTCACTTTCCATGAGCCCATTTCCGCAAAGCCTTCCAGCCCGAACAAGACGACCTGGTCGGGAGGGGGCGCGTAGTCGTGGGGGACAGGATCCGTCTTGGCGATCCATTCCAGCCGTGGCCCGATCTTCAAGCGGGAGCGTTCCGACGGTGTGCCGTGCCAGTCCACACCCGCACGGACCCGGTCGGGTGGGGCGAACGGAATGGGATCGCCATCGCGGTTTGTGGTGGCGATGCGCGAACCGGAAACCACGGCTTCCCAGGTTGATGTGATCGGAATGGTCGCCGAGATGTCGCCACCGGCCATCCACACCAGATCGGATGTGTAGGCGAAACTGGGGAAGGCTCCGCGCACGGTGAGGCGCGGCAATTCGTCGGGACGCAGGTACACGAAATTTTCGATGCGGGTGACCCAGACCGAAGTCTGCAATTGGACAGAACCCGGCAGCTTCCAACAAACCGAAGATTGGGCCGTCAGCGAGTTTTCGGGGCCAAGTGTCGAGTCGCCGCGTTCGATGGCCGCGACGCCATGGTGCAGACCATCGGCGAACAGCTCCACGGCCGACGGTGCGCGCCACCCGGACCCGAAGCCGGACCGAACCGTCCAGGCATCGGCGGGTCTCCATTGCCAACCAATACTCCACGACGGAGCGAGCCAGGAATTGTCCCAAGCGGCGATCTTCCCGGCCACCCTGCGCCAGATCTCCAGCGATTGGAGGTCGGCCCGCAAGCCCGCGTCCAGCGACCACGATTCGCGACGCAGCGCGAGCACGCTCCAGATCCCGCTGCCGACGGCACGGAAATTGGGCACGAAGGCCCGTCCGTCGTACTCGTTCTCCTGGTGGATTCCCTGGATTCCTGCACGGACTTGCCAATTTCCGTCAACCTTCGGTTCGATCTCGGCATCCAGCGTTCCGGTTCGCAGGGTGTAGTCCAGCTCGGGAAGATCGAGCGCTGCCAACCGTGAATCGATCGCCTTGTGGAGATCCCATTCGCGACGACGGTCGTTCTGCCATCCTACCAAGGTGCTCCATCGAAGACTCGAACGGTCGCCTTGGATGCGCAGCCGCGAGACATCGTGGCGAACGGCCTGGTCGGGGCGTCCCACGCTCCAACGCCAAGTCGCTGTATCGGGAGGCGATCCCTTGGCCAGGGCCGTGCGCAGGTCGGTGAGGTTTCCGATGTGCGAGCTGGACAAGATTCCCTGGTGCTGCCAGAACACGGAATGGGAAGCCTGCGCAGAAACGTATTCTCCCTTGCGTTCGAGCAAGGCCGACCAAGAGCCTTCCCGCAAGGCCGTGTTGGGCAGGACTCCATGGGGGTGCGATCGGTCGCCCGAGCCGCGCAGCGAGATGGATCCCGCCCAGGCCCAGGCGTCGGAGTAGGGGACGGGACCTGTCAAGCGAAGCGAAGAGCCCGTCTGCGGACCGTTCGATCGAAGGGACGCGATCCATTCACCCGAAATCCCCGCGTGATCGGCGGGTGCGGGTTCGATCACCACCACGCCGCCCATGGCTCCCTGGCCGTGGCGCACCGAAGCGCCGCCTTGGACCACCGTGACGCGGTCGGCCCGCGATGGATCCGATTCCACCGCGTGTTCGGCGCCCCACGACTGGCCTTCCAGACGGATTCCGTCCTCCACCACGACCAACCTCTGCGAATGCAGTCCGTTGACCATCGGCTTGGCGACAGTTCCTGTCTTGAGGCTCGTGATCCCGGGGATCCGTTCCAGAGCTTCGGCGAGCGACGCGCCCTTGGCGGCCAGCAGTTCGTCCCCGGTGAGGGATCGCTCGGCCTGGCCCACGCTGACTGGTTGCCGCCGATGGCCCCGCACCGTGGTGGTCCTGGAAGGTGCGCTGCTGGAATCGAGCAGCCGTACGGCGCTTTGAGCCGGTGGTTTCATGACAGAATCCGACGACGTTTCGACGGTGGCGTCGATCACAGGAGAGGCTGCGGACGAATCGGGATCCGCCGACCCTGGGGAGCCAGCGAATTCCAGAAATACGACCGATAGAGCGACAGCGATCAAGGTGCCGCGATCTCGAACGGGAACGCCACTTCGGCGTCGGTTTCACCGTCGGTGATGGTGGAATTGGCTGTCTTGATGCCGGGCAGATGGCGCAGGTTGATGCGCAGCGTGTCGGTGCCTGCTGAAAGGGTCGCCACGGTGGCCTTGAGGCCCAGCAATAGTCCCTTCGAATCCTTGTCGAGGATGGTTGCCGTCAAGCGGGATCCGGTGGTCCAGAAAATCCGGTGGTCGTCGGATTCCGATCCACCGATTTCCTCGTTGAGGTCGTGCACATCGGATGGGTTGGACCGGTCCAGAAAGCGAACCGAGGCGTCGTAGGTCGCGCCGAGCTTGAGCCGTCCGAGAGAAGGCAAGGTCGGAGCTTTGCCGCCGATTCCATCGCTGTCGAGATACTTGAGGGTGAAGGAATCGGAAACCAAGGCCTTGTTGACGAGCTTGAGCTCGACCGTGGTGATGGACTCGTGTTCGTGGTCGTCTTCGGGAGTCTTCACGGAATCTCCGCATGCGCCCAGGAGGGCGATCGCGGTCAAGCCGGAAAGGATTTTGATGGTCTTCATGGATAGGCTCCTTTGATGTGGATGCAATCAGGGGGTCGTTGGATTTGCATTGTCGATACGTCGTGTACCGGAGGATTCCGGCGTGGGTCGCCTATACCTTCGCAACCGGAGAGGTGGTGGTTCGAACAAGCGGTTGGCGTGCATCGTCATAACTGTAATGATATACAAATATCAATAAAGCGATGTTCGATCATGCGAGATCTGGGCCTGCCAAAATCAGCTCTTGGGACGGCGGGGGGCGCTACGGGATTTGGCTTTTGGCGCCGCGGTCGAGCAGTCGGCGCACAGCCCCACCAGTGTGAGTTCATGGCTTTCCACCACGAACCCCTTGGCTAGGGAATCGGTATGCACATGCACGGGGCATCCCACAAAATCGGTGACGGTGGTGCACTTGCGGCAAACAAAATGGTGATGGTGGCCGCGATCTGCCGATTCCCAGACGACTTCGCCATCGGGCAAGGTGACCGAGCGGATTTCCTTGGATTCCTCCAGGAGGCGAACCGTCCTGTAGACCGTAGCGATTCCGATCTTGCCAATTTCCGCCTGGGCGAGATCCAACAATCTTTTGACGCCCAATGGCCCTGGGGCCTGGGTGAAAATCTGCTGCAGGATCTCGCGCTGCCGCGTGTTGCGTTGTCCAAGTTTTGCTGTGTTCATCGATACGTCGAGCCAAAAGATACGTGTCCGCAACGGTGGAGACTTCAGTCCAGTGTGAGATGATCCAAGATCTTTTGCGCATGGCCTGTAACCTTTGAGATCCTATCGCGTCCTTCGCTGTGAAACCAATCTTTATGAAGGACGCAAATGGACAAGTCGAACATCCCTCCACCGAGGGCATGGTTATTCCCCGCACTCTGCCTGGGCGCCATTGCCTCGGCACAGCCGCTGGATTTGGCAAGGGCGCTGCGCATCGCCGATGAAAAGGCGTTCGGCAACCGCTTGGCCTCGGCCAGGGAGCAATCGTCGTCGGGTCAGAAATTGTCGGCATGGGCGGGGTTCGTGCCAGCGGTGCGTTTGGAAGCGGGAGCGCTGGTGACGGACGATCCGCTCGGAGCTTTCGGGACCCGGCTTGGGCAGCGGCGTGTTTCCATGGCCAGCTTCGATCCTGCATCGCTGAACGATCCTTCGGCAATTGCGAGTCTATCCACTTCGGTGATCGCGGAAGTGCCTTTGCTGAACGTCGACGCATGGCACGGGATGGTGGCGACGGATCGCAATCTGCAGGCAGCTCGGCGTGCGGTGGATCTGGAGCGGCAACGAGTTCGTGCCCAGGTGGTCGAGGCATGGTTCGGCGTCGGATTGGCTCGAGCCGCGGTCGTGGCTTGGGACACTGGGCTTGCTGTAGCGAGATCGTACGAGAGGCAGGCAATGTCCGGGCAGCGCAATGAAACCGCCACCAGGTCGGATGTGCTTCGGTCTCGCGTGGAGGTCGCTTCGATCGGGGCGAGCCTCGCCAAGGCTCGTACCGACGTGGTGCTTGCCGAGAAACGTTTGGCGATGCTCCTGGGAGGCGGTGTCTTGCCAGGCGACGTGCCTTTGATCGATTTGACGGATTCTGTCTTGGTGCGGCAAAGCCGAAACGGGATGGCGACCGGACCGGCCCTCGAACTGGAAGTTGTCGGATTGCAGGCCGATGCGGCGAAGGCCGCTTGGTGCCGGACACGCGACGCCTTTCTTCCCAGGTTGAATGGAATGGCGCGGGTCGATTGGAAGGAGCACGCCTCCATGTTCCAGAAAGATCCGTCGTGGTCGGTTGGTATCGTGGCTTCTTGGAACGTTTTAGGCGGAGCCCAGGCCTTGGGATCGGAACGCGAGGCACGTGGACGTTGGCGCGAAGCCGAGACGGGGCGCGAGGCGTTGCGGTCGCAACAAGCACTGGAACGTGATTCCGAACGTGCGAAGTTGTCTGCATCGTTGGAGCGTCTGGACATCGAGCGTGGATCGCTCGAACAGGTTTCTGAATCCCACCGCATCGTGAGTCGTCGGTACGACGAAGGATTGGCGACCATCGCCGAGCGCATCGAAGCCGGAGCCTTGGAAACCAAGATCCGTCTGGAAATGGTGGCGTTGCGTCAGGAGGCGGTCACGTCGCTGGCCAAGCTCGCCCTCCTGGAAGGGCGCGACCCATCCGATCTGATTTCGTTGTCCATAAAAAACTGAACAAAGGATTTATCCAATGAAGATCGCAGGAACGATGCTGCTGGCCGGCATCACAATGGGAACCCTTGTGGGTTGCAAAACGGAAACGACCGAAACCCGCACCGTGAAACGCATCGAGGGATCGGTGTACGTGGTGAAGGACACGTTGCTCGAATCGATGCTCGAAGCCACCGGAACCGCCTCGCCACGCCTGGTGGCCGACCTCTCCACCCGTCTGATGGGCAAGATCCTGACGGTTTCCGTCAAGGAAGGCGACAAGGTGCGGGAAGGACAATTTTTGTTGCAAGTCGATGGTCGCGATCTGGATGCGCGTTCCGAGGGATTGGCTTCGGGGCTGGACGCCTCGCGCTCGCAGCTGGCCTTGGCAGAAACCCAGGTGCGTCGCATGAAGTCGCTGTACGCCGACAGCGCGATTCCCAAGGCCACCTTGGACCATGCCATGGCCGAATTGGACCGGGCCCGGGCGGGATTGTCGCAGGTGCAATCGCAGGATGCCGAACTGCGCAACATCCAAGGGTATTCGCGGATCGTGGCGCCGTTCCATGGCAAGGTGGTTGCGCGCAAGGTGGATCCTGGCATGATGGCAACGCCGGGAGCGCCGCTGTTGCGCGTGGAAGACGCCTCGGTGCTGCGGTTGTCGGTGACCACCACCACCGCGACCGCGCGGAATCTGTCAAAAGGCGGAGTGCTGACCGCTCGTGTGGATGGGCATGAAGTTCAAGCCAGGATCGAGGGCATCGTGCCGTCGGGCTCCGGAAACCTCACCGTTGTGAACGCCATCGTCGACAACCGCGCCGATTCGTTGTCCAGCGGTGCCGTGGCGACTTTGTTCCTGCCTCGAGGCAAGGGGCTGGTGCGGCTGGTACCCAAGGCCGCGCTGGTACGGGAAGGCGACCTGGTGGGTGTTTGGGTGCGAACAGCCGAAGGTGACGCCAAGCGATGGATCCGCACGAGCACCGAGACCGAGGGCCATGTCGAAGTTCTTTCCGGCCTTCGCGAAGGCGATTCGGTGGTGGTTCAGTCAAATTCTGTCGTGAGGAACTGAGCCATGGGAATCGCAGGACGCATCGCCAGGACGTTTCTTGGCTCCAAGCTCACGCCGCTGATCACGATCGCTTCGCTCGCCACGGGGATGTTGGCCATGATGGCCACCCCGCGCGAAGAGGAGCCGCAGATCTCGGTGCCCATGATCGACGTGTTCGTGCAGGCGCCCGAACTCGCGCCGCGCGAAGTCGAAAATCTCGCGATCCGCGGGCTTGAGCGACGCATGTGGGAAATCGCGGGAGTGGATCACGTCTACTCCATGGCGGGCGATGGCCAAGCCATGGTCACCGTGCGCTTCAAGGTGGGGGAAAACCAGGAAAATTCCATCGTGAAGGTGCAGGCCAAGTTGGCGTCGTCCATGGACGAACTGCCTGCGGGCATGAGCCCGCCGTTGGTGAAGGCCCATTCCATCGACGACGTGCCCATCCTGGCCTTGACCTTGCATTCGGAGCATTACGGTTCCGACCAGTTGCGCGAGATCGCCGTGCACTTGGAAGACGAAATCCGCACCTTGCCCGATGTGGCGCAAACCTTGGTGATCGGAGGAATGCCTCGCCAGTTCCGGGTGCGGTTGGATCCCGCGCGGTTGATGGCGAATTCCGTCAGTCCCGGCGAAGTGGCGCAGGCCATCCGCGCGAGCGATGCCCGTTTCGTGGCCGGCGAATTCAGCCAGCGCGACACGGTGGTCAACGTGCGGGTGGGTGCGAAACCCGCCACCAAGGACGACCTGGAAAAGCTGGTGGTGGCCTCGCGCCAGGGCCACAGCGTCGCTTTGGCCGATGTGGCCACGGTGGACGACGCCTGGGCCGAAGCGACGAATCTTGTCAGCCACCACTCCCGCGAGGAGAATGCCTCGGCGGTGACGATTTCCGTCTCCAAGCGCGCAGGCGCCAACGCCACGGTGGTTGCCGAGGCCGCCTTGGAGCGCATCGAGGCAGCTCGCGAGCGGCTGGTCCCGGGTGACGTGGAGATCGAGACCACGCGCAACTACGGCGAGACGGCGGCGGAAAAGGCCAACGAACTCATCCTGCACATCCTGATCGCGACGTTTTCCGTCACGCTCCTGATCTGGTTCTTCCTGGGTTGGCGCGAAGCGGTGGTGGTCCTGGTGGCGGTGCCGGTCACGCTAGCGTTGACACTTTTCGTCTACTATGCCATGGGGTACTCGCTCAACCGCATCACCCTGTTCGCGCTCATCTTCTCCATCGGCATCCTGGTGGACGACGCCATCGTGGTGGTGGAGAACATCTACCGGCACCTGGCTAAAGGGCAGCGTCGCCCGGAAGAAGCGGCCATCGAGGGTGTGGACGAAGTGGGCAATCCCACGATCCTCGCGACCATCGCGGTGATCGCGGCCATCCTGCCAATGGCGTTCGTGTCGGGCATGATGGGGCCGTACATGCGGCCCATACCCATCGGCGCCTCGGCGGCCATGATCGCCTCGCTTGCGGTGGCGTTCGTGATCACGCCTTGGCTCGCGTTCCGCTTGCTCAAAGGCCATGTCCACGCGGGTGGGCACGGTGCTGAAGCAAAGGAATCCCGTTTCGCCAGGATGTATCGCGCTCTCATGGAAGGTCTGATGGCCAACACGGGACGCAGGCGCTGGTTCTACGCGGGTACGGTCGTTCTTCTGTTGGCGTCGGTGGGATTGCTGTTCGTGAAAGCGGTACAGGTCAAGATGCTCCCGTTCGACAACAAGAGCGAATTCCAGGTGATCCTGGATGCACCCCGCGGAACCACATTGGAGACCTCGCACGCACTCGCCTCGGAAGTCGCGCAGGCCTTGCTGCAATTGCCCGAGGTGACCAACGCCCAGGCGTACGCGGGCACTTCGAGCCCGTTCAACTTCAACGGATTGGTGCGACACTACTTCCTGCGACGTGGGGGAGAAGTCTCCGATGTGCAGGTGAACCTGATGCCCAAGGGTGACAGAAAACGGCAAAGCCACGAGATCGCGATCGCGGCGCGCAAGTTGGTGGCACCTATCGCCGCGCGCTACCATGCTCGCGCCAAGGTCGCCGAGATCCCGCCGGGACCTCCGGTGATGTCGACCCTGGTGGCCGAGGTCTACGCCGCCGACGATTCGGTGCGGCAGGAAGCCGCCTTGGCGGTCCGCAATGTCCTTGAAACCACCCCGGGCGTGGTGGATGTGGACTGGAGCGTGCAAGCGCCGCAGACCGAGCGCGTCTTCCATGTCGATGCGGTGGAAGCCGCTCGCATGGGTGCCAATGTGCAGAACATCGCGCAGACGCTGGCGCTGGCGATCTCGGGAGGTGAATTCGCCCGCATGGAAGCGCCCAACGCCCGCGAGGAGCGAATGGTCTCCGCGCGTCTCGGATTGACGGATCGATCTTCGGTGGAGGTGTTGTTGGCAATTCCTGTCGCGACCGCTTTTGGCACCCAACCCTTGGAGCGGTTCGTGAAGGTCGAAGCGGTGTCGCGGCCTTCGTCGCGGATGCGCAAGGATCTGCGGTCGGTCATCTACGTCACGGCCGATGTCGCCGACACCATCGAGGCTCCGGTGTACGCCATCCTGGCCATGAACAAACGTCTCGATTCGGTGCGTATCGATGGAGCCGAGATCGCTCGGTACAATTCCACCGCGCCAGAACGCCTTGATCAGACTGCCCTCAAGTGGGATGGCGAATGGCAGGTGACCATCGATGTGTTCCGCGATCTTGGAATCGCCTTCGCGGTGGTGCTGCTCCTCATCTACGTGCTGGTGGTGGGCTGGTTCCAATCGTTCAGCATTCCGCTGGTGATCATGGCGCCCATTCCGCTCACGCTCATCGGGATCCTGCCCGGCCATGCCATCGCGGGCGCGTTCTTCACGGCCACCTCCATGATCGGGATGATCGCTTTGGCGGGGATCATCGTGCGCAATTCCATCCTTCTGGTCGACTTCATCCAGCTGTCGGAAGAACGCGGCGTTCCGGTGGCCAAGGCCGTCATCGAGGCCGGTGCGGTCAGATTCCGTCCGATCGCTCTCACGGCCGCCGCCGTGGTGGTGGGAGGCATCGTGATGGTTCTGGATCCCATTTTCCAGGGCTTGGCGGTGGCGCTCATGAGCGGCGCCGTGGCGGCCACGCTGCTCACCATGGTCCTGGTCCCCCTCCTGTATTGGGAGCTTCGCAAGAACGAGAAAGGCAACACACCATGAAAATGCTCGTGATCCTCTACACCGGCGACAACCCCCGGTTCGTCCCGGACTTCCTCTCCGGTCGGCAGTGCCCATGGACGGAATTCGTCGGGGGCATCGGGCAGGGCAGGCACACCCGCCACGACGGGTCCCGGACGTTTCCCGGCGAGACCATGATGACCGTCAGCATCCTGGACGAGGGACTGTGTCAGGATCTGTCCAAGGATCTGCGGGCCGCCACGGTGGGATTGTCGGAGTCCGACCGGTTGCACATGGCGGTATTGCCTGTGGAGCAGTTCGCATGAAACAGGACATGATCGTACGCATGGTCGCTGGGATATTCGTCCTATCATCGGTCGGTTTGGGATGGTGGATCCATCCAGCTTGGCTCCTGATGACCGCTTTCGTCGGTCTAAACTTGCTTCAGTCTTCTTTTACCGGATTCTGTCCTCTGATGTTTGTGCTTTCGAGGATGGAACAGCGCTGAAAGGCGAGCTTGCCCAGCCATTTTGCGAATTCTTCGGGGCCATCCAGGGTCGTGATTCCGTCGGGCGCCATGGCGCAGCGTTCTGCGGAATACACGAAAATCCCCATTCCACGGTCGTTGGCGAAGTGGATCGCCTCCAGGTCGGTTCGGTCGTCGCCGGCGAAGACAATGGCTGTCGCTTCGCATTCCTTGGCCACTTGGGCCAGAGCGGATTCCTTGCCTTCGCCGGGGATCAGGATTTCCAGAACCATCCGACCTTCGAGCACTTCCAGCCCGTCCCGCAATGCGGACTCCTTGCGGAGATTGACCCATCCCGTCGGTTCGCCACCGGTCCGGCCGCGCCAGTGGTAGGTCACGGAAAATTCCTTGACCTCGCGGCGAATGCCTGGCAACAGCACGAGATCCCTGTAGGGAGCGAGGCGTTCGTCGAACACGGTGTTGACCAGAGTTCCACCAGGTGGTCTGAGCGTTCTACCGTGGCTTCCCCCAAGCCAGTAGCCTTCCGCGTTGGGGATCCTGTTCGACAGATCGGACAAATCCCGTCCAGAAAGGATGGCGATGGTGGTTCCCGGAATGCGGCGCAACATTTCCAGCGCCCATGCCGATTCCTCTAGGATCTGAGCGCGATCGGCCATAGGCACGATGGGTGCCAAGGTGCCGTCGAAATCGAGAGCGACGAGGAGTCGAGGCGATCCCGACAATATTTCCAGTTCCATCATGGCTTCCACTTTCTTGTCAGCGAGTGAATGGAACTCAAGTTCTGTCCCAGCCGTTCCTGGTTCCGTAAACGCGACGCATCGGTGAGCATTCGTCCGGCCCACCGATAGACGTTGCGTTGTGACAGAAGTTGACGCATTGACCTCATCCGGATCGTCTGCTCGGACGGTGGCATCCTCAACGCGGCGGCAAGCGCGCTGGATGCTTGTCCAAAGTCGTACGGGTTCACGATCAAGGCTTCTGTCATCTCCTTGGCCGCACCCGCGAACTGGCTCAAGACAAGGGTGCCTTGTTCGTCGTCGCGACTGGAAATGAATTCCTTCGCGACGAGATTCATGCCGTCGTGGAGGCTGGACACGTAACAGACATCGGCGGCACGGTAGTACCTGTAGACGTCTTTCGCTTCTTGGTGTTTGGCCAAGAGGACGATGGGTTTCCAATTCTGGTTAGCCCATTTCCGGTTGATCTCATCGGCAACTTGGACCACCGCGTCGTTCAATCTTTGGTATTCGGGAATCCGCGAGCGGCTGGGAGCGCCAATTTGCACGAAGGAAAATTTGCCTCGGAACTCCGGATAGTTCTCGAGCATCATGTCCACGGCTCGGAATCTTTCCTCGATGCCTTTGGTGTAGTCCAGACGGTCGACTCCGATCCCCAGCCTGACGTCGTGCGCGAATCCAAGCGAATCCAGAACCTGGTTTCGGCATTCGTGCACCGGGGGCTGCATCTCGGTCCACGGATCGGGCCAGGCGATGGAGATGGGATACGGCCTGACAAGAGTTGTCCGACCGCCTTTGATCACGGCTTTCTGTTCGTGGTCGATGCGCGATTCCAGATAGGTATCGACCGCCTCAAGGAAATTGTTGCAGTGCTGCTGGGTGTGGAATCCCATGATGCTGGACCCCAACATGCCTTGCAGGATTTCTTCACGCCACGGACAGATTCCGAATCGCTCCGCATTGGGCCAGGGGATATGCCAAAAGGTGAGGATGGTCGCCTTGGGGAGACGTTTGCGGATCATGGCTGGTGCCAACGCGAAGTGGTAATCCTGAACCAGCACCACTGGGTCGTCGACCTCCGCTTCCTGGCAGACCGCAGCGGCGAATTTTTCGTTCACTTGCTGGTACTGGATCCAGTCCTCTTCGCGGAACAGCGGGCGGGTGTGGGCCAGATGGCAAAGTGGCCAAAGGCCTTCGTTGCTGAATCCGTAATAGAATCCGTTCTCCTCGGTTTCGCCGAGCCAGACGCGCCGTAGTTGGTAACAGGGATTGTCGGGTGGAACGGCGACGCGATCCTTCGAATCGACCGACTGCCGATCCGCGGTTCCGGATCCATGGGCGATCCAGGTTCCCGAACACGCCCGAAGCACGGGCTCCAACGCGGTGACCAGTCCGCTGGCGGGATGCTGGACCGAGATCGATCCGTCGGGATTTGTCTGATGGATGTACGGTTCGCGGTTCGCGAGCACGAGGATCCGTTCCCCTTTGAGTTGCTCATGAAGAATCGCTTTCAGCCGGTCCGGAGTCCATCCGATCGGCTTTCCCTCCTGGTTGCGGTCCTGGGCGAGTTCGTCCACCAGATCCCTGACATCCTGGAGCAGCGGTCGGAATTCGTTCGGGACCTTGTCGCCCCGCATGGCCTGTCGAAATTCCTCGATCCATCCGCGACGCGCGAACCGTGCGGCAAAAAATGTCAAAAGAGCCGCAGCCACGGCGAGTCCTCCGAAGATGCTGAAGATCGCCGTGCGCGCGTAGCTTCCGCGGCGATCGATGAAACCAAGGTCCTGCACGAGAACGACCCATCCAAGAAATTCGTCCTGGGAGTCTCGCAAGGTATGGACGGTGACCATGCTGGAGCCCGAGGGAGTTTCGGTCACCATCTCCCATACCGAATCCTTCCCATGCGCTTGGCGCCATTTGCCGACCAGTTTCCCGCAGGAGTACTCGTTCGGGAACAATGGCGAGAGTTGCTTGGTCGCCGCCGAGTCGTCGCAAAGTCCGATCGCCATGATGCGCTCGTCGCGGGTCAGGCTCGAGAGCAGCGCCGCGATGTCGGTGGAATCGCCGAATTTCACTCGGTTGGCGAGAGTCGAATTCGCGCTGGTCATCGTCAGTCGTGCGCGCAACGAGGCATCCCGGATGAACCAGCCTCGTGCCGATCTCACGAGTAGCGCATCGGCGATCAGGGATAGGATGAAGATCCCCACGCCGAGAACGAGAAGGAAGCGGAGTCGATTGGTCATGTAGACAGTCTACGAAATATCTCATGAAAGGGGCGGGAGCTGACAAATGTTGACATCATTCGCAAACGGAACTGCGAGGTGAATGGCGCGTAGTCTTCGGATGCATGTACGTTGCAACGCTGGGGCGCAATCGGCATGACCCCAACGAGTCGAGGGTACACGGGCATTCATCGTCCGATGAGACAAACGACGGAAAGGTGGCGCGAATGACTCGACACATGGAGATGGCAGATTTTGTCTGGGCTACGGATGGAATGCTGGTATTAGCCATCGCAATCGCAGCGGGGCTGCTTCTTCACACCTTGGCCTTCTGGATATTGGTGAAGGTAACGCGGTCCACCCGTTCGAGCTGGGACGATCTCCTACCACTCTACCTGAAGTCTCCGATGCGGATCGTGTTCATGGCGATCTTTCTGCAATTGGCAAAACCTGCCATGTCGCTTCCGGAATTTGTCGCGCCGATGTTGTCGCAGGTCCTGGATATCCTGTTCATCGTCGGGGGCGCATGGCTTCTGGTCCGGTGCACCGATGTGCTGCGCGAAGCGATGCTACGTCAAGTGGACGTGAAGGTCGCGGACAATTTGCGTTCTCGGAAGATGCTCACGCAAGTCAAGGTGTTGCAGAACGTGCTCATATCCATTGTGGTTCTGGTCGCTGGTGCGATGGTGCTTCTCACCTTCGATGGTGTCCGTCAAGTGGGTGTGAGTTTGTTGGCCTCTGCCGGCATCGCCGGGATCGTATTGGGGTTCGCCGCCCAGAAAACCATCGGGAATCTGCTGGCGGGAGTGCAGTTGGCGATAACCCAGCCGATCCGACTCGACGACGTGGTGATCGTGGAAGGCGAATGGGGTTGGATCGAGGAAATCACCCTCACC
This sequence comes from Fibrobacterota bacterium, assembly GCA_039798065.1. Lineage (GTDB taxonomy): Bacteria > Fibrobacterota > Fibrobacteria > UBA5070 > UBA5070 > UBA5070. The sequence continues at coordinate 14,909 of JBDKGS010000008.1, read as the reverse complement.
TACGTCGTGGTCAAGATTTGGGATCTGCGACGACTTGTGGTTCCGATCGCCCATTTCATCGACAAGCCGTTCCAGAACTGGACCAGGATAAATTCCGACATACTTGGCGCAGTGACCCTCCACTGCGATCCGATGGCCGATATGGATGTGCTGCGGTCCGAAATGGATCGCCTGGTCCGTTCGTCGCCGCTTTGGGACGGCAAGGTGTGCGGGCTCCAGGTGACCGAAGTGCGGCCCGACTCGATCGAAGTCAGATTGCTGGTGAGCGCATCGGACAGCCCGAAGGCATGGGATCTTCGCTGCAATCTGCGGGAGGGAATGATCGCCTTCCTGCGCAGCGCGCACCCCGATTGGTTCCCCCGGCATCGGTTAGAATACGGTCAAGTCACTTTCTGACACTCCCAGAGGAAGTCCGGAGTGGAGCTGGGCCCGTCGCTGGCCATTCCAGACGCTTTTCCAGGAACGCCAAAGGGAGGTCCAAGTCCTTGTCGCTGGGCTTGAAAACGATCTCTTCGGCCCACCGGCGAAGCAGCATCAGTTCGAACATCTCCGGACACTCCGAGATGCCGGCAATTCCCGATGACAACTCCCGAAGGCATGCCGCCAGCCAGAACTCGCGGGCTTCCTGTTCTTCCGGTTCGGATCCCGAATTTGCGAGTTTCCACATCGACCATTGGATGCAGGCGGCGTCGAAGATCGATGGAAGCGGGATCTCGGGGTCGACGTTGTTGCCGTCGAAATCCAGGAACACCATCCTGTCGTTTTGAACCAGAATTTGTCCAAGGTGGAGGTCGCCGTGGGCTTCGCCTTTCCATTGGTCAGTGGGGATGCGTCCCATCAATTCCGTCGCCCGGTTCCAGAACTGTTCGCGAAGCGCTCGTTGCGACCCTTTCCCTTTCACGACCACCGACCTTGCCACGCGTCCGAACAGGTCTCGCAAGCCACCCGCGAATTGGCTTCGTTTGCCTCCAGCCCAAGGCGATTCGTCGGCGGCTACCACGTTCAACTCGCCGATCGCCAAAGACAACTCGCCGCATAGATCCAAGGAGGGAAGTATGGCATGGTCCCTGGTCTGGGTTCCATAACGGGTGGACTCCAGGAACAATGACAATTCGTGTCCGAATCGTTCGTGGAGACGCGCTTGGTGCTCGATGTGTCCCAGGAGAAGCCCGCAGATATCGTTGCCACGTGCTGACCGGATCGTTCCGAGCAGCCGCGGACTCCGGTTGAACCCGCCTTCCTCCAGCCGTGTGAGCATGCGACTCGCGCGCTCAGGGGCGGATCCGCCTTCGTGGTACCACTTGAGAACCGCGCCACCGGGCAAGCCGGTGATGTGGTGTTTTCCGAACGCAGCGACCGACGCTGCCGTGCTGTCGGTGGTCACGGGTGTCCTGATGGCAAAGACCAATCCCGCGGGTTTTTCGTCATGCATGGAGCGTTCGATGTCGATCGGTCCGCTGGAGCAGGCCAGCGACTCCACGATGACCAGAATCTGTCCTTCACGGGTTCGGATCTTGCAGACCGCCGCTTGGGGGAATTGGGCGAGAACGGTCTGGGCCTCTTCCTCGTGGATGGCGGTGAATGGAACCCGGACCGTCCTGCTTGGGCTATCGGAAAAGAAGACGTCGAAACTTGCGAGGACGGTCGATTCCCGGATCGCGTCCAGATTGACCGAACGAAGCGACTCGATCGCCCCTTCGCCCAAGCTCTCGATCCAAATCGATCCCGGCAGCCATCCGGGAAGGATGGATGACAGAAATTGGACGCGGACTGCGCGATCCTTCCACCAGCCGCCGGTATCTTCCTGCACCAGCAGAGGCAGGTCGGCCAGGGTACGCGACACTGGGGTTTCGGAAGATCGCAGTTCAAGCCACATCCATCCCCAAGGCCCCAGCGCCAGGGGCCAAGGAGTCTTCCCGATCTGCGGGAACGGAGTACCGCCCTGCATCTCGACCGGGACCATTCCTTGGAATTCGGAAAGGTCGAGCGAAAACGGCTGTGGATGGCGGCTCAGATTGGCTACGACAAGAATTGTCTTGGATTCGTGGCGCCGCAAGTAGGCGAGGATCCTACGGTTCGAGGGTTCCAGGAATTGGATGCCCGCACGTCCGAAGATCCGCGCGGAGGTTCGGAGTCGGATGATCCTGCGCGTCCATGCCAGCAACGACGAAGGGTCCCGTTCCTGCGCTTCGACGTTCACCGCCGTGAAGTGGTAGATGGGATCCAGGATGGGAGGCGCGTACAGTCTGGAAAAATCGCAGGTGCTGAAGCCCGCGTTGCGATCGGCGCTCCATTGCATGGGGGTTCGCACACCGTTGCGGTCGCCCAGGTAGATGTTGTCTCCCATGCCGATCTCGTCGCCGTAGTAGATCACGGGGGTACCTGGCATGGAAAACAGGATGGCCTTCAGCAGTTCGATGCGAGGGCGGCTGTTCTCGACAAGCGGCGACAATCGACGACGGATTCCGACATTCAGACGCATGCGGGGGTTGGCGGCGTAAGCGCGCAGCATGTAGTCGCGTTCCTTGTCGGTGACCATCTCCAAAGTCAACTCGTCGTGGTTGCGCAGGAACAGCGCCCATTGGCAGTTGGCCGGGATTTCGGGAGTGCGGCGCATGATCTCGACGATGGGGTGCCGATCCTCCTGCGCGATGGCCATGAACAGGCGCGGCATCAGCGGGAAGTGGTAGGTCATGTGGCACTCGTCACCATCTCCGAAGTAGGCGCGCACGTCCTCGGGCCATTGGTTGGCTTCGCCCAGGAACAATCTCGCGGGGCTGTATTCGTCCATCACCTTGCGGAGATGCCGGATGAACTCATGGGTTTCGGGAAGGTTTTCGCAATTGGTTCCATCGCGTTCGAACAGGTAGGGGATGGCGTCCAGACGCATTCCGTCCACACCCATTCCTAGCCAGAATCGCATCACCTTCTCGATGGCGCTGCGTACGGGAGGGTGGTCGAAATTGAGATCGGGCTGGTTGCTGAAGAACCGATGCCAGTAATATTGGCCTGCTTGGGCGTCCCAAGCCCAGTTGGAATTCTCGGTGTCGGTGAAGATGATGCGGGCTTCGCTCCAGCGGTCTGGCGAGTCGGACCACACATACCAGTTTCTGGCGGCGCTCCCTTTGGGCGAAGATCGTGCTTTCTGGAACCATGGATGTTGGTCGGACGTATGGTTGATCACCAATTCCGTGATCACCTTCATGCCCAATTCGTGAGCGGCTTTCAGGAACCGTCGAAAATCGGCCATGGTGCCGTAGCTGGGGTGGATGGATGTGTAGTCGGCGATGTCGTATCCGTCGTCGCGAAGCGGCGATGGGTAGAACGGCAACAGCCAGATGCAGGTCACTCCAAGGCTCTTCAGATGCTGGAGCTTGGAGAGGAGGCCTCGAAAATCCCCGATTCCGTCGCCGTCGCCATCGAAGAATGCCCGCACGTGCAGTTCGTAGATGACCGCGTCCTTGTACCAGTCGGGAGCTTGGTCTGGATTCATTTTCGCAACCATTGTGGACCTATTGGAAGTATTTCGTCTATGCTGGGGACTCCCGCTGCCTGGGAAACGTCCTTGCCAGCCAGAATTTGTCCGATCGTGGTCCCGAGGACCACGACCAGAACCGTGCCCGAGGCGATCTCCGAGATGCGTTCGGATACGGGGATCATCGCGAACAGGAGGATGGTGATGAGTCCTCGCGGTGCGATGAAGACGATCTTGCGGATGTCCGGACCTACCAGGAGCCTTAGAACCGCGAACCTGCAGACATAGATCAGGCACAACAATGTCGCCCCTATGGCCCATGGCAGCGGACGCGACAGGGTGTTCCAATCCATGCTGAAACCAAACAAGAAGAAGAAGAACGTCCGTGCCAGGAACGCGAGTTCGCGCACCATGGTTTCCAGAAGGTGGGCGTCCTGAGCGAAGCCGTCGTGCATCAGCCAATTTTTGACCGGTTTGAGGTTGATCTTGGGAAGGTTCGCGACGGCAATGCCAAATAGAAAGACCAGCAGGAGAGATGGCAGATGCAGGATCTTCCCGAGCGCGAAGAACAGGATCAACGATGCCAACAACGGGATGAAACGCACTCCCTGCGAACTGTGGCGCATGATCTTGAGCGTTGCGCCCACGATGCCCACCGAAAGCGCCGCGACCAGCACCGCGTTCCAACCCATGCGAAACAGGGTCGCGAATCCCAGCGCGGCGGGAATGGCGATGGCGTTGAAAACCAGCACACCCACGATGTCGGAAAGCGACGATTCGACGGAAATGAAGTCCCGAAGTTTCTCAGGGAGTCGCGAGGCGCTGGGGATGGCGATGGCGCTGGAGACAACTGCAAGTGGCATGGCGTTCAGAAGCGACATTCTCCAGCCCGAACCCCAGATGAAATGGAACGCGGCGGCGGTCGGGACCAGGAAGACCACGATCCCCAGGACTGCCGCCAATGCGGCGCGAAACATCCAAGCTTCGCTTCCTTTGCGCCACTTCAATCCCATGGCCCCTTCCAGGACGATCAATGCCAATCCGAGCAGTCCAAGCCCGGTGATGACTTCATGAGGAATACGCAGCGACACAAAATGTCGCGATGCCAGGCTTCCGGACAACGCCCCGAGACCCATGAGCAGGAGCACAGAGGGAATCCGGAATCGGTGCGCAACAAGATCGATCAGGTGGAATCCGATCACCATCGAACACCCCAGGATCATCGCGAGGGTGGAGTCCAAACAAACCTCCCGGACAGGTGCAGAACCTTCAACACTATATCAATCCGGGAGATCCGCGACTGGATCGGATCGAGAATCGCGAAATCAGAAGGATGGAACGGTTTCTGACATGTCAGGATTTGGCGCGCCGAACCCGCTGCTGGGTTTGGGCGAGACCGGGAGAAATCCCGTAGGGTTCAATCGAAATCCCACCTCGATGGGAACGTGGTCCGACGATCGGATCGAATCGTGGACATGGATCCGCGTGGGGTCGATCGCCAGGTACCGGGGAGTGTAGTAGACATGATCGAGCGGACGACCGAAGGCCGTCGTCCGCTTCGAACCTTGGTTGCCGAAGTCGACCGCGACAAATCCGGATCTCCCCAGGATCGAATCGACGATGAACCCCTTGGCTGTGCTCCAGGTATTGAAATCGCCTGCGACCAGAGCAGGACCGGTGGTGCTCCCAATTGCTTCGGCGATCCGGGAGATCTGTTGACGGAATCCGTCCAGATGTGGCGAAAAATTCAAGGCGTGGATGTTCACCACCGTGAGGGTGTCCGAACCGATTGCGTATCGCGTGAGCAAGGCGGGCTTCGCGGTCCCCACGATCGGTTCCACTCCTTGGGACAGCAGGGCTTGCGTCTCGATCGGACGTGCGCGGCTGGCGACCAGTACGCCGTACCGCATTTCCTCTTCGGCTAGATTCGCCGAAAGCGCCCAATGCCTGTTCCCCAAGGCACGCAGGACGGGCGAAGAATCACCGGCCACCCCTGCTTCTTGAAGCAGGACGATGTCGACATTTCCCGCATCGACAAGATGTTCCAGATCGGTGACAAAATCCGTCTCGGTCTCCTTGTGGACGTTCCAGCTGAGAACCTGTATCCGCGTACCTAGGATCGGACTTGTGGTTGAAAGCGAGTTTTGGACCAGGTGCGGAGCTTCGAACGCCGACATCGCGCAGGACGAGAGGACGATCCAACCCCAGATCGCCACGGCGGCCTTACATCGTGAGAGTGGCGATGGCACGGAATTCCTGGTTCACGATCCCAACATTGGGAAAGTCGGGATAATATCCGAACCTGTCGTAGACGTGGTACGACAATCCGATGCCAAGCGCCTTGTACAGATCCTTCTGGATCTCGATGGAATGGATGTCGATGACTTCGTCGCCCGATGCGCCCGACTGGGTGTGGATCCAATATCGGTCGGAAAACGCCGTGATCAGCCATTCGCGGGGTTTTCGGACGGAAATTGCCGTCTTCCATCCGCCTCCCAATCCCAGGTTGTAGTCGCGCTCCACATTCAGGTAGTACTCGGTGCTCGCCGCTCCCAAGGCGATGAACACGGGCTGGGCCCGTGCCCACATGCGCCAGCCATCGCCAAAGCGAAGTTCCGAAAGCCATTCGACCCCGAAGCTGTTCGCGGAAATTCGGTAGATTGAGCTGTTGAGGTAGTCGTAGTTCTGGGCGAGCTGGAGGATGTGACGGGAATTGTCCGTTTCAGTGATGTCGGTCTTCCAGAGCTGTCCGCGCAAGGAGATGTTCGCGACAGGGTTCGTGATCACGGAAACTCCCAGATTCACCGAGAAATGGTCGAAGGCTCGTTTCGATTCGAAGGGGTCTCCATGGACCAGTCGGATGTTCGTGGAGGCCAACGGCACCTGCGAACTTGGCTTGTTCGCGGTCCCACTCGCGTGCGTGAGGCCTTTCCCCAAGGTGCGACCGGTGGATATGCGCAGGCCCAACAGTTTTTGCGTCGCCGCGGTACCGGGGCGTGACGGCGTGCCATTCATGAGTCTGTCCATCCCGAAGATGGGATTGATCAGGAACGCACCCGATTTCCGCAGCCATCCCGTCCTTTCTCCGGTCGACTCGCCCGAAACATATTCCGCCAACCGCCAGCTCACTTCGCCCACCATCGCGCCTCCCATTCGGGTGGTCACGAGGTCGTTGAGAGCCGGTGGTTCGGTCTCCATGAAATATTCCCACTGGATGCTGCCGAGCGTGGTATAGGCGAGGCCACCCAAGTAGCCGTGCCCGTGGAGTCTGGCGAAGGAGTAGTACATGCCTCCTTGGACGGGATGTCCGATCTGGTTGACCTCGAAGTTGTTGTCGTCCCAAACCCACTCGTTGGCGAGATTGTGCCAAATGGTGCCGGGGTCGATGCGCGCGTATCCGACATCGCGCACGTAGCGGTTGTAGATGCTCATTCCCAGGTTCGCGCCTAGGATTTCCAGCGCAGGGAGGACGTAGCCTGGTGGTGGAACGGAGTCGGTTCCTGCCGTATCAAACTTGGGTTCGTTCGCAGCGGTCTGCAAGCCCAGCAGGATGACAAAAACCGACATCAACATGGCGTGATCATTTTCTTTCGTTCCATTGGCTGTGTTGGTTTGAGCGAATTCAGGTCTTGAATTTCGACACGAGTCCTTGGAGTCCGTGCACTTCGGTTGAAAGTCGCCCGATCTCGATGTTCATCACGTCGAGACTTCGCCTCGATCGTTGGGAATAGGCATCCATCCCGTGAAGGCGGGAAACCATCGAGCGGATGGATTCCGATGCGTTGGTGATCGCTTGCAGATTTCCAACGGCGGATCGGCCCGTCGACTCCGATTCGCGGCTCCAACTCGCCAATCCGGTCTCCTGCCTGGCGGCGGAAAGGGAGACCTCCTCGGCGATCGTCTCGGCTTGCGAGAATCGAGACCTTAGATCGTCGAGACGGATCTTGGCTTCGGACAGTCTGGCGCGGATGATGCCGATCTCCTCGCCGATTTTCTTGCCTGCATCGGCCGAATCGTGCGCCAGGGTCCGGATTTCCTGCGCCACCACGGCGAATCCTCGTCCGTGTTCTCCGGCTCGCGTGGCTTCGATGGACGCGTTCAGCGACAAGACTTCGGTCTGCTTGACGATTTTTGCCACCAAGCCGATCGAATCCTCGATGCTGGAAATGGAGTCTTCGAAAGAGCGCATCTTGTCGGCCACCTCGGCGATCCGACCCGAGTTCACCGAAGTTTCGCTTCGCTGTGCCCTGCTGCGCTCCGAGAGGTTGGACATTTCCCCCGAAGCGTTGGAGAGATTCGCCGCCAAGTGCTGGATGGATTCGGACAACGAGGCCATTCCCGAAGCCGCGGATTGGATCAGGTCCAACTCGACATCGGCGCCGCGCGCGAGATCGCCAGCGGTGTTCTCGATGGTGGTCAGGCCAGCATCGACTTCGGTTCGACCCGCCACCACACTTCCCACCACCGATTCCACCACCCGGGTGGTCCGTTCGAGAGACTGGATGTTCGAGGACAATTCCTGGATGGACTCGTCCAGATCTGACGCGATTCGTCCGACGCTGTCGGCGCTTCGCAGACCGGTGGAGGTGCGGAGGTTGCCTTCGCGCAAGGACTTGGCCACGTTGGAAATGGATCCCAACGGTTTGACCAGCAGTTGGTTCATCAGGAAGTTGTTCGCGATTCCGATCATGGTACCCGCGCCGATGCATCCCAGCGAGAAGTAGATGAACATTCCCGGCTTCCAATTCACGAAGAAATTGGCGTAGACTGGAAACACCAGGCCCATGGCCACTCCAAAACCAAGCATGGACCATTTGAGCCGTTTGAGGATGGAGGAGCTGGGAAGATCCTTCGAAGACTTCATTGGGAGGTTCGCCCGAAAACAAGGAACTGTGGAGCTGGAGAATTTCGATCGGTTCGATCCTACCATATTCCGGGCATGCCATCCAGACAGGGATGGAATCGGTTGATCCGGTTCTCAGCCCAGTCTGGATCGGTGTCAGCCAATCTTGCGGCCGACAACCAGAAAAATGGGATAGTCGCGTGTCTTCCCTTCCACGGCGCGCTTCATCACGTGGGCGGTACCGATCGAGACCACTTCGAATCCGGCTTGGGACAACATCTGGACGATTTCCGATCGATCGAAACCAAGGTGCACATCCTTGACTTCGGGGCCATGGAAGGATCCGTCTTCGGTGTCCAGGTCGGCGATCGCGATGGTGCCATCCTGTCCGAGTTTTCCGTGGGCACGAGCAAGGAATCCCGGCACGTCGGGGATGTGGTGGAGCGCCATCTGGAGCATGGCGAGATCGAAGGGGCCGGTGGTTTCACCCAGATCGTCGCCGCATCTCAGGGCTTGGATGTTTCCCGCGCCGCTTTGACGGATCTTGTCGAGTAGCACGTCGACCATTCCTTGCGATGGATCGGTGGCGAGAACGGATCCCAGCGAATCGGACAGAGCGAAGGAAAGCAGGCCGGTACCGGCCCCGATCTCGATCGCCGAACGACCCGCCAGCGGTACCCGACGACGGATGGCATCGGCCACGTCGTGGGTGCGCGCCACATGCTGCGGGGCGATGTCCCATGCCTTGGCCAGCTCGTCGAAACGGTCGGAATTTGTCGACTCGGTCATTTTTTGTCTATGGCTTTCGGTAAAAAAATCAATCTACCCGTTTTGCGATTCAGACACCCATTTGCTGCCAGTACTTCTCCCATTTCGGTTCGTGACCGGGTGTCGCGGCCAGGTCGGCTCTGGCCTTGGCCGGATCGTGGCCCAGCTCTTCCACCCGCCAGATGTGGGCCATCCCCGAGCTTTTTACATTCATGGCGCAGTGCAGGAACGTCTTGCCATCGCGGTGCGAGGACAGGATGCCTCTCAGGATCGCGTATTTCTCGGGTGTGAGGTTCGAACAATCCAACGGGTAGTGGATGTAGTGGATACCCGCTTTTTGCACTTGCGTGGCTTCTTCGGGCCAGAAATTGCGCGCGGTGGGCGTGTTCAGATTCACCACCAAGGTGTAGCCCTGTTCCGAAAGCCACTCGATTCCTGATTGATCGGGCTGGGCGCCAAGTGCCAGGGAATCGTCGACGGGAAGCCAATAGGGGATGGGGGGCTGGTTGCTCATGGGCGGTCTCTCCGAATGGTCAATGGTTGTTTCCGTAACAGATGTTCGGCAGCTGCGAAAGGTTACGGAAAAGGTTTCTGTGATCTGGCATGAAACCTTTTGCATGTTTCATGCATCCAATGGGAAAATCAGCCTCTCATAAGGAGTCCCGCCATGCATCCGAATATCCGCGAAATCGATGCCGACCAGTTCGAGGAAGTCGTCTTGAAGGCGAATTTCGCCATCGTCGATTTCTACTCCGACGAGTGCCCGCCCTGCGAGGCGCTGGCACCCAAGTTCGAGTCGTTGGCCGAGCTCTACGGCAAGGACGTGGCGTTCGTGAAGATCTTCCGCCAGAAGAACCGTCCGCTGGCCGAATCCTTGGGTGTGCGCGGTTCGCCGACGGTGATTTTTTTCGCCAAGGGCGAACGGGTGGGCCCGACATTTTCTGGCGGCATCAAGAAGTCGGATCTTCAGAACCAGTTGGATGCCATGGTGGGACAGCCGAGGGCGCTCACGATCCGCGCGGGCGAACAGAAGACGGAAACCGTCTGCGATGTGCTGGTGGTTGGCGCTGGCCCCGCCGGCATGACAGCCGCCATGTATGCTGCCCAAGCGAAGAAGTCCGTGATCGTCGTTGATTCCGCGCTGGCCGGTGGAGCCATGGGCGCCACCCACCAGGTGGCAAATTATCCGGGTTTCCCAACACCCGTTCCGGGTTGGCAACTGGCCGAAAATTTCCGCGAGCAGGCCTCCCACGCCGGTGTGCAGTGGCGCCTGGCATCCGAAATCACGCGTTTGGATCTTGGCGAGCGTTTGGCCGTGGTCGATCGCTTGGAGACCATCCGCGCCAAGAAGATCGTGTTGGCCATGGGTACCACGCCGCGTGCCATAGGGGTGGTCGGCGAAAAGGAATTGTTGGGCAAAGGGATCAGCACCTGCGCCACTTGCGACGCCAAATACATGGTCGACAAGGACGTGGTCGTGATCGGTGGCGGAGACGCCGCGTTGGAGGAAAGCCAGCTCATCGCGCAGTTCGCGAAATCGGTCACCATCGTCCACAGGCGCGACGAATTCCGGGCCAAGGTCCAGCACGTGGAAGCCGCGCAAGCCAACCCCAAGATCTCGTTTCTCCTGAACACCAAGCCGACCGGATTCTGGAAACAAGGTGCCGACATCGAGGTGGAATTGGAGTCCACGACCACCGGTGACAAAAATCGTCGCGTCGTGGGCGGGGTCTTCCTGTTCGTGGGCATGCTGCCCAACCTGGATCTGGCCAAGAACATGTTGGAACTGGACGACGACGGCAATGTGAAGGTCGACGAATGGCGCCGTACCAGCATTCCCCACGTCTTCGCGGTGGGCGATCTTGTGAAGAAGCCGGTCAAGCAGGTGACCATGGCCGTAGCCGACGGCACCGTGGCGGGAATCGCCGCGGCGAAGGAAGTCGACCACGAAGACGAGGTCCTGCCGGTGGTGGAATGCGAAATCTGTCCGCCAGCGCTCAACGAACTGGGCTGCGTCCAGATCTGAACGCGGCCTTCATGGTCCGTCCCGGGGCATCAAGGCGCCGGGGTGACGGGTTCTGTCGTATCGAGATTGGCCAGGTCGATCACCGTGGCGCCATCGTCGCCCGGTGTCATCATGGAGGAAAACCGCGAACCGAAGAGGATGTCCGAAGCCTTCCAGCTGGAGCGGGCGTGGATGCCTTGTCCGTAGGTTTCGTCGTGGGCGCGGACCAGCACCAGGATCTCGGCATCGACCTGCTCCAGATCTTCCTTGGACAGGTCTTTCAAGGGGCTCTCGTCGTCGATGGGATGGACCACGGTCCAATTCATGGGGAAAAAACGGACCGACGAACGCTCCAACGACAAATCCTGGTAATGCCGGACAGGTCCTGTCGCCCCTTCCCCGACCCATGAGAAGAGGGCGTAGGCTTCGGCATCCAATAGCGGATGGTCGTGGGACGCGACCATTCGGAACATCCAGGCGGTGGCGCCCTTGTGCGGCGCGACCACGGCGTTGCGCGAGAACAGGATCCGCGAACGCGCCCGCGAAAACCGATTGAACAAAAGTCCGGTCCAGACGCCGAATCCCATCAAACCGAAAAGGGCCTCGAATGCCGCGATGCTGCTGGCCAACGTGCCGGAAGGACTCACGTGGCCATAGCCCACCGTGGTGAGCGTCTGCGCGGAAAAGAACCAGGCCTCCATGAAGTCGTAACCCCACGGACCAGGCTCGACGCCCCTCAGGTGTTCCACGCCGATGCCCAGGTAGGCCAATGCGAAAACCGTATTGGCTGCCACGTACCCACCGAATGCCAGAAGCGTGAAGCGGGTCCACGAAATCTGTCCAAGCCATTGGTACGGGGTGGCCCGTTTCCACCAGGCGATTCCGATACGTCGGACGTTGAACGAACCGTCGGGCAGGATCAGCCGTGTGTGGCGGTTGACAACTTTTGTTCCCAGCCCGGGGTCGAAGTCCGGGCGGTTGCGGGAGGTTTGGAAAAGGCGTGCGAGCATTGGATAGAGATACTATCCCGGATGCCCGCTCGAACCCTACTTCACGACAGGATACCCCGCGGCCTGCCAGGAACCGATGCCACCCGAAACATGCTTGAGGTTGCTGAATCCCTTCGCTTTCATCTTGGACAGAGCCATTCCGGAGCGCCCACCCGACCGGCAATAGAGGAGGTATGAAGCCTCCTTCGGCAATTTGTCAATTTCTGTGTCGAATTTGCTTCCGGACACGTCGATGTGTTTTGCGCCGCTCAAGCGGCCATCCTTCCATTCGCCGGGAGTGCGCACGTCGATCAGGATTGGTTTTTCCCCAGCGGGAAGAGCCAACAAACGCTTGGCCTCGATGGGCGCGACCGTCGAATCGGTATCTGGTGTCAGCAGGGACATGATATTGGAAAGAAAAGACATCGGTGCTCCTGATCGGTGTTGCTGTGTAACCGGGCCCTCGCCATTTCTGGACGGAAGGCTTTCGAGGAGTTCGACGGAGAGTGGACCGCCAAGGTTACACCGATATCGAGAATGGAATGGTGCGTCTAGAATCAGGGCTCGATCGCAAGGCTCTGTGAGCGCCAAGCGTTGATGCCGCCGGCGATGTGGCTGGCGTCTTTGAATCCCAACTCTTTCATTGCTGACAACGCTTGTCCACTGCGGTTTCCCGAACGGCAATAGAGGACGACCTTGGCGTCGCGTGGCAGTGTCGACAAGCGCGATCGGAAATCGGATGCGTAGAAGTCCATGAGCTTGGCGCCCTTGATGTGGCCGGTGGCGAATTCCTCCGGGGTGCGGATGTCGACCAGGTGGAACGACTTCTTACCTGCATCGGCGCGGATGAGGCTGTCGGCTTGCACGGGCGCGAGGTTGCGAGAGTCGGGTGCGGCGTTGCACGAGGTGAAGATCAAACCCAAGACGAGTGTTGCGAAGCGCATCATGGTGTGTCCTTTGTCAGGAAGGAAGAGTGACCGTTTCGAATCCGATGCTCGAGCACTTGCGGAAGTTACACCGTAACCTTGTTGCGCGTCGATCGTCCAATGATGGAAACAACAAAGGCAGATCGATTCCGATGGGAAAACAATGTCGCGACATTCTCGGTGGCCTCAATGAATACCTCGACGACGAGGCTGGTCGTACTGTCTGCGCCAAGATCGAACGGCACCTGTCCAACTGTCCAGCTTGTCGCGTTGTCGTCGACACGACTCGGAGAACGGTCCGTTTTTATCGCGAAAGCGGAGTGCTTCGCATGCCCGAGATGTTCGAGCTGAGTCTTCACGCGGTCCTGCGCCAAAACTGGGAAAAACGCTTCGGGGCCTGCAAGTAGGAGTCGGCCACGCGATTCCGGCCTGGAAGGACACCTGCGGTGCCAAGGTCAATGGCCACGTTTTTTTCCAAACGAAAAGCCACCCCTTGCGGGGGTGGCTTTTTTTGCGTCGACCTGACTTGACAGAAAGTGACTTAGGAGGCGCCTGCGGTGCGACAGGACGGGCAGAAGTCGCGCATGGCCCAGAACAGGATTCCCAGGCCCGGCCAGCGAAGCCATTCCACCGACGGGACTTGGCTGGAAACGGTGAGTAACGCGAAGGCTGCCACGAACTTCGCGGCGAGTTTCCAGGCTGGATTGGCGACGGATTTTGTCGACTCGATCTCGCCAAGGGAGATCTGGAAGAACGTTCGCAATCCAGCGGCATCCATGCCGCCCACTTGACGACGGATCTCCGCACCACCTTGGTAGGCGACCAGGGTCGGAACTCCCCGCACATGCACCTCGCGCGCGAGCTCTTCGTCCTGGTCGACATCGACCCGCACAACGTCCACGCGGCCGGCGAATTCCGTCTCCATCGCCGTAACCTTCGGCGAAAGCGCTTTGCACGGACCGCACCAGGAGGCATGGAACTGCACCACCACCGGGCGTTCATGCGATTTCAGCAGGTCGGCGAGTTTCATTTGCGGGCTCGCGTGGAGAGTCCCAGCGGCAGGTACAGTGGACAAAATCCGACAGCGGCCGTGAACAGCGGAACGAAGCCCGCGAATTTCAGGATGGTACCGGCGGTGCCGGTCACGATTCCGCCAAACCCAAGGCCCAGCATGGCGAGCCCTGCGACGATACGAACAACGCGATCCATGGTGCCAACATTGAACATCCGGTGCCTCCTTGGGCGGGTTTTCGAATAGCGGCACAAACGCCGCTGGTCCTTGTCAGACGAGGCGGAGGCACGAAAGGTTACAGGGGCGTGTATTGTTTAACCACTTCCGATCTCTAACACCCGCAATGGCCGACTGGTGGGAACCGGTTTATCGATTGTAGTCGGTCGGGGCCAGGTGGGGGAGTTTTTGCGCAAATCCCGAAAGGGTGCCGCGCATGCGTGGTACCAAGCCGGATAACTCCGATTCCGACAGGGTCGATTGGAGCTCCAGTTGGATCGGCTCCAACCGAAGATCGGTCGCAGCCAATTCCAGTCGCAGGGCCAATTGGTCCAATGTGCAGGTTCTTGGCAGGCCCTTGCGTGGTTTCAACTTGGCGAGGCGCCCCATCAACGTGGGCCAGTGTGGGGTTGCCTTTTGAACCCCGACCCAATAGAAGATGTCGTACAGGTCGCGATAAAGGCCTCGTTCCAACCAGGCGCCGATCTTGTTGGACAACGCGACGTCGAAGCGCATGACCCGCACGATGCGGGGGAGCTCGTGGTGGAGCGTGGCGAGATTGGCCGTGCTCATCGGGATGGATGGACAATTTTCGGCAATGGACGCCTCTACCTGCGCCACGACGCCGTCGTCGTGGATCAGCATGCGGATGGCCGTGGGGTGGATGTGAACGGC
>JBDKGS010000007.1:0-39442 GCA_039798065.1 Fibrobacterota bacterium | reverse complement strand
CTGACCGCCGTAGAGGCGAGCAGCGACGGTGGTGATGGCGGCCGTCAGAGTGGTCTTGCCATGGTCCACGTGACCGATGGTGCCGACGTTCATGTGCGGCTTATTGCGCTCGAACTTTTCTTTTGCCATGACATGCTCCTCGTCAACGGAGTGCTTTTGGGAGTTTGGGACCGAAGCCCAGTCCGGGACTCGAACCCGGGACCTCTCCCTTACCAAGGGAGTGCTCTACCACTGAGCTAACTGGGCAAACCTAACTGCGAATGCGAAAAGAGCGGACAATGAGATTCGAACTCACAACAGCCACCTTGGAAGGGTGGAACTCTACCAATTGAGTTATGTCCGCAATCTCGAATTCCAGGAGCTATGAGTGATCGGGATGGGCCGGGGTGGGTTCGAACCACCGTAGACTCGCGTCAGCGGATTTACAGTCCGCCCCCATTAGCCACTCGGGCACCGACCCTTCCCGATCTCCCAGCAAAGCCAGCGACAGGAGTCGAACCTGCGACCTACTGATTACAAATCAGTAGCTCTACCAACTGAGCTACGCTGGCACACCCGGAATTCGAGTTGACGAATTTAGGCTCTACCTTCAAGCCTGTCAAGGACTTGAGGCACTTTTTTCGCTACTTTGGCGCGGTTTTTGGTGGAAACATCAACGTTACCTATCCGAAGAATGGGAAAGGAGAAACCAGCTTTGGAGTCGTAACGCTCGAGTTCTCTCGGTCAACTCGACCTCCTCCGAAAGGGCAACAAAGAAGGCGCTCTGTTGAGCGCCTTCCACTTAACCTTCGCTTTCGTCCAGCAACCTTAGAAATCGACCCGAACAGGGACTTCTGAAGGCGCAGTGGTCCCGTTGCCAAACTGCCCGTTTCCATTCCAGCCAAAGGCCCATAGGGTGCCATCTGACTTTGTGACAATGGAGAAGTCGTCGCCAGCAGCAATCGTTGCGACATCGGACATGATCACTTCTGGCGTAACGAATGTTTTCCCGCTCGGAGAACGCGGGTAGCTAGTCACTAGCATCCCCGAGAAAAAAAGCCGTGCGTCCTTCCCAAGAAACAGGCTATGGTATCGTCCGGCTGAAACAGCCGTTACCCCCACTGGGATCGGCACTTGGAAAGGCGTCATTTGCTTTTGCACAAGTTCATTCCCGATCTGACCATACGCATTTGCCCCCATCGAATAGGCAGTTCTATCCGACCGCAAAATCAAACTGTGATATGCGCCTGCGGACACCGCTACAGCATCGTAAATGATTTGTTGTGGGATCGAATCACTGGCGATTGTTTCTCCAAACCCAAGTTGTCCATCCTGATTCGCGCCCGCTCCCCACACGTTTCGATCGGCCTTGATAAAAACAGTGTGGCCGTCGCCAGCTGAAACGCTCGTGATCCCTGTGAATAGAGTACGAGTTAGCATCGAATCGATGTCGGATGTCCGACCTTTAAGGAGCTCTCCGGAATAATTGTGCCCGCAAGACCACAAATAATTATCAGTCTTCGAAATGAATGCCGCTGCCGTGCCAGTCGCGATCGCGGTTGCATTCGTTGTCACCATGACAGGACTCAAGCTCCCGATACCGGAAGATTCGAGACACAACTGACCATAGCTATTCCCTCCGGTAGCCCAAACCGATCCATTGGTTTTAAGCAAGAGGGTGAAGTCCCCGCCTGCAGAAATGGACTGAACTCCATCCAGTACCTTGATCGGCGCTTTTTCGTTAACTGTTGATCCCGTGCCCAACTGTCCGCTTCCATTGAACCCCGCACTCCACGCGGTCCCATCGTCGAGAAGAATCCACGTAAATTGACTACCAGCCTCAACTTGCTTGATCTGCGAGATGGTCAAGTCAATTTTGCTGCTGTCGCCACCGGGCCACGCTTTCGCATAAAACTGCACCGCGCCTGAGGCGCGTATCGCCTCGAAGCCTGCGCTCCGACGCCAGCTCTTACCGTCTGTGGATACTTGAATGGAGTCAGCCCCAACGGAGAGAAGCGTGTCATATACCGTTCCTATGTATCGGCCCGTCTTGGCTGTATGGGTCGGCGCCTGCGCCTTTCTAACAATGGCAAACGAATCTTTTGAAGCATTGCCTTGCTGATCTATTGCCGAGATTTTTACCCAGTTTGTGCCAACAATAAGAGGTATCACCTTCGAGTAGGCCCCAGCAACCCCAGTCACCACCGTATTTTGAATGGAAACAGACTTTAAGAGCGTGTCTTTCACGGTCCACGTCATTGTTGCAGAGGCCGTTCCATTTGCCACCAATTGGGGTCCGGTTCCCGCTCCCCTAGCGATTGTAGGCGCGATTGTATCCTTCCACGCACGAGTAATCGTGAAGGAAAGACTGGTGGGGTTCCCTGCTGCATCCAATGCTGCGATGGTGAAATTGTTGGCACCTATCACCAACCCACTCGCGGTGTACGCGTAACCGTTTGCGCCGGCATGAACTTGGACATCGTTCACCGTAACCTTCGCTACACCGACATTATCGACAACAGTCCAGTTGAAATTCGTTGTCGATGAATCGTAGACGATGGATCGCATCATAGCACCTGCTCCCGCCGTGATCACCGGCGCCACAGAATCCTTGGCGCTGCGAGTGATGGTGACTGATTCTGTCACCGTATTGTTCGCTGTATCCGCCGCGATGATTGTGATTTTGTTGTCACCCACGACCAGGTCCACTGTCCGGGAGAAACGCTTTCCGGTTCCAGCAACTACCACTCCGCCAATTGTGACCGATTGAATCGCGTCATTATCAGTTACATCCCAGCTCACGACAGCCTGTACTGTAGTACTTGGAACCATCCTAGTCTTTGTGAGCGTGTCGGCAGCCTTCACCACAGGATTGATGGAGTCGTGATACAGGCGAACGATCGAAATCGAATCCTTGGCCGTATTGCCTGCGCTGTCCTTGGCGATCACCACCACCGGGTTTGCTCCAACGCCCAACGTCACATCTAGTCCGTATAGACCATCAATGCCTGTCACCGCCTGCCCGTTGATGGTTACGGCTCCCAGTTTGTAGTTGTCGGAAACGGTCCAACTCGCCTTGGCGGTGCGAACATCGAATCCAACCGCGCGTCCCGAGTCCTTGCGCACCACAGCCGGAGCAACAAGGTCGGCAGCGCGCTTGATCGTCACCGATGCGAAGCTCCTGATCCCCTTCGCGTTGATGGCGTCGATCCGGAAAGACTGTTCCTTGCCGGGAGCCGGCACGCCCACCGCCAGACTGAAGGTGTCCTTGGTGCGCGTCGCCACCTTGCCGTCGATGCGCACACCGGTATCACCAATTCCGAAGAGATCGGTCACCAACCACTTGAGGGTGACCGAATTTGTAACCAAGGGCACTTCGAACCCCGAAGCTGCCGGCCAAACCAACGCCAGTCTTGGCGCCGAGGTATCGGGAGGCCCCATCCGCGTAACATGGACCGAATCCACAGAGATGTTCTTGAGTTTGTCCCACGCCTTGACAATGATTGTCGTGGTTTTGCTGGCAGGCAAATCGATCAATGTCGTGTAGTCGGCAGCCCCCGCCGTCGCGAGCTTTCCGTCGATCTTGACCGAGTCCACGCCGGAGGCATCGGATGCGGCCGCATGGACCAGGATCGACTGCACTTCGTAGCCCAGCACCACGCCTTCGATGGGGCTGGTGATGTGGAGGACCGGGCCTTTCACATCGGACGAGCGCGTGACCTGCACGAAGGAGGTGGTGGAGTCGTTGTTGGCGTTGATCGCCACCAAGGTGATGGTGGTCGGTGTTCCTGTTTGCACCAGGTTCACTCGTCGAGACCAGACAGAATTTGCCTCGCCAGTCGCCGCTTCGCCGTCGATGAGAACCTTGGACGTGACCGCGCGTGGATCTTCCACCTTCCAGCGCACCAATACGCTGGTGGTGTCGAAATCGAACACCGAACCAGCCACAGGCTGCAGGACGGTAGTTGTTGGCTTGCCCGGATCCGTCGGAGCTTTGCGCCCCACTGTGATACTGGAAGTGGAAGCGTTGCCGAGCTTGTCCCATGCTTTCACCCCGACCGCGTAGCCGAGGTCCGTGACGGGAATGGAAACCGTGGCCGACCAAATTCCGTCCACCAAAGAAGCGGGTTTGCCGTCGATCCAGATCGAATCCACTCCGGACTCGTCCATCGCGGAGACCTTCACCAAAACAGAACTTGTCGCGTTGTCGAGGACCGTGTTCGCGGCGGGGCTGACGAATGTGATTTGCGGACCTTGCTTGTCGGCAGCGGCAGCCACACGGAAGGATGCAGACGAAACCGCCTTGCGCAGGCTGTCGTCCTGGAACATGACTTCCAATCGGTACCTGCCCGGAGTTGCCGATTCCTTAGCGCCGACCTGGAGCTTGCCGGACAGATCGAAACTTTTCGGGCGTTCAAGCAGTTCGAAGCTCGAGATGTCGAATTGGGTGGAAACGTCCTGGGTGTCGCGGAGGACGCGAATCAACTTGCCCGAAAGTTGGTAGGTCGCTTCGAACGAACCTTTGACGGAAGTTGTCGCTCCTCCTGCGACCAGCACGGAATCGAGCGTAACCGGCGACTTCAAGCGTACGGGATACGGGGGGAAGAGTTTGGCTGTATCGGCCGAAATCTTGCCCGCAGTGACCAGCACATTGATGCGAACGTGGATGGCGATGGTGTCGAGCCCCAGCGCCCAAGCCCCTGTACCTGGAATCACCGCCGAGAGCGGCAAGCCTTTGACGACAAGAATCGACATGGCCGAATCCAGAACCGCATTGTTGTCGATTCCCGGCACGATGCTGTTGGCAGGGAATCCGGTTCCACGAACCAGAGAATCGTTGGCCACCAACCGTTTCGCAAGTTCCTGGACAAAGGCCGCAGGATCGGTGGAGGGAAGGATGGTTTTCAGGATCTCGATCGCCACGACATTTTCCGACAGAATCGCCAATGGCTTAAGGTCTGTGTTCGCCCCGTCTCGCTTGTAGCCCAATGTCATGTACTGGACCCCGGCGCGCCAAAGGTCGATTCTCACGGTGTCGGCTGGGGCGGAAGCCAAACTCATCTCGACATCACAAGGGAAGGAAGAACATGTTGTGGAGCCCGAATCAGAGCCAATTTTCCATGTGGCGCGTTCGGGCTGGCGATGATCGCCCCCGGGAACGGATGTGATCGTGGCCTTGTAGGGCGTTTTTCCTGCCGGGCTGACCGGGTCGGTCTGACAAGAAACGGCCAATAGGACAGAAGCCGTCAAGAAGGCGGTTTTGAATGCGGCGAATGTCGCATGCTTGCAACGGTCGGCGAATAGGCTCATCGGGAATCTCGCAGGCAGTGGAGAAGTCAAGTGGGAAAACAACCATTTTCAAATTGATTTCCGAAGACAGAACTGGCAATGGTCCAGGCCAACTTAGCTCACCCTAAAACACACCCTCTCCCCAAACAACAGACACAAATGTCGCAGACCTCTGTCGTGTCCTCTACCGTTGTGTGACCCCTCTGTGACATTCGGTCTCACCAAAAACCGCACCTTCTAAAGGACAAATCGAGCAAACACACATTCTTAACGGGGAGTTCTACGATGGCCAGTGCACTCAAAGACAATTGGGATGGTTCGGCGCTCTACAACATGTACATCAAGGACATCCAGCGCTACCCGCTGATGACCCGTGCGGAAGAGCGCGCCGTCTTGGACCAGCTGGCCAAGGGCTCCGAAGCCGCCAAGCACAAATTGGTGGTGAGCAACTTGCGCTTTGTGGTCAACGTGGCCTTTTTGTACCGCAACCAGGGGCTTTCGCTTCCCGAGCTCATCAACGAAGGCAATATCGGCCTTTTGGAAGCCGCCAACCGTTTCGACACGACCCGTGATCTCAAGTTCATTTCGTACGCCGTTTGGTGGATCCGTCAGAGCATCACCCGCGCGATCGCCGAAAAGGCCCGCGTGGTGCGCATCAGCGCCGAGAAGGAGCTCATTCTCCGTCGTTTCAGCAAGGTCAACCACCCGGTGGGCCAGGCCATTGGCGGAACCTGGGTCACCGATTCGGTGGAGCTTGGGCGTCGCATGGAAATGTCGGCCGAGGCGATCGAAAAGGTGATCGAAATGGGCCAGCGCCATTCGAGCCTCGATTCTGCACTAAACGACGATGGCGACACCAGCTTGATCGATATTCTGCACGATGAAGAAGCCGTTTTGCCAGACGCCCACGCCGAGGCTCTGGACGAAATCGCCAACCTCGAGTCGATGATCGCCGACTTGCCCGAGACCGAACGCAAGGTGCTTTGCATGTACTTCGGGATTGGGTATGGCGAGGCCTTCAATCTTCAGGAAATAGGGAAGGTCGTGGGATTGTCCAAGGAACGTGTGCGTCAGATCAAGGAAAAGGCGCTTGGACGCATGCGCGAGTATGCGCAGGGGCTCGCCATGGCGGCCTGATCGATTGGTTGGCAGCAAGGTTTGGAAAACAACGACCTCGAGGAAACCGCCTCGGGGTCGTTTTGCGTTTTGTTCAAACGCCCTTGGCACCAAAGGTGCCCTGCCGAAGTTGTTTAGCCAAAGCAGTCGACAGGCAAGCCACCTGAAGGTGGCTCCACCGCGGGTTTATCACCGGATTGTGGTCAGGACGAACGGATTTCGGGCAGGATCGATTTATTCTCACTCTCTCAGAGATCGAAATTCTCTGCGCGGAATGAGAAGGTCGCCTGGGGGATTGTCCGGCCCCAACGAAAAAGCCCCAGTGGGATGATCCCACCAGGGCTTCGGACTCAAAGGTTTCCGGATTGGATCAGAACTTGGGGGCCAGCCGAGCGTGGATGGCTACGCTTCCGCTGGTGATCTCGAGGATCTGCATCTCGGTGGACTTAGGGCGTGCCATATTCACGGGAACTTCGCCATAAGCCCCCATGATCATTGCGCTTTGGAAGACCGCTTGGCCCGCCAGATTGCGAATACTCACTCGAATGGGCGAGCCTTCGTTGATCAAATTATGGGGAATGATCAAACGGCTTCCGTTCCAACTCACCTGCGCTTCGTGGACACGCTGCAATACTCCAGAGACCGTGGAGATTGTGTAGCTCACTTTGGCATTGCCCGGGGTTATGACCGCATCAACAGTTTCACCAAGCTGGAACGCGCCCGAAGTTCGATCCTTCTTACCTATGACGTGGCTGAACGAAATGTTTGCTGTGTCTTTGGTGCTTAGGGTTCCACAGGTCGCTTTGCTTGTCCTGCCAGTTTCAATGAGCGACCATTTCACTTTCCTGTTGAATGACGCGCTGAACTCAATCGAATCTGCCCCAAGGATGAAATTGGTCGTTTTGTCCGAGCTGATTTTGAGTGGGCTAGTGGCCTTCAGCGACGTATCGGCTAAGGTCCAAACTGGGTTTTTGGAGATTAGGTAAGCCTTCATGCTTTTTCCCGATTCGGTCAGCTCCCCATCTGCCCAAGGCCCTGTAGTAGATACCCCAGTTAGGTTCAGTGCCGCCGATGTTTCCGAAACCGAACCTGTGCCCGACCCAGATGCTGCATTTCCAAAGCTCCAGTTGCAATGAGAGACATTGGCGTCATTCAACGTCTGAATCCACTTCGTAATATTTCCGCCGCCAGTAATCGAACTGAAGCCTCCATCTCCTGAGTAGCTAGACATTCCCCATTCCGACGCAAAAACGGCATGCCCCTTGGCCTGTGCCGCTCCCACCACCCCCCAAAAAGTATGGTCGGAGTAGAAGTGAACGGTGTAGGCGATGTTGGCAAAACCGTCGAGCTCCGTGCCAGCCTCATCGGGGTGCTGGTCCCAGGAGCTGTTGCCCACCAAAATCACGTTCTTGCTGTACTTGCGGATTTCGGGAATCACCTGCTTGGCATAATCGGCGATCTGACCCCAACCAACTCCGTTCGGCTCGTTGTAGATCTCCCAAATGATGTTGGGAGTGTTGCCGTACTCTTTCGCCAACCGCCCGAAAAACGCCTTAGCCTCGGCTGTGTAGATCTTTTCTGTATGCCAGTCGACGATCACGTAGAACCCGTAAAGAATGGCGGCATCGATCGCGCGTGTGGCAAATTCATAGGCCGTACTCGGGTCGGAAACAGCCCCCTTGAGGGTCATCCCGGTGATGGGCACGTCATCGACACCGATGGGTGCGCGTAGAACGGTATTGTGCCAATCCAGCATGAGGTTTTTCCATGCGGTTGGAACCCAAAACTCTTTGCCGCCCTTGTGAAGATGCCAGTAAAGGCTCATTCCACGCAGGGTGACCGTCGTGCCGGTGGAATCCACCAAATTCTTCCCTTTGATGGAAAGAGGGCCGTACTTCTCGACCGGAGCGATCGCAAGCGATGCCCCTGCCATGCCGAGCAGCGCCAATGCCAAATTCTTGAATTTCATGTCAGGGCTCCAAACAGATCAGGGGTTTGGTGAGATCAGGTACTGGCGCGATTCCAAGGAGGAAACGCTGGTGACTTCCAGGATCCGCACGCTCATGGAGTGCGAGGTGGGGAGGTCAAGAACCAAGCCCGAAGCATCCTGGCGGAAGGACGAGGCCAGCGAGGCGCTCATGGTTCGGCCATTCATGTCGCGGATCTGGACGCGCACATGGTCGCCGTCCTGCCAGAAGTTGTCCTGCAAGCGAAGGCCGCCTGTGACCCAACCCGCATTTCCCACGCCACGAACAGGGCGCTTTTGCACTCCGGACGAAGGTGTGAGGGTGACGGTTGTCTTGGAGTTGGTGTTGGAGACCGAGTCGACACCGTTGAACACCAAGCGAACCTGGATGGTTCCCGCAGTGAACGCCGCCGCGCCGCGGTTGCGACGGTTGGTGTGCCACTTGAAGCTGATGTTGGTGGAGGTGCCCGAAGTGTCCATGGCGGCGGTGGTGCCCGGCTGGAGAATCTTGAGTGTCCAGGGGATCGAACGACTGAGGGTCGCCGTGATCTTGGTGACGTTGGAGGGGGTATCGACTGCCGCGCCGGTGGGCACAATGCTGATGCTGGTCGGGGTGGCTTTGAGCGCGGTGGTGATCTTCGCTGCCGTATCGGGCGGAGTCCAGGTGTGCTTCATGTCATCCCAGACGTTGAACGCGCGTCCGCTCATGGCCACGGCTCCCAGGAGCCCCAGGGACTGGGCGTAGTAGTTCTTGTGAGGGGATTCGGCGCCGCTGGTATCGAGGGTGCCACCGATCAGGTACGTTGCCGAAGCCGGAATGGAGGGGCTCATGTCACGAAGGATTTGGGTGTAAGCATCACCGGCCTTTTCGGTCGAATCCTTCACCGCCGCCGCCAAGGTGCCCCACATGGCACGTGTCATCACCTTCTCGTACTTGAAGTCTTCCCAGCCGAATAAGGCTGGGCCACTCGCGGTATACATTCCCGGCTTGGTCGGTTCGACCATATTGTTGTTCCAAA
The DNA here is from genome assembly GCA_039798065.1 of Fibrobacterota bacterium. Taxonomy (GTDB): domain Bacteria; phylum Fibrobacterota; class Fibrobacteria; order UBA5070; family UBA5070; genus UBA5070. The sequence continues at coordinate 30,073 of JBDKGS010000007.1, read as the reverse complement.
CGCTCTTGGCATAGGAAACGGCACGGGGCAATTGTTTGGGATACCACATGGCAGCCAATCCCACTCGATAGGGAACTCGAATCGCGTCATAACCCATGTCGTAGTTAGTCGGCGAAGATGTGCCTTCGCCGGTCTGCGTCCCATCCGAATTGCTGAAATTGCGGGCAAAGCCCTTTGCTGCGCTTGGCTGTTTGTTCAGGAAATCAAAAGCTCCATCCGCGGCCTTGTCCCAATCAGAGGCGGCAAAGCCAGTTACTCCGTTTGCAGCTGCAAACTCCTTGAAAATGGGGTACCAGCCGGGCATGTGATATGACGGGTTTCGACGCCCTTCATTGCTCCCGCCTGGCCAGGAATTGACGCGATAGCCGTTAGCTTTATCGATGAAATTGGTGGTGATCGATTGAAGAACAATCTTGGCCTTGGCCTTGTAGTTGTTCCCGCCAACGGTATAGTCTGTCCACTTGCCCGAATCGACTAGGGCCGAAGCAAAAATCAAAGCGCCACAGATATCGATGTCGGCATCACCGGCGAAGTTGGCGTCAAAGTTCGTGATATTCCAGGCGTACCACTTGCTGCCAGACTGCCAGAAACTGTTTTCGGTGCGCGCCCAAATCGTATTGAACATGGTTTGATCACCAAACCAAAGGGAAAGCATCATGCCGTAGGACTGGCCTTCGGAGATGTAGCTGATTGTTGTGCTGTTCGGCGTATTCCCGCCGACCTTGCCGTCGGTCACGAAACGCTTCTTCCAGCCTTCGTAGATGCTGGGCAAGCGAGAGTCCCAAATGGAATACACCGGGTACTTGCCTGGACGATCCGCATAAAGGGGGTACGCCGCCTGGGCCGAGGCCGCCCCTAGGACGAGGAGTCCGATCAAATTTCGAAGGGTGCGGCTCATGAGTCACCTCTGCTAAGTGGATGCGTCACTTTTGGTTAGTAGGTATTATAGGCCGACCGGTTCCATTTCGGGCGCCGTTTCTCCCCATCATTTTGTCGTGTTGGACTCTACGGGGGACAAATCAGCGCCACCACGGCCATGCAGGGACAACTTTCCGGGTGACGATGGCGACTCACCCCAGTTTGCCAGAGCCACAGCCAACCTTACCGTCCTTTCCCGCCGAGGGAAAGATCCGGCGAGGAAAAGGGGAGGTGGCTCGCTACCGGCTGAACTCGGTGAACTTGGCGACAAACGCCCCGCCCTTGACCTTCAGCAGGTAGGTGCCCCGTGGCACGGCCAGCTTGATCCGGGACGTCGGGGCGAAGGAAGCCACGGTCCGTCCATCCAAGGCAAGGATTTCGACCTGAGGGATCCCCTCGAACCCCTTGAGGTCCAATCCCCCATTGGCATAGTGGGCGGCGAGTCCTGGAGCGACCCTCCGGGAATAGATCCCGACGGATGGCTCCGTGATGCCGTACAATGCCACCTCCGAAATCAGGAAGTTGGCGGTAGCCGTGTCAATGGTCGCGTTTTTGTTGTCGAGGATCTTCACTTCCCACGATAGCTGGGTGATTTTGCCCAGATCGAACCCGGTGGGTGTGGTGACCCAGCTGGCTTGACGCAACATGTCGGGGCGGATGCAGGCAAAACGACCCGCGGAACTGGCCGCTGCAATGGCGCTGGCGGGCAAGGAGATGAAGTGAACCGCGGTATCGGGCACGTCCCGGGTTTTGACTTTGAAGTCGATGCTCATCACCCGATCGAGGTTGATGCCCATGGTCTGGATATTGAACCCGATGGCGGTCATCCCGGTGGCATCCATGCTCGCTCCGTTGGCGAAATTGGTGCCGATGTCGGCCCACCCCGCGTACTTGTGGTAGGTCGCCCCCGATTTCTTGCGAAGCTGGGCGTTCAGTTGCATGTAACTGCCCGCGGGATCCAAGCCCTTCACGATGGTATCGGAAACCAGCGAGGCCCCTTTGGCCGGATCCGTACTGGTACCCGAGGTGTCGAAGTCGGAGTAGGTGAACCAATCGCCTCCCAGCGTATTCGTTGCCGAGCCATTCACAAAATCGTCGAGAACGAACTTTTTGGTTTGGTCCAGGCAGCCAATGCCACTGGGGTTGACGTTCCAGACTGTGCTCGTCCCTGGAGGCTCAATTCCCATTAGTGTGACATTGCGGATATTCAAGGTCTGCGATGTCATGGTGGGGGTCACGCACTTGGTGCAGACCTTTCCGTTCTGGCTACCCGTGTCGGTGTACAGGGTTTTGGGGGCGAACTGGATGTTCTTGACGCGCTTGAGGACGGAGTCCAACGAAGGGAAGTCCGGCGGAGCGGTCCACCAGCTGGGGGTGGTGAAATCGATGCTGGAGATTTCGGCCTTCTTCCAGACATTGCCCGTGGTGGCGGCCAGTTGGGTGCCGCTGGAAAGAACCGCCTCGAACACGGTGCCGGCATCGGCGATTTCCTTTGAGTAGGCGCCAGACCCGAATGACACCGCCAGGACTTCGGTGATCTTGGTGGTGTTCTGGTACTCGAAGGAAACCCCGGTCAGGCCTGTCAGGTCATATTCTGTCCAGTCGGGCGCGAGCGGATGCAGCACTCCCACGTTGGCGGTGTAACCGCGACCACCTGCGGTTCCCACAGGCTCGGAAGCGATCTTGGAGGCCACGAAGCTGACGTATCCTCCGGGCACGGTGACGGCCACTGTGGAGGCATTGTTCGAGTAGGTCTGGATGCCGTAGATGCTGTCGGTCATGACAGGATCTGTCGTAGGCGTGGCGTAGTCCGACAGGTTCCAGTTGGCGGTGGCGGAAGAGGCACATGCGGCAAGAACGGCCAGGAAAACATGGCGCTTGGACATTGGACACCTCGGTGCGTTTGGGGCCTTTGCCTAAATCCTTGCGGAACCAGGCACGGGTCGGGATTTTGGTGGTTGTTCGTCGGGAAGATGCCTCCTCCCCACACTCATTTGGTCGCCAACATTTGCGGTCGCGTTCCAAAATTTGTCAAACAAAAAAAGGCTTCCCCCGCAGTTCGCGAAGGAGGCCCCGAATTTCCGATCCGATTCGCGCTGTTTGCTCTTAGCGACCGACGACCGCGAACTTCTGCGAGAGGATGCCGTTCTTGGGCTGCAGCAGGTAGGTGCCGCGGGGCAGGGCCAGCTCCACACGAGGAACCGAAGCGAAGGATGCGACAACCTTGCCGTTCAGGGTGGTGACGTCGAAAGCCGACACGCCCGAGAAGCCGGAGAGGCTCAACACGCCGTTGCTGTAGGCAGCGAAGGTCTTGGCGTGGTTGCGGCTGTTGACGCCGATGGCGCCGCCGAGCTTGGCGTCGTCCACGCCGTACCACTTGATGTCGGAGATGTAGAAGTTCGCAGTAGCGGTGTCGATGCTGGATTGCTTGTTGTCGGTGATCTTTGCTTCCCAGGAGAGCTGTTCGATCCTGGCGGGATTGAATGCGACCTGATGCGCGGCTGACACGTAGCTAGGCTGTTTCAGGTCGACGGGACGAATGCAAGCCATCCTGCCATCAGTGCCTGCTTCGACTATGTCTTTGACGGACAGCGAGATCAAGTGGACAGCGGTGTCGCTGACACCAACCATCTTGACCTTGAAGTCGATGAAGCTCACTCGATCCGTATTGATGCCCAGGCTTCCAATGGCGAAGCTGATTCCTGTCAGTCCAGTGCCATTGGCGTACCTACCTGTGCCGAAATTGGTGCCGAGGCCGGCCCAGCCAGAATACTTGTGGTAGGTGCCGCCGATCTTCTTGTTCAGTTTGGCCCTCACCTCCAGTTGTGAAGTCTCTTCGTTTGCACCCGCGACGATGGTGTCGGAAACGATCGTGCTGCCTTTGGATTCGTCGGTGCTGACACCCGTGGAATCGAAGTCGGAGAACGGGAAGAAATAGCCGCCCGCAGCGTTCTTGGAAGATACGCTGGCGAAATCGGAGAAGAGAGCAGAATCCGTCGCATCTACGCAGCCGTGACCATCTTGATTTGGCCTGTTCGGCAAACCACCACCGTCCAGCAGGGTGATGTTACGGGTGTTCAGAGTCAGCGAAGTCATGGTTGGGGTCACGCACTTGGTGCAAGCGGTGCCGTTCTGCGAACCGGCTGCGGTGTACAAGGTCTTGGGCGCGAACTGGATGGATTTGACTCGCTTGAGCACGGAATCGATGGTCGGGAAGTTGGCGGGAGCTGTCCACCAGGTGGGAGTGGCAAAATCCAGCATGGCGACTTCACCCTTCTTCCAGGTGGTGCCCACCGTTGGAGCCAACTGGGTGGCGCTGGAAAGAGTGGCTTCGTACACCGTACCGGCTTTCGCCATGGCATCGGTATAGGCGCCCGATCCAAACGAAACCGCAAGCACTTCCGTGATATTGGATGTGTTCTGGTACTCGAACGATACGCCGGTCAGGCCGGTGAGGTCGTATTCCTTCCAATCCGGTGTGAGTGGATGCAACAAGCCAATGTTTGCCGTGTAGCCTTCAGTGCTATCGGACGCGATCTTGTCGGCCACCAAGCTGACATAACCTGGCGTAGCGGCGACATCTTTTGTCCATGGCGTACCGGCGACAACTTTTGTCGTGACCGACGAAGACTTGTTCGTGACGGATTGGATGCCGTAGACGGAGTTGACTTGCGCCGAATCGGCGGCAGCGGTCGGGTAGGTACTCAATATCCAGTCGGCGTTCGCCGAGGAACATGCCAGAATCGCAAGGGCGGCGATGCGGATTCGAACGTTGGACATTGGGGAATCCTCGATGGAAGGGGTTCTGAGGTGCGAAAGCCGTTCCTGTTGCCTTCGCCATTTTGGTCGCGTCGCCGACCGCACAAGTTCATTCTATCCGCAATGCGTCGGAGAATCAAGTCAATTTCTGTCAAAACAAAAAGGCCTCCCTCGCTTTCGCGAAGGAGGCCCCGAATCTCAGTTCAGAGACGCGTTGTCAGGTCTTAGCGACCGACGACGGCGAACTTCTGCGAGAGGCTGCCGTTCTTGGCGGTCAGCAGGTAGGTGCCGCGGGGCAGGGCCAGCGAAACGCGGGGTGCCGAAGAGAACGATGCGACAACCTTGCCGTCGAGGGTGGTGACGTCGAAGGACGACACGCCCGAGAAGCCGGAGAGGCTCAAGACGCCGTTGCTGTAGGCAGCGAAGGTCTTGGCGTGGTTGCGGCTGTTGACGCCTTGTATAGGGCCGATTCCCATAAAGTCTATGCCATACAACTTGATATCGGAGACATAGAAGTTAGCCGTGGCCGTGTCGATGCTGGATTGCTTATTATCAGTGATCTTGGCTTCCCAGGAGATTTGCTCGATTTTGGCTGGGTTGAACGCAACCTGATGGGCGGGCGTTACATAGCTGGCCTGCTTGAGGTCGGAAGGACGGATGCAAGCCATCTTACCGGCCGCACCAGCAGCAACCACATCCCTCACAGGCAGCGAAACAAAGTGGACGGCAGTGTCGCTGACGCCAACCATCTTGACCTTGAAGTCGATGGTGGAAACGCGATCGGCGTTGATGCCGAGGCTGCCGATGGCGAAGCCGAAGCCGGTGATGCCGCGGCCGAAGCCGTAATTGCCAGCGCGTCCAAAGTTGGTGCCGAGGCCGGCCCAGCCAGAATACTTGTGGTAGGTGCCGCCGATCTTCTTGTTCAGTTTGGCCCGCACCTCAAGCTGTGAGGCCTCTTCGTTTGCACCCGCGACGATGGTGTCGGAAACGATCGTGCTGCCTTTGGATTCCTCGGTGCTGACGCCTGTGGAATCAAAGTCGGAGAAAGCGAAGAAGGGGCCGCCTACAACGCTCTTGGGCGACTCTTCTGCAAAATTGGAAAAGGGAAGCGACAAGGTGACATCCCAGCAACCGAGACCATCAGGAGTATACGGGATGTACTTCCCTTCAACTCCTAGCAGGATGATGTTCCGGATGTTCAAAGTCTGCGAAGACATGGTGGGAGTCACGCATTTGGAGCAAGCCTTGCCATTTTGCGATCCGGAATCGGTGTAGAGGGTATTGGGGGCGAACTGAAGGTGCTTGACCCGCTTGAGGACGGAATCGATGGTCGGGAAGTTTGCGGGTGCCGTCCACCAAGTTGGAGTCGCAAAATCAAGGATGGCAACTTCGCCCTTTTTCCAGGTGGAGCCCACCGTTGGGGCCAACTGGGTGGCGCTGGACAAGACGGCTTGGTAATCGTTACCCGCCTTGACCCACTCGTCGGCATAGACAGCCGAGCCTAAGGAGACAGAAAGCACTTCCGTGATCTTGGAGGTGTTCTGGTACTCGAACGACACGCCGGTCAAGCCGGTGAGGTCGTATTCCTTCCAATCCGGTGTGAGTGGGTGCAGCAACCCCACGTTGGCGCTGTAGCCTTCGGTGCCATCGGAGGCGATCTTGTCGGCCACTAGGCTGACATAACCTGGCGTAGCGGCGACATCTTTTGTCCATGGCGTACCGGCGACAACCTTTGTCGTCACCGACGACGACTTGTTCGCGACGGACTGGATGCCGTAGACGGCGTTGGTTTGCGCCGAATCGGCGGCGGCAGTCGGGTAGGTGCTCAATATCCAGTCGGCGTTCGCCGAGGAACATGCCAGAATCACGAATGCGACGATGGGGAGTCGAGCTTGGGACATTGGGGAATCCTCGATGAGGGGTTCTGAGTTGCGAAAGCTGTTCCTGGTGCCTTCGCCATTTTGGTCGCGTCGCCGACCGCACAAGTTCATTCTATCCACAATGCGCCGGAGAATCAAGTCAATTTCTGTCAAAACAAAAAGGCCTCCCCGCTTTCGCGAAGGAGGCCCCGAATCTCAGTTCAGAGACGCGTTGTCAGGTCTTAGCGACCGACGACCGCGAACTTCTGCGAGAGGCTGCCGTTCTTGGCGGTCAGCAGGTAGGTGCCGCGGGGCAGGGCCAGCGAAACGCGGGGTGCCGAAGCGAAGGAAGCGACAACCTTGCCGTCGAGGGTGGTGACGTCGAAGGACGACACGCCCGAGAAGCCGGAGAGGCTCAAGACGCCGTTGCTGTAGGCAGCGAAGGTCTTGGCGTGGTTGCGGCTGTTGACGCCGATAGCGCCGCCGAGCTTGACGTCCTCCACGCCGTACCACTTGATGTCGGAGACGTAGAAGTTGGCGGTAGCAGTATCGATGCTGGACATCTTGTTGTCGGTGATCTTCGCTTCCCAAGACAACTGTTCGATCTTAGCTGGATCGAAGGCAACCATATGGGCGGCCGACACGTAGCTAGCCTGCTTGAGGTCGGAAGGGCGAATGCAAGCCACCTTGCCAGCAGCGCCGGCCTCGACCAAGTCCTTGACGGGCAGAGAGACGAAGTGGACAGCGGTGTCGCTGACCGTGGTCATCTTGACCTTGAAGTCGATGGTCTGGATGCGCTCGGCGTTGATGCCAAGGCTACCGAGAGCGAAGCCAAAGCCGGTCACGCCAGTGCCAATCGCGTACTTGCCAGTTCCGAAGTTGGTGCCGAGGTCGGCCCAGCCGGAGTACTTGTGGTAGGTGGCGCCGACCTTCTTGTTCAGCTTGGCCAGGATCTGGTAGTAGGAGCCGGTTTCGTCAGCGCCCATGATGACGCTGTCGTCCACAACCGAGGCGCCCTTGGCTTCGTCGGTGCTGGTGCCCAGGGTATCGAAGTCGGAGAACGGGAAGAAGTAGCCGCCAAGAGCGTTCTTGGAAGATTCGCTGGCGAAGTCAGAGAAGGGCATCGACAGGGTGGCGTCGACGCAGCCAAGACCGTCTTCATTGGGCCACTTCACGCCGCCATCAACACCCAGCAACGTGATGTTGCGGATGCTCAGGGTCACAGCGGTCATGGTAGGAGTCACGCACTTTTTGCAAGCGGTGCCGTTCTGTGCGCCGTCAGCGGTGTACAAGGTCTTGGGCGCGAACTGAATGTTCTTGACTTCCTTGAGCACGGTCTCAATGGTGGGGAAGTCGGCGGGAGCCGTCCACCAGGTGGGAGTCGCGAAGTCGAGAATGGCGACTTCACCCTTCTTCCAAGTGGTGCCGGTGGTGGCGGCCAGCTGGGTGGCGCTGGCGAGAGTGGCTTCGTACACCGTGCCTGCGCTGGCGATCTCATCGGAGTAAGCCTTGGAACCGAACGAAACCGCGAGCACTTCCGTGATCTTGGCGGTGTTCTGGTACTCGAAGGACACGCCGGTCAAACCGGTGAGGTCGTAGACTCCCCAATCTGGGGTGAGGGGGTGCAGCATGCCGATGTTGGCGGTGTAGCCTTCGGTGCCATCGGAAGCGATTTTGGTGGCAACCAGGCTGACGGAGCCGGGGGTGCCAGCGGTCACCTTGGTGGTGACGGACGACGACTTGTTCTGGAAGGACTGAACGCCGTACAGTGCGTTGACCTCGACAGAGTCGGCCGCGGCTACGGGGTAGGTGTTCAACACCCAGTCGGCGTGCGCACCGACTGCCGATAAGGCGATTGCCGCCAGGACAGGATAGAGCTTTTTCATGAGTGCTCCCTATTGGTTGGATGGATGGCAGTGGTTTGGAAGGACTGGCCGTTGTGGAAAGTAGACCTGGATGTCCATTCCCGCAATGGCTTTCTCTAGAATGGGTTGCAAGTTGTACGCTGTGCGTTCACATTGCAGCTCCCGCAGGCAAAAGGGCGTTGCGAAAACCTACTTCACGCGCTCGGCATAGGTGCCGTCGCGGGTGTCGATCTTGATCTTCTCGCCGTTTTCCACGAAAAGCGGAACGGCGATGGTGGCGCCGGTTTCCAACGTGGCAGGCTTGAAGGGGGTGTTGGTGGTGTCGCCCTTGAGGCCCGGCTCGCAATAGGTGATGGTGAGCTCCACCCAGGTGGGCGGGGTCACGCCGATGGGCTTGCCTTCGAACATCATGACGCTGCAGACCATTTCGGGGAGCAGGAACCGTTCGGCTCCGTCCATCTGGTCCTTGGTGAGATCTACTTCTTCGTAGTTCTCCTGGTTCATGAAGTGCCAGGTCGTGTTGTCGGTGTACAAGAACTGGATGGGGAATTCTTCCACAATCGCCTCTTCCAGCGATTCGCCCGACTTGAAGGTGCGTTCCAGCTGTCGACCGTCCAGGAGCGACTTGAGGCGGCAGCGCAGGAAGGCCTGGCCCTTGCCGGGCTTCACGAATTCCACTTCGATGAACACATAAGGCACGCCCTCGATCTGGACGCGCATGCGCTTCTTCCAAAGATTGGAAGGAATCTGACCCATTTTCCGGCTCCTGGCAGTTGTGTAGAGAGGGAGAGCGGGAGAATGTAACTCCCGTGTCATGATCAACGGGTGAAGGATCGATTAGCTTGTGTTTCGTGGAAACTCTACTGAGCCTGATCGACTTCGTTTTGCATGTGAATGTCCACCTGGCTGAGCTCTTCCGGAGCTATGGGCCTTGGGTGTACGCCATATTGTTCCTGATCGTCTTCTGCGAGACAGGCTTTGTGGTGACGCCGTTCCTGCCGGGCGACTCCCTGTTGTTTGCGGCTGGAGCACTAGCTGCATCGACCAATGGAGCTCTGAGGATCGAACTGCTGGCGATCTTGTTGCTTGCCGCCCCCTTGTGCGGCGATCAGGTCAATTACTGGACAGGCCGGCTTTTAGGGGCCAAGATTCCGTTTTCCTACGAGTCCAAGATCCTGAACAAGAGATACCTGGACCAGACCCATGCCTTCTACGAGCGCTGGGGAGGCGCCACCGTGGTGGCAGCCCGATTTGCGCCCTTCGTGCGCACCTTCGCGCCGTTCGTTGCGGGGCTTGGACGCATGAACTACCTGCGGTTTTTGACGTTCTCGGCGCTTGGAGCGGTCCTTTGGGTTGGGTTGTGCCTGGGCGGGGGCTACCTGTTCGGCAACATCCCTTGGGTCCAAAAGAATTTTTCGGTGGTGGTGATGGGGATCGTGGTGGTTTCGCTGGTACCCATGGTGATCGCAGCCGTGAAGTCGCGGCGGGGGTAGGTTCGGCTCCGCTCACCTACCGTACACGCTTGGGGCGATTCATGAATGGCGCCTGCGGCACCACCGCCTCGCGGCGGTCGCCCCTACAAAGCGACGGAGATGCAACTGCAAACCCGCGCGGACGTGGGAACAAATCATGCGCCCCCGGGTGGATGGGTGTATTTTGGCCAGCGTGCAAACACCTACCGATGGCCGTGGACGGCAAAAGACTCTCTCCGAACTGACCTTTGCCGAGCTGCAAGAGTGGCTGATCGCCCAAGGCCAGCCCAAGTTCCGCGCCGCCCAGGTGCAGGAATGGCTGTGGACACACCTCGCCACGTCGTTTGATCAGATGACGAACCTGCCAAAGGACCTTCGCGCCGTCTTGACAGAAAATGCCCAGGTGGGCGTTCTGACCGAAGTGGAGAAACAGGTTTCCATGGACGGCACCGCCAAATGGGCTTTCCAGGACGCCGACGGGAAAAAGTTCGAAACCGTGATGATCCCCGAAGACGATCGCCGCACCGCGTGCATCTCCTCGCAAGTGGGCTGCGCCATGGGCTGCAGTTTTTGTCGCACGGCGCAGATGGGCTTTTTGCGGAATTTGACATCCGGCGAGATTTTGCAGCAGGTGGCGCATGTGAAGCGCTGGTTGCGCGAGACCAACCAGCCCAACTTGTCGAATATCGTCTTCATGGGCATGGGCGAACCGCTCAACAACCTACCCGCCTTGCTGCACGCCTGCGAGACGTTGACCAGCCCCAAAGGGTTTGGCATGTCGCCGCGGCGCATCACCATCTCCACTTCCGGTCTGGTGACAAAAATTGAAGAGCTGGGCGATGTGGCTCCGCAGTATCACTTGGCCATTTCGCTGAACAGTTCCAACGACACCATGCGCGACGAAGTCATGCCGGTGAACAAGCGCCATCCGCTGCACCAGCTCTTGGAAGCCGGCGACGAGTGGAGCGTGAAGGCCGATTGGCCCGTCACCTACGAATACGTGCTGATCAAGGACATCACTTGCACCCCCAAGGCCGCCAAGGAAGTGGTGGAGCTGTTGAAGGGCCGCAACTGCAAGATCAACATCATTCCGCTGAACGCTTCGCGCGATATCGAGATGGCAACTCCTAGTGACGGCGAGATCGACAGTTTTGAAATGACGCTGCGCAACGAAGGGCTGGCGGTGTTCAAGCGCAAGCCCAAGGGGCGCGATATCCAGGCGGCTTGCGGGCAGTTGGCGCAGAAGGGCGAGAAGGCTCCAGCGGCGGAATAAGCCGAAAGGGGTTTTGGCCTGTCTCCCCGCACTGGGGTTATCCTATCGAAGTGGTGTTGGCGCAGACAAGCGGAGAAGAGGACTGTCCAATCCACGCTTTGTTTCCTTCAAGCAAATGCGCTACGGAGTGGCTTGGACTGCCTTCCCTGGATCCAAGTCCTCTCCGGCGGGCCATACCGCCATCTCTGTCACAGCATGAAAACTGTCAGCAGGACCCGACGGCCCCGCTGACAGTTTTCGTCAGGTCACACTTAATCTTTCAAGCAACGGACCGAGGATAGATTTCGTTTCAAATCTCCTCCCCACACTCCGGCCAAATCTGTTCCTGCGACGGCATAAAATATTACCGCATTCGTTGAATGCCCATTTGTAGACCACCAATTCGCCGTATAGCCGGCTTCTACAAATGCAGGATTCGGATCTGCTCGCTCATCTTTTCTTCCTGATGGAAACGCGCTAAACCCGTAAGCATCGCTGCCGTTAGCTTTTTCTGGGTCATGAGTTACCCATGAAGGCGCACCCGATTTATCACTACTCCAACCGCCTCTAGCTTTTAAGAGGCCGCCGGCCACCACTCGCCCACCGCAATAAGCAATCAACTCCTCCCATTCCAAGGAGTCTCCTACATGCCAGCCGACCGGGCAGACTCCTTTGTGCTTCGTGGTCATTTCAGATGAACAGTTCTTTGTATTACAGGTGTCCGCAAGCCCCATCGCACTTGCCCATGAATAGAGCCGCCCGTATTTCGCCCCACTATCGGCCGAGTTATTGTACCACCACGAGCTATCCGCAGCGTAATTCAAATTTTTCGCCATCCAGGTCTGGCTTCCGATTTTGATGTACATGTATTTCTGATTGTCTCGGGCATCAATCATCTCGCCATAAGTGACGATTCGAATGGTATCCACCTTCGATGCATTCCCATCTCCGTCCACCGCGCGGACATACGCACTGAAGTTCGACGTTGCTGTATCTGACATTTTGAATATTGTATCCGCAGCCAATGTCCCTCGGAAGACCACACCGTCCGCGCTCCATTCATAGCGTGCGATCTTCCCAAGATCGGTCGCCGATGTTTTCACAGTGTGCATGGTTGTGATGTAGCTGAACGTGTCCGGCTGACTGACAATTTGTGGCACATCGTTGGTATCCTTGACCACCGCGACTCGCGCGAAGCTGGTGGTGTCGCCCAGCAAATCGACCACCTGTACCGACAGCGTGCAATGTTTGGCCGTGCTCGCCGGTACAACGTCCACACCTGGGTAGGTGTGCTTGGTAGATCCAGTTGCTGTTGTAGCGATCGGAGTGCCATCCCCAAAGCTCCACAGCCAAGCCTGGATACCGTCCACATCGGTTGCGTTCAAAGTAAAGGTCACTTCGTCGCCCGGCGTGACGATCGTGTCGTGTGTGCCCGGATTCGCCAAGGATGGATCCGCAATTGACGTGATCGACAATGTCGACTTGGTATTGGTGATCGAGATGGGATTCGCAGTCAGCGTCACGGCATTGCTGTCCTTGTCGGTCAAGCGGACCTTCACGGTGTAGGAGCCCGGCTTCAGCCACTTGGCCGAGTAGATCGTGGCACTTCCAGCACGCCAGCCTTGGCCATCGTCCAAGTCCCATTCGGCATGCGCAATCTTCTTGCCCGCAGGCACCACCGTCACAGCGAACGGGTAAGCCGTATTCACCAAGCCCGAGGTGGCACCCGTCACGTTCCCGCCCAACACCAAGTTGGACACTTTCACATTCGACAATTTCTGCGTCGTGCTCCCACCAAGGCTGTCGATCACCGTCACAGTCAACGCGAACGTCGAATCCTTGCCCACCACCACCACAGATGGCCCGGGATAGCCATGCTTCACCGCGTGGACGGATCCCGTCTTCGTGGTGTCGAACTTGCCGTCACCGTAGCCCCAGATCACTCGCGACACACCCGATGTGTCGCGCACGAACAGCTGAAACGACACCGTGTCGGAAGGGGTGATGACAGTGTCTGCTGGGCCGCTGGTCAAGCGCATCGCCGCCCTCGAGTTCACCACTTTGATCGGCTTGACAAGAATTGCCACGTTCGAATCCTTGTCCATCACCCGAAGCTTTATCGTGTCGATTCCCGCCACGTTCCACTTGGCGATCGCCTTCGGGGGAAGGCTCGCCGAAGCGCGCCACCCCAATCCTTCGGCCAAGTCCCATTCGGCCTTGATGACAGAATCCTTCACGCGGTGGCTGGCGGTGTCCAAGTAAGCCAAGCGCATGGACAGGTCGAGACCGGTCCCGATCTCGACGGAATCGATCGAAACGATCTTGCCGTCGGGAAACGCGTTGCCCAGCGAAAAGCCGCGCGTCCAGGCGATATCGCCGAAAAGCGTCGTGAAGCCGATGGTGTCAGAAATCGCCGTGAGGTGGTTGCCGTTGCCGTACACGTTGATCCAGGTCCGGAACGAATACACCGCCGCGGGATCCTGCGACTTCACCGTGTAAACGCGGCCCGAAATCAACTGGTTGATGGTGTCGCAAGCCATGCGCGCCCGGATGGGATGGGCCATCGAGCCGCCCTTGAACCAGGCCCAGACCGAGTCGACCTTCACCCGCGAATCGAGCGCGATGGGAGCCGACAAGCGGTAGTCCTGGATCCACTTGAGCAAGCCCGATTGGATCAGCGACGGAAGCTGGTCTTCGGTCACGATCTGCCCTTGGAAGCTGTACGACAGGATTTGCTCGACAATTCCTGCCTGGCGCGCCAGTCCTGCCGGCAAGGCGACGGATGGAACCTGGACGCCCGAACGGGCAGAGAGGACCGTGGATGTGTTGCCTGTGCGCACGCGCAACCAACGGGCTCCAGAGGAGACGGGAAGATTCAGCGCGATGGATTGCGTGCCGGACAACACCATGCGGGCAGGGAGATTGGCCAAGCGACGCCCGGAAGCGTCGAACAGGTCGGCACTCACCAGCGTTGGGACATCGAACTGGGTGACCAGATCGCCACCCAACCACCTCAGACTGGCAGAACGATTCGCGATCGGCTTCACGGCCACGAACTGTCCTTGGATGGACCACTTGCCGTCGGCACCCGTGGTGTCGGCAAGGTCGGAGGCCAGACTGACGATCACGCCCACACGGGGCTTGTTGTCCTGGTCGTAGACAATTCCCGACAAATCGACCGGGGTCTGCGCGAAGACGCTGGACATGCCAAGCAACAAGCCCGACACGCACAACGAACGGATCGAAACATCGGAGATCTTCATATTTGGGGATATCCAGGAATGCGGAGGCATCGAGCCAGGCTCGACAGGAATCAGGTTGCACGCAAAATGATAATTCAACACCAAAAGAGAGGGATTAACTTGGTGTCACTCCCTCCGATTCCACCCCCCCAACGCCCCCAACGGAACACCAAGCCATGTTCACACCTATCCCTCGTCGATTGGCTGCGATTGCCTTGATTGGCTCCTCCATGCTTTGTTCGTGCCAGGAGAGCGTCGCTCCCGAGGCCGTCACATCCACGAAGCTCGTTTTCAATCCCCCTCCGCTAGCCGACTCGGCCTACATGCCCGACCAGATTCTGGCACGCGTAGGAACTGCCGCCGCGACAAGCACGTGGAACAAATTGACACCGCTGACGTTCCATCTGGAAGTCGACCTTGCCAAGCCTCTGGGCGCACTCGACACATTGCAGATCGAATTCATGAAATGGGGAATGCAATCGATCACGCTTCGATGCACCGGAGCTTGCGAAAGCTCCAGCTGGAAGGTGGATCACAATGCCGTCGCGGAGCATCTGTTGCGGTTGATGGACTCGACGCCATCCCAGCCACGCACGCGTGCAGGATTGATCTCGTTGTACGCCAAGGCGCTGATTTCCGGCGACACCACGCTGGCACCGTTCCCAGCCACCGCCCCGATCGGCATTTCCCGCGATTCGGTGCACGACGAAATCCTGTTGCAGGCGCAGAAGAACGCGAGCTCCTTGGCCGCGATCGTCGATTCCGTGGAATGGCTGCCGACGCGCAACCTCGATTCCTTGCGAGCGCTCTATCTGGAATTGATCTCACGCAAATCCTTGACAGCTTCCGACTCCTCCCGATTGTTCCCGGGCGCCCCCAAGCTGTTGCGTCTTCCCGATCTGAAGGTGCGCAACGTACAGAAGGATTCGGCCCGGTACCAGGCGCGCTGGGTCGTTTCGGGCGGCAGCGCACCCTTCACGGTTCTCATCGATGGAGCCGCCGCCGAAGCCGATGGAAGCATCTACGCGCGCACGGTCCCGGTTTCATTCGGGACAAATTCCGTCGTTGTCTCGGTGTCCGATCGCACCGGGGCCAAGGCCTACGACACCATCACGGTGGTTCGCGACGACGGAGCACCTGCGCTGGCCCGCACGGCGCCTGCCGACACCGCTGCCGTGGTGTTCGACAGCACATCGCTCGTCTTCGCCTGGAACGCGTCGGACGTGTCGGGCGTGAAATCGGTCGCGATCGGCGGCAAGCCCGCCACCCGGACAGGAACTGTCTGGTCGGTGCGATTGAACATGGCGCAAGGGCCGAACCAGTTCGTCGCCGTCGCCGAAGACTCGCTGGGCAACACCACGTCGGACACGGTCAAAATCCGTCGCCTTGCCGACACCCAAGGCCCGACCATCGCCGCCATCGAGGGTTTCGGCGCGCGGCAGGTGAACTACGACAGCGCTTCCGTTCCCGTGGCGTGGATGGTTGCCGATGTCGGCGGCGTGAAGTCGGTGGCCATCGCGGGAAGTCCCGCGAGCGGGTTTTCTGGGCGCTACCAGGCCATCGTCGCGCTCAAGCCTGGACAGAATTCGGTTGCCATCGAGGTGGTCGACAGCACGGGCAATGTCCGCCGCGACTCGGTGAGCGTGGAACGCCATCGCGCCATGGCCACCCAGGTGGCGGCGGCGGGCGAAGCCACCGTGATCCTCAAGCAGGATGGAGCGATTTCCGTCTGGGGAGGCGATCTTGCCACCACCCCGCAGCCCGTCGACATGGGCTCGATCGTTTCCGTTTCCGCAGGACTCGGACACATTTTGGCACTGACGACCGCGGGCACAGTCGTGGCCTGGGGCGCTCCGGCGCACGATGTCCTGAAGATCCCCAACCAACTGAGCGGTGTCGTGGCCGTGGCAGCCGGCAGCACCCACTCGCTGGCACTCAAGCGCGACGGCACGGTGGTGGGCTGGGGCGATACGACAAAAGGCGAATGTCGCATGCCTTATGGTTTGTCGGACGTTGTGACCATCGCCGCCGGATACGAATTCTCCGTCGCCTTGAAAAAGGACGGGACCGTCTGGGCATGGGGAGACTCGACCCTCAAGCAGACAGCCGTACCGTCAGGAATTGCCACCGCGAAGTCCATCTCCGCCGGGTTTGGCCATGCTGTGGTTTTGCTTGGTGATGGCACCATCAAGGCCTGGGGCGACAACGCCAAAGGACAGATTTCGGTGCCCGCCAATCTTCCCAAAATCGCCCAGGTGGCGGCAGGCGGCAAACACACTCTGGCACTGTTGGCCGACAGCACCGTCGTTGGATGGGGCGACAACGGAGCCGGGCAAACCACCGTGCCCACCGGACTCAAGAACGTCGTCGCCATCTCGGCTGGGTACGCCCACTCGGCGGCGCTGCTCAAGGATGGAACCATCGTCGTGTGGGGGGACAACTCCGCCGCACAAGCCACGGTGCCTACGACACTTTCGAAGTACTGACCCGGGGCGTAAACGAGGGTTTCATACAGCGGATGCAGTGGGGTGCTCCTGCGCCGAGCCAGACCGCCGCGCCGAAGGCGCGGGGGGGGCATAACCCATCCGCCGCAGGCGGTTGGGCGTCGGACGCGCCAGGGACCGAAGCCCGGATGGGCCGAGACCCGTGCGCGACGGAATATGGCAACACGACGATCCGGCGCGGGCGGGGCTTGGTTCACGAGGGCCCGGTCGTCCTTCGCGCGACGGCCAACATGGCGTCGAAATCTGTCCGGCGCGCGGAGGGCGAGGCGCCCTGATGTGGATGGGAATCGAGAGGATTCGCAGGCAGGAATGTCGGACGGAAATTGTCCGTTACAGTTCCAGCAGCAACCCCAGGCGACCGATGTAGCGGCCGTAGCTTTGCCAGCCCGATTCGACAAGAAGGCTCGAGCGATCGCCAAGCTTGAGATCGAAGCCGCCGCCCAGCTTCCAGAGGAAGTAGGAGTCTTCCAGCACCGGACGGATTCCGACACCGGCTTCGCCTTGCAGGTACGGGAGAACTTGTCGGCCAAAAGGCAGGCGCACTTGCAGGCGCGATGTCAAGGAGCCTGCGGGATGGGTGGGGATGGCTTCGTAACCGGCGGCGATGCCGATGGCCACCATTTGATCGACGCGATGGAGAGCCGCGACCGACCAGGCGGGGCGATGGGCCCACTCACCCAACCGCGACGAGCTTCCCACGAAGCCTTCGAGCGAGACGCCCGACGCGGCCTGCGAGACGGCGGCAAGGAACGCTACGACAAGAATTGACTTCTTCATGAGCGGACCTTCGAAGGATGCGCGACCGCCCAACGGGCGAATTGTTCTTCGGTGGCCGGGAGACGGTCGGGAGTGAGCGCGAGGGTCTCGATGACGTCGGCCGCGAAGACCTGCCAGGCTCCCACTTCGATCTCGCTTTCCAACTGGCCTTCGCCCCAACCCGAGTAGCCCAGGAAGACGCGGTATTCGGTTTCGTCGGCGCGATGGAACCGCTTGCCGGGGTTTTCGTCGAGAGGGTCTTCGTCGTCGCTTTGCCACGCGAAGTTCCAGTGCCCACCCATGGTGAGGCCGGGAATGATGCGCTGCGATTCGGGGGCCGGCTCATCGGACCAATCCAGGATCTGGATCTTGTCCTGCTCGACAGGGCCGCCCAAATGCACCAGGCGAGGGCCGCGCATTTCGGGAGGCAAGCTCTCGAACACTTCGTCCAACGGCATGTGCGAAACGCGGTTGAGGACCAGTCCGTAGTCGCCATCGCGCTCGTGGGCGCAAAGGAGAATGACGGTCCCTTGGAAGTTGGGGTCCTTGAGGACTTCGTGGCGGGCCACCAGGAAGACTCCGGTTTGCAGACGCGCCAAGGTTTCTTCGGCTGAGAAGCTCATTTGCTATCTCGAAAGGTAACCGATTCCCGGACGGATTGCGGTGCCGGAGCCTCTCAGTGGCAATCAGGGCGCAGCTTGCGGGCCAGCGAATCGGCGGCCAGGGCGCAGCGATGCGAGGTGGAAAGCAGGAGTTTGCCGGAAACGACGGCCATTTTGCCTTCCTTGACGGCGTTCAAGGCTCCCAGCGCCGAGGGCAACGGCTTCATGCTTCCGCCCGCCTCCCAAGACGAACGCAGGATCCAGTCGGGCTGGAGACGGATGACGTCTTCGATGGCGATGGTCTGCGAACCTTGGATGCCCGCCTGCGCCGCCAGATTTTGCACACCCACCACCTTGAGCAGGTCGCCGATGGTGCTGGAGTCGCCCGCAGTGAAGCCTTCGGACCAGTAGAGGACGCTCGGACGGTCGGGGCAATTGGCAATTTTTGACTTCACGGCATCCAGGGTGGAATCCATCCAGCGGACCAGGCTGTCGCCTTTGGCTGGCTCGCCAAGTCTTGTCGCGACCTGCTTGAGATAGGTGCGGACCTTCTCCAAGGAGTTGGGGCTTTGGAGGATTTCGACGTTCAGTCCCGATTTGCGGATGCCGTCGACGAACGCGGGGTCATGGAAGGAGCCAAGCAGGACGAGGTCGGGGCGCAGGGAGACGATCTGCTCGAGATCAGGTCCGATGCGCGGTTTGGTGGGAAAAAGACCCGCGGCTTCGTGGATGCCCGAATCGTCGGCGAGGGCAGACACGGCCAGCACGCGGGAGGAATCCACAAGTGCCTGGAGCAATACGTCGCCGGTGATGGTGACCGAGACGATGCGCATGGGGGCGGAATTTGTCGCGACGGATTCCGTCTTGCAGGCGGAGAGGATGGGGACGATCGCCAGCAGCGCGAATTTCTTGTTCATCATGTCATTTCCTCAATACGTGCACGGCGAGCGCCGCGGTTTCGGAGAGGCACAACAGCGCGCCGTAGATGTCGCCGGTGATGCCGCCGCCCAGCTTGCCCGCAGCCCAACGCCCACCCAGATATTGTACGACAAGAACCGACAATGCCTCGAGCGGGAAGAACCAGATGGCGGGGGCGGCGAACAGGGCCGGAAGGATCCAGCGCCAGGAGAGCGCCGCGGAGACATCGGAAAGCGAAGTGGGGTCGGCGGTGCGGGCGTAGGGGAAGAGGTAGATGGCCCCCAATAGCGCGGCTCGCGAAAGGATCGGGAGCGCAAGGAGGAATTGCCACGACGGGCCCAATGCCAGAATTTGACTGGTGGCCAGGAGCCACAGTCCCGCGACGCCGATGGCGAACGATCCCGCATGGACGTCCTTGAGGATTTCCATGCGGCGCTCGGGGGTGCGGGGCGCCAGCAAGGCATCGGCGCTGTCGAGCAGACCGTCGAAGTGCAGGAACCCGGTGCACAAGAGCGGGACCGCGAGAAGGACCACGCCAGCCAATCCCGCCGGACAATTCCATCGAGCCAATGCATAGGCGACGGCCGCCCAGACGGCTCCCAGAGCCACTCCCACGGCGGGGTACCAGATGCGTGAACGCACGAAATCCTCGGCACTTGCCGTTTTCTGTCCGGGTGCGGGAAACACCGTCAGGAACGACCATGCGAGCCAGAAGGGGTTCATGCGATGCGCCTCACATCCCGATGTCGGCGAAGGTCTTCATGCCTGCCAGAATTTGACAAGCGGCGCGCAGGACGGGAAACGCCAGAACGGCCCCCGTGCCTTCGCCCAGGCGCAAGCCCAGACGGAAGATGGGATCCAAGCCCAATTCGCGCAATTGCCAGGCGTGACCGGGTTCCACCGACTGGTGGCCCGCGAACAGGTAGTCCTTCACGCCTTCGTCGATGCGCGAGGCCACCAGTACACCCGAAGTGACGGGGAATCCATCGCAGACCAACGGAATGCCCCTGAGAGCGCCTTCCAGGTACACCCCCGCGATGGCGGCCAACTCCAATCCGCCCACCTGGGCCAGCACGTCGATGGGGTCGGCCTTCTGCAGATCGCCCAAGGCCTGCCTGGCGCGGGCCACGGCCGATTCGACGCTACGAATTTTGCGAAGGCGCATTTCGTCGTCGATGCCCGAGCCGCGACCGGTGACAAGTTCTGGCTCGAGACCCAGGAACGCCGCCGTGAGCGCCGCCGACGGCGTGGTGTTGCCGATTCCCATGTCGCCAGCGGCGAGCACTTGGGCGCCCGAATCGATGGCACGACGAGCCGCCTTGCGGCCCAGGTCGATGGCGGCTTGCGCCTGCACGCGGGTCATGGCCGGTTCGCGGGCGATGTTGCCGCAGCCCTTGCGGATACCAGGCCCCACCAGGCGAGGATGAGTGGGAATGTCGTCGCCCTTCACCCCGGCGTCGACGACCCAGACATCGGCTTGGCTTGCCAAGGCGATCTGGTTGATGGCCGCGCCGCCTTCGAGGAAATTGAGCGCCTGGATGCGCGTGATGTGGTCGGGGAAGGCGGCGACAGATTCTGCCGTCACGCCGTGATCCCCGCAGCACACGATGACGGCGCCACGGTTCAGGACGGGGCGGTCGGTGCGCTGCATGGCCCCGATGCGATTGCCGATTTCTTCCAGCAAACCCAGCGATCCGGGGATTTTGAGGAGGCTGTTCTGGCGGGCCTGGACGGAGGCGAGTTTGGCGGAATCGAGGCGTGGGATCATCTTGCTTTCAAGGGAAGAGCGACGCCCGACACGTAGAGCCAGGCTTCGGTGGAGGCGGCGACCAGCTGCTGGTTGACCCAGCCGAGTTGGTCGCGGAATTCGCGGGACAGGGCGTTGTCGGGGACGATCCCCCACCCTACTTCGTTGGTGACGACGATCAGGTCCTTACCGGACTCGCGCCAGGCTTGGATGAGGTCGTATGTGGCTTGACGGAAATCGACCGGCTCGGGAGAGAGCAGAAGGTTGGTGACCCAGAGGTTGGCGCAATCGAGGACTACGGTGCGGTGCTTGGCACCCTGCAGCGCCGTCGCGAGATCCAGCGGCTCTTCGATGGTTTCCCACCCGGAGGGTCGTTCGTTCTGGTGGTTGGTGATGCGCAGACGCATTTCGTCGTCGAGACCTTGGGCCGTGGCCAGGACCGACACATTTTGTCCGCCCCACTCCAGGGCCTTGTTCTGGGCCGCGGTGGACTTTCCGGCGCGGACGCCGCCGGTGAGGACGCAGAGACGCGGCCGGCTTGTTGGTTGGTTGGAATCCGCGAGCCAGGACATGATCGCCTTGGTATCCAGGTGCTCTTCGACAAGTTTTGCCATGCTCTGGAAGGTCCTTTCCAACGGGTCGCTTTCACCATCGCCAGGCCCGAAGACGGCTTCGAGCACCGTCGGATCTTCGAAGGCTCCGTGCAGATAGGTCCCGAAGATGTTTCCGGTATGCGCGATCAATCCGCTTTGGGAGGACGATTCTTGGCCCTGCGTGATTCCCGTGCGGATTTCGTAACCCGACAGAATCTTTCCCGACAAACCAATCCAGAACCCGGAAATTTCAGGTGCTTGGACCGAACCGTCGCGGACGATCTTGTTCGCGCCGTGTACGGTGATATGGGACAGGAGCCCAAGCCCTTGGGCCGAGCCTTCCACGCCGACTTCGTCTTCGATGCGAAGACCCAACGCTTGCAGGCCGCCGCAGATACCGAGAATGGGCTTTCCCGATCGGGCAAAATCCGTCACGTCTTTGTCGAGACCGCGTTCGCGCAGCCACACCAAGTCGGACGGGACGTTTTTTGACCCGGGCAGAAGAAGCAGTGTCGCGCCT
The DNA here is from genome assembly GCA_039798065.1 of Fibrobacterota bacterium. GTDB lineage: Bacteria > Fibrobacterota > Fibrobacteria > UBA5070 > UBA5070 > UBA5070. The sequence continues at coordinate 8,066 of JBDKGS010000007.1, read as the reverse complement.
TCCAGATCGTTCGCTGTACGGGCCACACGCAAGGCGACACCGGGCCAAGCGGCCAAGCGACGGAATTCGTCGAAATTGGAGATGCGGGGCCAGGCGACAAGAGCGATGCGATGTGTTGCCACATCCCAGCCAGTGGTGGAGAAATGATCGAGGGCCACGGCGTCTTCGTCGGGAAGGTCGTGGTGCACGCGCGGGATCACGCCCACCAAGGGCACTCCGGTGCGTTGGAATAGCTCGGTGGGACCGGGCTCCAAAAGGCTAGCATCGCCGCGGAACTTGTTGAGGACGAAGCCGCGAAGCCGTGGCTTGAGATCATCGGGAAGCATGGCCCAGGTGCCGTACAGATGCGCGAACGAACCGCCGCGGTCGATGTCGGAGACGAGTAGACATTCCGCGTTGGCTTCGCGCGCCGTCATGAGGTTCACGTAGTCGACATCGGACAGATTGATCTCGGCGGGAGAGCCCGCGCCTTCGATGACCACGATGTCATTTTCTGACATCAATTCGCGCAAGGCGGGTTTGGCACGTTCCCAAAGCAGCATGGAGCGACCGCGCCAGTCCATGTCGGACAATGCCGGATCGACTTGGCCTAAAACGACCACTTGGCTGCGGGTATCGCGCTCGGGCTTGAGGAGAATTGGATTGTGCCGCACTTCGGGAATGCAGCGCGCCGCCTTGGCTTGGAACCATTGAGCGCAACCCATTTCGCCGCCATGGGCCACGCGGGCGTTATTGCTCATGTTCTGCGCCTTGAACGGCGCCACGCGCAAGCCTTGGTCGGAGAACCAACGACACAGGGCGGCCGTCAAAAACGACTTCCCCGCGTCGGAGGTGCAACCCCAGACCATAAGGGCTTTCGCTGTCATTCCGCCACCCGCGACATCACGCCGGGTCTTCCAGCAAGATTCTGTCGGGCCACTGTACGCGACAGATTTCGGCCTTGTCGGGGAAACGATCGGTCCCGCATTCGGCAAGGACGCACCGGATCCATCCGCCGTGGCAGAAGATCAGATGTTTGCCCGCCGGAAGCTCCGACAGGAAGGCGTGGACGCGGGTTCGCACTTGCGCAGTGGACTCGCCGCCGGGAGCCTCGAAATCAGCGAAGGAACGCAAGCGGTGCCGCAGCTCCTCGCCCACTTCGAAGTAGGTCTTGCCTTCCATCTCGCCGAAGTCGACTTCGCGCAACCGGACATCCACGCTTGCCTGCGGAAAGCCCGCGAGGCTTGCGGTCCGTTCGGTGCGGATCTTGTCGGAACGCCAGATTCCGTCAAAGCTCTGGTTTGCCAAGCGCGGCTTGAGCGCGGCGGCCATGGCCACGCCCGCCTCGGTGAGGTCGGGGTCCGACCAGCCCGCGTAACGGCCCTCGGCGTTGTAGGTGGATTCGCCGTGACGCACCAGCCAGAGTTCGACGGAATGTGTCATGGCAGGATGGCGAGATCGGTCGGAGGCAGAGGGGTTTTGGTCGACTGCAGGACAATACCTGTCACAGGATCGATTTCCACCACCGCCTGTTTGTCACCCGACGCCTTGTTCCCCGCCCACAGGCGCGAACCGCTGACGGCAAGGGGGCCGACACCTTGCAATCCTGCAACCGGCGTCCCCAAAGCACCGGTGGCGAGATCGAAGTTCACCAATTCCACTTTCGAAGCCCAATTGTCGCGCGCCACCGACACCCAGAGCTTGCCCGCAACGGCAGCGCATCCTGTGGGCTTGTTCTTGGACATCAAACCTCCGATGGTGACTTCCCATTTTCCGGTGGCAAGATCGAGGCGATCGATGCCCGCATTGGATTGGGTCGTATCCCAGGTTCCGTGCGATACGACGTAGAGCTTCCCCGCCACTTCGGCCAAGTCCTGAGGATTGACAGATCCTGGCAGCACCACGCCGCGAGGTGCCACCTTCGAACCCGTGTCGACGGCGACCACGATGGCCGAATCGTAGGAGTAGTCGGCACGGGTGCGCTGTGCCAGCACCCAAAGCTTGCCGCCCGCGAACAGGGCCTTGCTGGGTTTGACAGAGCCTTCGTCGTTGACGTTGGCGGAAAGATCGATGCTGCCGATCGAATCGCCGGTGGCAGCGTTCAGCACCAGAAGGTTGTTGGTCTCCCAACGCACCACGTACACCTTGGAGGCCACCTGGAGAGCCTGGTAGGGATTGGTGCCTTTGCCCACGTTCACGTCGAACACCACGTGTGCGCGGTCGTTGATTCCATCGCGGTACGCCGTGATGGCGCTGGTGGCCTGGTTGATGACAAAAAGTGTTCGCCCCGAAGAACCGAGCACGGCACCGCTTCCCTTCGCACCTTGGATCGCGAAGCTATCGGCCACGGCGCCATCGATCAATCGAGCCACACCATAGGATGTGTAGTCCGAATACAAAGCGACCACCGCCAACTTCGCCGTTGCGGGCTTCGTGGTCGAATCGACAGCGGATTCAGCCGGGTCGGTGGTACCGCTGAGGCAACCTGTAAACGCTCCCATCGCAAGCAAGCAGCCAAGGTGCACGAATCGGATCTTCTTCATATTGGTTCCTTCGTATGTGTGGCAAAATCGCATTGAAGCTGAGCACGCCAGGATCTTCCCGACAGCGGCGCATTTTCGAACTCTTCGAAGCGTCGGTCGGTGAGATTCGAAGACTGGAGAGAGGCCCGTACCGGCCCCTTGGTCCAAACCAGACCGGCATTCCAAAGCATCCTCCCTGAGATTCTGTCGTCAGGGCGGTTGAGAGGAGACGCCCAAGATGGCCCGATGGCATCCAAGCCGGCTTGGAGCACGAGTCCGCGCCATCGCGGCGTGTCGGCCGAGATGTTCCATTTCCATTTTGGCGAGCGATCCATTTCGTTGCCCGCCACAGCTGCATACTCGGATTCCAACCAGGTTCGAGACAGATCGATCCGCCCTCCGACCGAACCCCAATCCGAACAAATTTTGGCATCGAACTCCCAGCCCGCAGCCAGGTAACCGGAGTCGTTTTCGAAACGCGAGGCCATGGAGGCTCCGATCATCTTGCGACGGATGGGATCCTCGTACCGCGCGATCCAGATAGAAGTCTTCGCCGAAGCACTTCGCGAATCCCAACCGGCACCCCACTCCGCCGACAGATTTTGTTCAGGACGAAGTTCCGGCGAGGCGAACGTGAGGCCGTTGTCGCCGTAAAGCTCGTAGAAATCGGGTACTCGCCGGGAGCTCGCAGCACCCATCCAGACTTTCCATGCCGCCCCGTTGGGGTGCAGCCAGATTCTGACCTTGGCGTCGAATTCCGCATGTTGAGCCGACGAATCAGGAATGGCACCTTTGGCAGCCATGCCGTTTTCCGTGAAGTTGGCCCGATCGAACAGCCACTCCATCCGCACCACCGCCTCGCTCCCCCACGAACCCGAGTCCGACTTGCCAGTCCAGCCTGTGGATACACCGCCTCCCAACCGGGATGCATCGGGTGTCAGGCGGATTTCCTGCGGCGTGGTGGTGGTCCAGCTATCCAATTCTCCACGGCCCAGCACAGCCAACCAGGCGTCGGCCCAATCTCCCGCTTGACGTTTTGCACCCCATCGCACGTCGCCGCTCAGCCCGGTTTCGTCTGCTTGCCTATTGGACCGGTAGTCGAGCCCCGAGCCGCTGTCGCGCCAGTCAGAATTTGTCCAGCGTCCACCCATCGACACGGGGAACGACCAGACCTCCTCGCTTTCCGATTCCAATCGCCATTGGACCCGATTTTCGTTCCAGCGTGCCGTCGGTCTGGCGACGTAAAGACCAGCTCCACCTTTTTCCGTGCGTTCGATCCGCAGAGTCGATTTCCAATCGGGAAGTCCACGCCAAGCCCCCCCGACTCCGTAACCCGTGAAATCGTTGTTCGCCAGGCTCACGATCGTATCGTCTTTTGTGTTGTAGATGGTGCCGCGGTCCCACTTCACCGGCCAATCGTTTCGCGAAGTCTGGACCCACGCGGAGCCCGACCAAATTCCGTCGCGATCGCCCCACCATCCCGACAACGAACGCTCCCCGAAACTCCCGACGCCAACGGAGGCTCCTCTCTTGAGCCATGCCGACCGCGTCTGGATGCGCAGCTCGGGAACACCGCTGCTGCCCGCCGCCGCTCCCTGGAGCACTTGCACCTTCTCCAAACCGTCGGTCGGAAATTGTCCAAGGTCCACCGAAGAAGATCCCTGGTCTTTCCAGGCCACGCCATCGACCACCACCCGCACCTGCTGGGAAGGAGAATGCCTCAACGCGACCTCGGCGTACCCGCCAATGCCGCCCATGCGGCGCACTTCCACGCCCGGCAAACGCGCCAAAGCATCGGCCAGCGTGGCGCTGCGAGCCAACTCCTCGCGCGACAAGGTCAACGGTTCGGTGGCCGTGGCCCCTCTGCGCCTACCGATCACCTCGCGCCCTTCCAACACCGCCTCGCGCGGTTTGGCAGCCTGCGCGCTGTCGACCAGCACGACAGTTCCCGTCGAGTCGATGCCCGTGGACACTTCCTGACTGCTTTGCACGGAATCGACCTGACCGAAGGCCAGAGCGGGAACGCAAACAGCCATGTAAAGAAGCGTCTTGACCATTCCCCGCCCGTAAACCAGAGGCATCGGATAAAAGCCACCACGGATGTGATGGCGCTTCGGGCAGGTCTCCTGGCTCGGGATCGTCCGCCTCCGCCTTCCCGGATTTTGTCCAGTGGCATTGATTGGAGTGGCTTGGCTTTCGCCTGATCCCTTACAGTGGCTGGTCCGCTGCCGATTACAAGGGCCGGTCCAGGCTCAATTCATCCAATCTCGTCGGATCGTTGGATGACTTGGTCCTGAACAGGCCCTTACGGCATTCCCGGTCTTCCTGGGCCTTTCGGCACGGGAAGCCTGTTTGCACAGACCCGTAAGCGGGGCAAAGGATAGGAAGGTCCGGATTTGGCGTCAACCAATGGTCCGCCAGACCAGGAATGGAGCGGTTGTCGCCGAATTTTGACAGAATCGTTGAATTCCGACGCACCAAAGCGGAGTATCTTCCAAGACGCAGACCAGATCCGGTCCTGCCGCTGTCAATTTCCGGCAGCTCGTCTCGAACCCGCACAGATGGAGGACTCCATGGCAAAAGCACAGGACGCGAAGAAAGAGACAAAGAAGAAGCCCGAAAAGACCTTGAAGGAAAAGCGCCTCGAAAAGGCCGCCAAGAAAGCCTCCAAGTAAGGTTTCAGGACTCCTCTTCGGGTCCGAATGGGGCATCCTCAACACAGGGATGCCTTTTTCGTATCCACCAAAATCTGTCACGACAGAATTTGGGCGCCGCACCGGGTCAATCGCCAACAGGGCGATTCGTGAATCGCCCCTACACCCCGGTGCCGCCACCCTCCGGGCTACCCTCCGGTCGGTGCTGCGCACTCGGGCCATCGCCCCGCCCCTCCGGTACGGCTGGCGCGAAGACAATTTCCGACGCGACCTTGCCCGCAGCGCCTGGCGGTGCGTCCCTGGCTCCAGGCAACCGTCGCCCAGTCCGATGCCGTCGCTGCGACGGACACCTTACGCCAGGGACACCCCACCCGTCGAGATCGAGGCCCCGCCGATCTTTGGCCGCGCGCGAGGGCCGCAGGCCCGAGCGCAAACCGGCACCACGCAGCGATGTCGGGGGGTCCCGGGGGGACCGCGTTCACGGAGGGCCGCCAGCCCGGTCCATTTGCCGTCCTTCGACTTCGCTCAGGAACCGCGGCAAATGGGTGAACAACAATTTCTGGCGGGCCGTAGGCAGCGGCCCCCCCGGGTGCGGGATTCCAAAGGTGCCGCACCGCACCTTTGGCCCGACGGGGGCCACGGGGGCGCCGGGTCGCGCCCCTGTGAACCCATGCAGACGGCAGTCTGCAAAAAGCCTCCCGGGGTCCGGGGCCAAAGCCCCGGAGAGGGGGTAGCCGCAGGATCCCGCCCTGGGAAGGAATACCCAACGGCGGAGCCGAAGGCTAGGGGGAGACGTCCCCCAACATGGTCATTGTCGACCTCGATGTCTAAATTAGGGGGACTATGGATTACGCAAAAGCTTGCATGGACGAACATCCCTCGAAGGTCAAGCGCGACGAGCGCATCTCCCGCGAGGAGATTCGCAAGTTGTACGACCTGCCTTTGATGGACCTCGTGTACCGCGCCGCCAGCGTGCACCGCGAACATTGGGACCCCAACGGCGTGCAGATGAGCACCCTGGTGAGCATCAAGACCGGCGCTTGCGTGGAAGACTGCAGCTACTGCACGCAGAGCTCGCGCTACGAGACCGAAACCAAGTACGAACCGTTCATGCAAGTGCAGGAAGTCATGAAGCAGGCGCACGCCGCCAAGGCTTCGGGTTCCAACCGCTTGTGCATGGGCGCCGCTTGGCGCGAAGTCAAGGACGGCCCGCAATTCGACGCCGTGCTGGAAATGGTGAAGGGCGTGAAGAGCCTTGGGATGGAAGCTTGCGTGACCTTGGGCATGCTCAAGGAACACCAGGCCGCAAAGCTCAAGGAAGCTGGCCTGGACTACTACAACCACAACTTGGACACCTCGCCCGAGAACTACTGCAACGTGATCACCACGCGCACGTTCCAAGACCGCTTGGACACGCTGGAAGCCGTTCGCAAGGCCGGTGTGCACGTGTGTTCGGGCGGCATTCTGGGCATGGGCGAAGGGCGCGAAGACCGCGTTGGCCTGTTGCACGAATTGGCCAACTTGCCCGAGCAGCCAGGATCCGTCCCCATCAACAAGCTGATGCGCATGCCCGGCACGCCCATGGCCGATGCCGAGCCCATCGACGACATCGAATTCGTGCGCACCGTTGCTGTTGCCCGTTTGATCATGCCCAAGTCGCGGGTGCGCTTATCGGCTGGCCGTGTGGACATGAACCCTTCCATGCAGGCCCTGTGCTTCATGGCGGGCGCCAACTCGATGTTCGCGGGCGAGAAGCTGCTCACCGCCGCCAATCCGGGGGCCGATTCCGACATGGCCATGCTGAAGTCGTTCGGGATGAACGTGGAAGTGACGCCTTACCAGGACGACCACTGACACATTCCGTTTGACGGGGGTGTTTCGGGCCGGGAAGCGGTTTGCTTTCCGGGTGCGGTGCAGGATGGCGCGCGTCGAGATAGATTCCGGACCAGGAATCGTTTGTCGCGCATTCCTTCCAAAGGACATCCCGTATGAAAGCCCCCTCTTTTCTGGCTACCCTGCTGTTGGCCGGCGGTCTGCATGCCGCGGCCCTCGATCTCCACGGGATCGTGACGGATTTTGCCGGGGTTCCACTGCGGGGCGCGACCGTGGCGTTGACCGTCGATGGCCGGTCGACCGTGACGGACGCCAACGGCGCCTGGCGCCTGGCGTCTTCGTCGGGGGTGATTGGACGGAATCCGTCGGCACGATCGGAATCTCGTAGCCTCGCCATGGAAAACGGACGCTTGCGGCTGCGGCACGATGGCTACCTCACCGACGGACGTTTCGGAGGCGGGACAGCTCTCCCGACCAACCACGCCAATGCCCTGGCCCGGCAAGCGGCTGTCGCGCTTGACACGATCTGTTACGGCTGGTCGGGCGTCACGTTCTGTCAGATTCTGCCATCCACCGCCTCGGGCGACCTGGGTTCGGAAAAGCTGGACACCGCTGGATGGGGGCGCTTCGAGCTGCGCGCGCTGCGGTTCGAGGCCCAAGGCTTGAAGGGGCTGGGGCTGAGCTTAGTGAATCTGGATGTCACCACGCACGATTCGCTGATCCTGAGATTGCATCTGAACGGCACCGCCACGGAAATGGCCGATTTCGCCGCCCGCGTGGATCTGGCCGCACAGTACGACCCAGCGGGATTCATCTCGCCCGTGGCTGGATTCCCCAACAACGAGATCGCCAAAATCCGTCCAAAGCTTGGGGAAGGCTCGTGCGCCATCGACGGCGCGTGTCCTTGGACCTTCGATCTCCCGCTGTCCGGACTCGTCCTCGCATCGCAAGCCCGGCTGAGCCTGTTCCTGCTGTTCGATAGCCACAAATTGTCGGGCGACACCACCGAACTTGCCAACCGCGCCGCTTCGCACGATCCGTACGCGGGAATGGACTGGTCGTTCCGCCCTCGTGGCGG
>JBDKGS010000006.1:0-40306 GCA_039798065.1 Fibrobacterota bacterium | reverse complement strand
CCGATTGAAGGCCCCGAAATCCCACCATCGTTTTGCACCCTTAAACCCCTCCAAAGCCAGCAAACATGGGCTTCGGCGCTAGGCTTGGTTTCCAAGCAAACGCCCATTATCCGGGCGATGACATGTTTGTCACCGAATTGAAGTTTCAACCAAAGCCCAAGTCATAAAATGTCCTGCGCAACCGGCATTCCTTCCATTATCATTCCCCCCATCTATGCAGAACAACCCGGAAAACTCGCTATTGGGAGAGATCGTACGCGGAATCAAGGTTGCCGCGCAGCTCTCGATCCTGTTGGTCATGGCAGGTTGCCAAGGTCAGCCGCACGAATCCGAGCAATCCATTTTCGAGATGTTCGCACGCATGCATCCCCTTCAGCAGGCCAAACAACTGATCGGTCGATGAGCTCCACCCTTGTGCGTCGCTGCATTACCCTAAACAGGCAAACATTGACCTAACTGGCAGACTTTGCCCTAGTAGGCAATGGTCGTCGAGGCTCCCGAATCGCGTTTGCGGGCTTAACTAACATTTCGCGTCAGGAGCTGCGTTCGACATTCCCCCGCATCGGTGGTGGAACGACGCATTCATTCGTCACCTCGCGTTGCGGATCTTGTCCTGGATCGGTCAAAATTCGCGGAGTGGGCCTCGCGCCTCGATCGGAGTTAGACATGGGCTTGTTCGATTTCGTCAAGAAGCAGTTCATCGATGTCATCCACTGGACGGAATCCGGCGACGGGATCCTCGCCCAGCGATTTCCCATGGCCGACATGGAAATCCAAAACGGCGCGCAGCTCACGGTGCGCGAATCGCAGAAAGCGCTTTTTGTCAACGAAGGAACCGTCGCCGACGCCTTCGGCCCCGGCCTGCACCGCTTGGGCACCAACACCCTTCCGCTGCTCACCAACCTGAAGAACTGGGACAAGCTTTTCCAGTCGCCGTTCAAATCCGACGTCTATTTCTTCAGCTCCCGCCTGCAGTTGAACCGCAAATGGGGCACGGCCAACCCCATCACCATCCGCGACAAGGATTTCGGGATGCTGCGGCTGCGCGCCTTCGGCATGTACAGCTACCGTGTGGACGACGTCGCGACCTTCCACCGCGAAGTGTCGGGAACGCGCGAGACATATACCGTCGACGAGCTCGATGGCCAGTTGCGCAACACCGTGATCGCTTCCATGACCGATCTGTTCGGATCGTCGGGCGTTCCGTTCCTGGATTTGGCGGGCAACCAGGACGAGCTGGCCGCGCAAATGAAGACAAAACTTGGCGAGACCTTCAGAAAGCTGGGCCTGGTCCTCGATTCCTTCGTGGTGGAGAACGTCTCGCTCCCCGAAGAGATCCAAAAGGTTTTGGACCAGAAGATCTCGATGAACATCGTGGGCGACACGGCAAAGCTCATGCAGTACAACGTGGCGCAATCCATGCCCATCATGGCGGCCAACGAAGGCGGCGTGGCGGGCACCATGGCAGCGATGGGCGGCGGTTTGGCGATGGGCGGCATGATGGCCCAGACCATGGGTCAAATGATGCAACCCCAGGCGCAATCGGCTCCCGCGCCGGCACCAGCCGCGCCGGCTGCCGCCGAGGATCCTTTCGCGTTGCTCGAGAAATTCCACGGACTCATGGAGAAGGGCATCCTCTCCAAGGAAGAGTTCGAAGCGAAGAAAGCACAAATTCTGTCCAAGCTCTGATCCGTGCGGGAAGCCAACTGTCCATCGTGCGGAGCCTCGATCCCGTTCAAGGCGGGATCGAGCGTGTTCGCCATCTGCGGCTACTGCCAGAGCATGGTCCTGCGCAAGGGTGCGGCCTTGGAGGACCTGGGCAAGATCTCGGAAGTGATGGACGACGGCTCGCCGGTGCGCCTGGGGATGACCGGCAAACTGGGCAAACGCGACTTCCAGGTGGCCGGGCGCATCCAACTCAAGTGGCAGGACGGAATCTGGAACGAGTGGTTCCTGCTGTTTTCCGACAACGAAACCGGCTGGCTGGGCGAAGGCCAGGGGATGTTCTTCGTCACATTCCAGAAGCCAGCTCCTCAAGGGGTCATCCCCGGGTTCGAACAGCTGGCTCCCGGACAGAAATTGACCATCTCGGGGAAGCCGTTCCAGGTCTCGTGGAAGGAGACCTCGCGCTGCGTCTCGGGCGAAGGCGAGTTGCCGTTCGCGGTGCACGACGGCTGGGAAAGCCCATCGGTGGACCTGATGGGCCCCGGTGGCACCTTCCTCACGTTCGACTACTCCGACGATCCCCCGTCGTTGTACGTGGGCGAAGAGGTGAAGATCGAATCGCTCGCGCTGGACGCCTCTAACGCGGTTCCCGAAAAGGTCCGCAAGGTCGCCACCGAATCGATGGCTTGTCTTTCTTGCGGAGCCCCGTACACGCCCCATGGCGGCGAGAACGCATCTTGGGGATGCCCCACCTGCGGAGCGGTGCACGACGTGCTGGCCGGCAAGCTCCAGACCATCTACGAACGACAGAATCCGCCCGACCAGAAAGCCGCGTTGGAACTTGGCATGGTGGGCAAGTTCGAAGGGTACGACTGGACCGTGGTGGGCATCATGCGACGCGCCAGTGCCTGGAAGGACGACGAGGCCTCGGGAGGATGGGCCAGCGGTTCTGGGTGGTTCGAGTACCTGTTGTGGAACGCCGAGCACGGCCAACGCTGGTTGTCGGAATCCGACGGGCACTGGAATCTTTTGCGCACCGTCCCTGCCCACCTCGCCGAAGGCTCGCAAGCCGTGATGCCCGGCGCACCCAAACGCGCCGCGTTCCGTCATTTCGCCACCTACAACGCCATCACCACCTGGGTGGTGGGCGAATTCGACTGGCGCGTGAAGGTGGGCGATCGCTTCGTGGTCTCCGATCACGTGGCCCCACCCTGGATATTGGGATGCGAGCGCAACGAGCGGGAATCGGTCTGGTCGGCGGGCACCTATCTGGATCGCGAACAGATTCTGTCGGCCTTCGAAAAAGGCTCCGGATCCGGAAGCCTTATCGGCAATGTGGCCTTGCCGCCGCCGCCCAACACGGTGTTCGCCAACCAACCCAACCCGTATGCAGACAAGGCCCGATCCATGGGCAAGCTGCTGTGGAAGTTCCTGTTGGCCGCCTTCTTGATCCACCTGGTGGTCTCGGGGCTGCATCCCTCGGGCAGCATCGCGAGGACCGAATTCGCGATCCAACCCGAGAATCCGACGCCCCCCGCGACCGTATCGACAGAAACCGTCTTGACGGATTCCGTTGCCGGTTCGACGGTAGAACCAGGAATCCAAAAGCCCAACCGGTTCTCGATCGGCCCCTTCGCTTTCCCGTCCAACGTCGGGAACATCGTCGTGTCCCTGGAAAGTCCGATCTACGACGACTGGATGGTGGTGGACGCCACGCTCACCGACAGAATCACGGGCCGCACCTGGAACGATGTGAAGGAAATCTCGTACTACACTGGCATGGACTCGGACGGATCCTGGTCGGAAGGATCCCAGACCGCCAGCATCCGGTTCGATGGGTTGGAAAAGGGCGAATATCTGCTGGAGCTGGAGATCGATCGCGACCCTGCCAAGCAGGATCGGCTCGATCTGCGCGTGAACGTGAAGCGCAACAAGGGAAGCATCGCCTGGTTCTTCCTCGCCGCCTTGGTTCTGATCCTCTTTCCAATCACGACGATCTTCCGATCCATGGGGTTCGAATCCCGCCGTTGGGCCGACAGCGATCACGGTTCGACGTCGACAAATTCCGACAACGACGGATTCTCTTCCGGAGACGACGAATGACGCGCATCTACGCCTTGGCCGCCGCGGCCTCCATCGGCTTCATGGGGTGGCAGGACTACCGTGGCAACTCGATGTTCGGCCGCAAGGCCGAGGGCGCCGGTTGGGTCTCGGGTTCGGCGCCGCGCCGAGGCCCCGATGGCCGAATCCTGGGCGGTTCCCGCTCCTACAATCACAAATGATGCGATCCGCGTCCGGCGGCCAGCGCATCGCCCTGCTCGTGTCGGTTTTTGTCGTGGCCTCCTGCGGGCTGGCCTACGAACTGGTAGCTGGCGCGTTGAGCTCGTACCTGCTGGGAGATTCCGTCACCCAATTCTCCACCGTGATCGGCACATACTTGTTCGCCATGGGAATCGGATCGTGGGCTTCCAAACATGTGGAAGGCCGCATCGCCGACCGGTTCGTGTCCATCGAGGTGGCCATCGGAATCCTGGGCGGCTTCACCGCACCGTTCCTGTTCTGGGTGTTCAGCCAGCCCGGAGCCCCGTTCCACGTTTGCCTGTACCTGTGCGTGATGCTGGTGGGATTTCTGGTGGGGCTGGAAATCCCCTTGGTGATGCGCCTGCTGGAGCGCGAAAGCTCCTTCAAGGACCTGGTCAGTCAGGTTTTGTCGTTGGACTACCTGGGATCGCTGGCCGTGTCCGTCCTGTTTCCGCTGGTGCTGGCGCCGCGTCTGGGGTTCGTGCGCACCGGATTGCTGTTCGGGATCTTCAACGCGCTGGTGGCCCTGTGGGCGGCGCGGGTGTTCAAGGACCGGCTCACCTCGCCCCGTTCCACCTTCGCGCAGGCCTTCGCGGCCATCGGACTCCTGGTGGGAGGCATGGTATTCGCCGGCGACTGGACAAATTATGTCGAGAGCCGGTTCTACGACGAGGAGATCGTCCATTCGTCGTCGAGCCCCTATCAGCGGGTGGTTGTCACGCGTTGGCGCTCCGACGTACGCCTGTACCTGAACGGCAACCTGCAGTTCAGTTCGCGCGACGAATACCGCTACCACGAAGCGCTGGTGCACCCGGTGCTTTCCAGCCATCCGCGCCCGTCGCGCGTGCTGGTCCTGGGCGGCGGCGACGGGTTGGCGGTGCGTGAAATCCTCAAGCACCCGCAGGTACGGCAGGTGACCTTGGTCGACCTGGACCCCACCATGACCAGCCTGTTCAAGACGCATCCGCTGCTCGTGAGCTTGAACCAGGGAAGCCTCGCCAACCAGAAAGTGACCGTCGTCAACGCCGACGCCTTCAAATGGCTGGAGGATCATCCCGACGCCTTCGACGTGGCGATCGTGGATTTCCCCGATCCGTCCAACTATGCGGTGGGCAAGCTCTACACCACCACCTTCTACCGCCTGCTCGAACGCCACCTCGCGCCCGGAGGCATGGCCGCGATCCAGACCACCTCGCCGCTCATCGCCCGACGCAGTTTCTGGACCGTGGTGAACACGCTCGAATCGGTGAATCTTCACACCGCGCCGTACCATGCGCTGGTGCCGTCCTTCGGCGAATGGGGCTTCGTGATCGCCACGCGCGACACCTGGAAAGCCCCCGACACCATCGCGCTCGCGACACGTTTTGTCACAGCGCGTTCCTTGTCCACCATGCGCGACTTCCCGCCCGACATGGATCGCGTGGCCACCGAAACCAACCGGCTCGACAACCAGATCCTGGTGCGCACCTACGAGAAGGAATGGGGCCCCCTCCAGTGACGGATTTCGACCGACGCCGTTTTCTGTCGGGCGTTGCCGGTGCCGCCTTGGTTTCCGGATGCCGTTGGAAACCCGACCCCACCAAACCCCCGCTGCCTCCAGGCGACCTGGGCGGCCCCGATTTCGGGCATGGCCATCGGTTGCGTTCGGGGGGCATCCAAACGCCGTCGCATGAACGCGAAGTCGGCGTGGCCATCGTGGGCGCTGGGGTGGCGGGTCTTGGATGCGGGTGGCATCTGGCCCGCAACCATCGCGACGATTTCGAAATTTTCGAATTGGAAACCGTTCCCGGAGGCAATTCAAGATCGGGGCGCAATCGAACCGGTCCGTATCCGGTAGGGGCGCATTACCTGCCCATCCCGTCGGCGGATCTTGTTCCCGTCAGACAATTATTGTCCGAACTGGATGTGCTGCAGGGAGACCCCGCGGCCGCACGTCCGACCTACCACGAATCGCATGTCTGCGCCGCGCCCCAGGAGCGGATTTTCGCGGGCGGACGCTGGCACGAGGGATTGATTCCCGATTCCCGCGCCACGTCGGCGGAACGCGAGGCCATCGACAGCTTCCACCTCCGCATGGAGCGATTGAAGAGCGCTCGCGGCGTGGACGGACGCTTGGCGTTCGCGTTCCCGATGCGCGAATCGTCGCGGGATCCGGTCTGGACGGATCTGGACAAAATTTCGTTCAAGGCCTGGATGGAGCGCGAGGGATTCTTGGGACAGGAATTGTCATTCCATGCCGACTACGCCTGCCGCGACGATTACGGGACCAAATGGGACGAGACCTCGGCCTGGGCGGGCATCCACTACTTCGCGGCGCGGCGCGGCAAGGCCGCCAACGCCGAAGACGATGCGTATCTGACCAGACCGGAGGGAAATTCCTGGTTGATCGACGGTCTGCGCGCTCCCGTGCTCGACAAAATCTGCACCGGCAAGCTCGTATTCCGCATGGAGACGGAATCGGCCAGGCCATTCCTGGACACCCTGGACGTGGCCACCGGAACGGTGGAGCGCATCCACGCGAAACGGATCGTCTGGGCTTCGCCCATCTTCGAGCTCCCCCACGTTTGGCGGGACATGCCCGACGCGGCTCTGAAGGCCTCGGAAGGCTTCAGCCACGCCCCCTGGGTGGTGGCCAACCTGGAATTGTCGCGCCGCCCGCTGGAACTCCCCGGAGCCGAACCCGCCTGGGACAATGTCCTTCGCGACAGCGATGCGCTGGGTTACGTGGTGGCCACCCACCAGACACCGCGGGTGATCGACGGCCCCACCACCTTCACCTGGTACAAGCCGTGCTGCCAGCAGGAACCGGTATTGGAGCGCTCGCGACTGCTGGGAGAGACGCGCGAATCGATCGCGGAACAGGTTTTGTCCGAGCTGGAAACGGTGCATCCCGACATCCGCGAGTGCTGCACGCGATTGGATGTCTGGCGATGGGGACACGCGATGATCAAGCCCACGGTGGGATTCGTTTGGCACAGTGCTCGCGAATGGTTCGAGAACCAAAACGGACAAATCCTGTTCGCCCACTCCGATCTGTCGGGAATGAGCCTGTTCGAAGAGGCGCTTTGCCACGGGGTGCGCGCCGCGGACCGCATCCTGTTGGACAAGATCCGTCAGGACCGGAATTTGACAAACGACCGTTAGACGTGGGATCGCACGTATCGGTGGCGTTGGATTTGGTACAATGGAGCCATGAAATCCAAACTCGGGTTGTTGGCGCTCGCCATGCTGTTCATGCTGTCTTCGGGTTGCGACGACATGAAGAAGATGATCGATCCAACCGGCAAGGGGTACGCCAAACCCGCCGATACGGCCAAACCCAAACCCGCACCCGGCAACACCCCGGCGCAAAAGTCGAGCTCCCCGACCCCCGCCGCCTCTCCCGTCCGGGCATCGAAATCGTCCACCGGCAAATACGAGACACCCATCCGACAGAAGGAGCCTGGACGTTTTTTGACGCTTGCCGTGCTCGAAAGCCAGATCGACGAGATCACCTTCCAGGCCCGCGGACGTTCGTTCCGTTTCCGCAAGGGGCTGTTCCACGACAAGGCCGGCATCACCTCGCTTCGCGACTCGTCGGGCCAGCTTTGGGCGTCGGCCATCGGCGACATCAACATGGATGGCAACGACGACGCCGTCCTGCTTTTGCGCACCGATCGCGCCGGTGCCGCCCCGCAATGGGACCTTGCCTACCTCCCCAACCGTGCGGGCCGACTCTACAACGTCCAAACCCTCGCGCTTCCTGGCGACCAAGGTTATCGCGAGGCGGCCATCCAAGGGGCGAGCGTCATGCTGGTGCCAGCGATCGATGGCCGGAATGTCCACATCGGCTATTCGGGCGGAGAGATCGCCCTCGTGGGCCAATAAGCCACACCGCATCGAACCGGCGAGGCCAACGGGCCCAACGCCAAGAACAACGCCAAGAATGAACCGAGTTCGCCCGAATGCGTTGCTTGCGTAATCCGGACTCTTGAGGATCATTCTTCAACACTTTGCGAACACATCCGCAGCCACCGGGCAGCGCCGCCTCACATTCCCGTGTATTCTCCATGGAACATGCGCGGATCGGGGCATTGCTCACCCTTTGCACCGGTTCGGCGTTTGTCTGCTCGCTCTCTTCTACTCATCCACTGGCCGAGACATTCTTGGACCAACCACCTGATGGCTTTTCCGGAGTCCTGGATCCGAATTCACGTTCGGAGACCCATTTAAGGACGCTTCGGCAAATGCGAACCGCTTTTCACATCCTATACCTAATCGGAGACTCGAAATGCTCCTCTCCCTCGAAAGACGGATTTTGGTGGCCTTCTGCGTGACCGGTCTGGTCTGGGCGCTCACCAAACAAGAGCACGGCTGGAAATCCACCTGGCTCGAACCCGGCGTGCAGTACGCGGAGCCGTTTTCCGTCACGCGTTGACATCGGCCGGTCGCTCGGCCTCGATGCTGAGTCAGCGACCGAGTATCCCTAATTGGCGACATCGGCAGTTTGGCGATAGCGACACCGATTCATAAAACATCTCGATTCCGGGCGCCTCCCCCGCCAACTCGATTGCGATAGAAATCGTCAGGCGGGGGCTGCGGGCTGCTGCGGGCTCGGCTCGCGCCTCGGCCGCTTCGCGGCGCCGTGCACGCCCCTGCGCATCCCTGGCGCGAGAACCAAACAACGGAGCTTCCCCCCCCCAACAACTGGGGTTTGGCATCCAGCGGGTTTTTTCCCCGATGCTACAAAGGGAGCTTTGTCGCCTCCGCGCCACGGACCGTCACCCGATGAGGGCGCAGACCAGTGCCGCAAGCTGCGGGCTGCGTGCCGCCCCTTCAAGCGCCGGGTGCCAGCGTTCTGGGCGGCATAGGGCCGGGTCCGTACCGCGATCTCGTGATTTGATGGTCGCATCGCGGTGCGGAGGCGCCCGTCATTGAAGGTTGTGACAATTTCCGGCAGGTCGGGTCTATTTTTGGCGTCGAATGGATTTTGCCCCAAAAACGAACAAGCCCCGCCGGAGGTGAGTCCGGCAGGGCGTTGCGTGTCGAAACGGAGAGGGGGGGATTCGAACCCCCGGTAGGTTTTGGCCTACAACGATTTAGCAAACCGTCGCCTTAAGCCACTCGGCCACCTCTCCAATGCGAGGAAGTGAAAGTAACACGACCGACAATTCTGGTCAACGGGCACTGGTTGCGCGACCACAACTTGTCAAAATCGGACAGTTTGCGACACCAATGGCAGGACATGCTAAACTCCCGGATCTATCTTTCCCGCCACTTCCGGATCCATATTGCCGGAAACACCATCGAACTCCAATTCGACAATCAGGAGACGAACATGACCTACCGCATTGCCACACTGAACAAGATCAGCACCGAAGGCCTTTCGCTATTCGGCTCCGATTACGAAGTGGCCGATGGGCTTTCGTCACCCGACGCCATTCTGGTGCGCTCGGCATTGGTCGACACCGACGCCTACCCCGACACCCTGGCCATCGCACGCGCCGGTGCCGGCGTGAACAACATCACCATCGACAAGGCCACCGCAGCGGGCCTGGCCGTGTTCAACACCCCCGGCGCCAACGCCAACGCCGTGGCAGAACTTGTCTTCACGGTTCTGGGTGTGTACGCCCGCAACATCCTGCCCGGCATCGCCTTCGCCACTGCCACCGCCAACGAGACGGAATCCGACAAGGAAATCGACGAGAAGGTGGAAAAAGGCAAAGGCAAGTTCGCGGGATTCGAGCTGGCCGGAAAGACCCTTGGCGTGGTCGGTTTGGGCAAGATCGGCGTGCTGGTGGCCAACCAAGGCGTACGCGCCGGCATGAAGGTGGTCGCGTTCGATCCGTTCCCGTCCATCGACAACATCCATTTGCTGTCTTCTAACGTGAAGATCGCCAAGAGCACCGCCGAAGTCGCCAAGGCCGCCGATGTGCTCTCGGTGCACGTGCCGCTGTCCGACAAGACCCGTGGCATCGTGGACGCCGCCTTCCTGGCCGCCATGAAGGACGGCGCCATCCTGATCAACTACTCGCGCGGCCCCATCGTGAAGGAAGCCGACGTGATCGCCGCGCTGGATTCGGGCAAGTTGCGCGCCTACCTGCACGACTTCCCCTCCAAGGCCCTGAACGCGCACGCCAAGGCCGTGGGCACTCCCCACCTGGGCGCTTCCACCGAAGAGTCGGAAGAGAACTGCGCCACCATGGCCGTGACCCAGCTCAAGGGCTACCTGGAACTGGGCAACGTGGTAAACTCGGTGAACTTCCCGGTCTGCGAAGCGGTGCCTTCGGACAAGGTCAAGACCCGTCTGATCGTGATCAACAAGGACGTGCCCAACAAGATCGCCGCCATCACCAAGGTGCTGGGCGACGCGGGCGTGAACATCGCCTCGTTCGTGAACAAGTCCAACGGCAAGGTCGGCTACAACATCATCGACATCGAAGGCGACATCCCTTCCACCGCGGTGGAAGCCGTGAAGGCGTCCGACGATGTGATCCGCGTTCGCGTCATCAAGTTCTGAGCCGCGATCATGCCCGACACGATCAAGCCCGCCGAAATCGCTGACATTTTCCGTCAAACGGGCGCCTTCCTGGAGGGGCACTTCCAGCTCTCCAGCGGACTGCACTCGCCCAACTACATGCAATGCGCCAAGGTGCTGCAGTACCCGGAACACGGGGAACGCTTCGCCAAGGCCATGGCCGCCAAATTGGAATCGTCCAAGCCCACCGCCGTGTTCGCGCCCGCCTTGGGTGGAATCCTGGTGGGCTACGAACTGGCTCGCGCGTTGGGCGTGCGGTTCATCTTCGCCGAGCGCGTCGATGGCGTCATGACCTTGCGCCGTGGACAGGAATTGTCCAAGGGCGACCGTCTGGTGCTGTGCGAAGACGTGGTGACCACCGGCAAATCCATCAAGGAAATCGAAGCCCTGGCCATCGAAGCCGGTGCCGAAGTGGTGGCCATGGCCGCCATCGTCGACCGTTCGGGCGGCAAGTGGGCGTTGTCGAAGCCGCTCACCAGCTTGCTGGCGATGGAATTGGTGACCCACCAGCCCGACAACTGCCCGCTGTGCAAGAGCGGATCGCAGGTCGTCAAACCGGGTAGCAGACCGACCGCAGCGTAATCGAATCCATCAGATTGACTGGTTTCGTCAGATTTTGACGCTACGGCCATCGTCTCGTGACGGTGGCCGTTTTTTGTTTGGTCACATCCCCGTCGAATCCATCATGGATTTCCCGCATCCGCCCCACGAGCTGTCGATGCTGCGTGCGATTTTCGCCGAGACGTCGCGGGCCAGCTCCGCCGGGTCTTCCTGGGCGGCCGTCTCGCGATAGCGGACACCCCCCAGTCCCGCGCCATCGACCGCCACCACATCCACGCGCAAATCCACCAGACTGCTCTTCCCGAAAAGCCATCCGCGCCGGTAGTCGTACAATCGTCCCACCAGCGCGATGTCCGCACCAACTTTGGCGGCCGTTTCGGCGGCGGTTCCAAAAGTGAGGTCGGAGCTCGCTGCTGTGGAAGCCACCAACTGATCCAGGGACGAATCCTCGACCACGCTGCAACCTCGAAGCTTCAGCTCCTTTTCGATCGCCTCGCGCACCACAAGCGGAGCATCGCCCAGGATCTCGCTGCCGTTGTCGCCCGACCTGACGGAAACCGGCACGTACACCGCGACCTTGAGCGGAGACCAGGCCTGACGCATTCCTTTCACCGTTGGGGTCAA
This sequence comes from Fibrobacterota bacterium, assembly GCA_039798065.1. Classification (GTDB taxonomy): domain Bacteria; phylum Fibrobacterota; class Fibrobacteria; order UBA5070; family UBA5070; genus UBA5070. The sequence continues at coordinate 28,638 of JBDKGS010000006.1, read as the reverse complement.
GGATGGGGCGCACCCAGCAAAAATTGTCACAAGAGCGGCGAGGAAGGACATCCAGGCCGCGAGTACCGGTCGGCGCATGGCTACAAGGTAGGCCTTCGCAACCTGGGCGGCCAACCAGAAAACGTCATCGACACCGACCAAGCGTACACGGTCGGGAAACAACCCCATTTCTTCGGGTCTGATTCAATCAAGCATGTATGGCCTCAGACCCGAAATCGCTAGCCAAAGAAATACCCCGCACCGTACTGCGGGGTGGTTAGTCGAACAACGTATCTTTTCCCCCACTATGGCTTATTCGATCGTGATCGGACTCGAGGTCCACACCCAGCTGGCAACCCGTACCAAGCTCTTTTGCGGATGCGAACGTTCGTTCGGCGAAGACCCCAACATGCACACCTGCCCGGTCTGCCTGGGGATGCCCGGCACGTTGCCCGTGCCCAATGCCAAGGCCGTGGAATACGCCATCCGCATGGGGTTGGCGCTGGGTTGCTCCATCGACCGCAACGCCCTGTTCACCCGCAAGGCGTACTTCTATCCAGACGTCCCGCGCAACTACCAGATCACGCAGACGGGCGGCATGCCCATCTACGACCATCCCATCTGCGTGAACGGCAAGCTCCACATCAAGGACGGCACGATCGACAAGACGATCGACATCGTGCGCATCCACATGGAAGACGACGCGGGCAAGCTCTTGCATGACCGCGGTTCGGACAGTTTGTTCGACGCCAACCGTTGCGGCACGCCGCTGTGCGAAATCGTGACAGGTCCCGACATGCGCTCCATCGCCGAAGCGCTGCTGTACCTGCAGCGCCTGAAGCAGATCCTGGAGTACCTGGAAGTCAGCGATTGCAACATGGAGGAAGGCAACTTCCGTTGCGACGTGAACGTGTCGTTGCGCAAGGACGACAACGCGCCGTTTGGTACCCGCGTGGAGCTCAAGAACATGAACTCCTTCTCGAACATCGAGAAGGCCGTGCAGCACGAGATCATGCGCCAAGCCGAGATCCTGGACAACGGCGGACAAGTTCTGCAAGAGACCCGCGCTTTCGACGTCGCCAAGGGGACCACGCGTTCCTTGCGTTCCAAGGAAGACGCGCAGGACTACCGCTACTTCCCCGAACCCGACATCATTCCGCTGCAGATCAGCGAAGCGCAGGTGGCAGACATTGGCAGCACCCTGCCCGAGCTTCCCGAAGCCCGCATCGCGCGCTACGTGAACGAGCTGGGTCTGCCGGAATACGATGCCCGCGTGATCACGGCCGAAAAGCCGTTGGCCGACTGGTACGAAGGGATCATCGCCGCCGGCGCCGCCGCCAAGCCAGCTTCCAACTGGTTCATGGGCGACGTGCTGCGCGTGGTCAAGGAGACCGGCAAAAGCATCTCCGATCTGCCCATCGGCCCCAAACACATCGCCGAACTCATCGCCCGCATCGAGGACAAGACAATTTCCGGCAAGATCGCCAAGGACATCTTCGTCGACATGGCCGAATCGGGCAAGACTCCGGACCAGCTCATCGAAGAGAAGGGTCTGCGCCAGATCACCGACACCGGCGCCATCGACAAGGCGATCGCCGACGTGATCGCGGCCAACCCCAAGGAGCTGGAAGGCTACCGGGGCGGCAAGGAAAAGCTGTTCGGGTTCTTCGTGGGCCAGGTCATGAAAGTCACCCAAGGCAAGGCGAACCCGGCCGTGGTCAACGATCTGCTCAAGAAGGCACTTGCCGGTTGAGCCGATCGGCTCGAATCCTCGCGCTTGTATGCGCCCTAGTGGTCGCCAGCGCGTTGACCGGCAACGAAGCGATGGCCGCGCCCATCGTCGGGCCTGGTGGGAAGATCTCGCCACCGGCGTTGGGAACGACGGTTTCTGTCAAGTCGAAGGATACCGCGACCAAGGCCAAGGACTCGACGTCCACACCATCGCCGATCGCATCGAAAGACACCCTGTCCAAACCCAAGGTCGACTCGGCCGATCTCAAACAGCTGCCGCCGCGCGCGCTCCCTTTGAAGGAGCAGATGATGTTCGCTGGCGGTTTCATGATCTTCGTGGCCATCATGCTCACCAGCATGCAGAACTTCAATCCGAACGACTGATTTCCAGTCGACCCTGACGGAGCCGGAATGACCCTCGAGGACCTGGAATTCCTGCGCAGCGATGGCGAAAAAGCGTTGGCCGAACTGGCCAAGTCGGGCCTTTCCGACCCGTTCGCCGTGGCCCAGAGACTGCGCAAGACGCTCGATGCCCCGAAGGCCCGGCTGGTGCAGGAGCAATCCGAGCTGCGTCGCAAGGCCATGACAAAATTCGGCGATGTCGCCAAGGGCATGCTCTTCACGCGGCGGCTGCTGGAACAGGCCAGCGGTCGCGAGCCCGCCGCCTGGAAGGCCAAGCGCTACCTGGACGCGGGCTGGACCTCGGTGGCCGATCTGTGCTGCGGGTCTGGCGGCGATTCCATCGAACTTGCCCGGGCCGGAATCTCGGTGGAGCTGGTCGATCTGGATCCGGTGGCCCTCGAGCTGGCCCGACATAATCTGTCCGTCCTTGGATTTTCCGCATCCATTCTCGCACCCAGCGAACTCCCCCACCTTCCCGAAGGTGTGACGGCCCGAGCTTTCCATCTGGATCCCGACCGGCGCACCAGCGGGCGCGACCAAGGCGAAGACCGTTGGGACCATGGTGGACTTTCTCCCGACATCCACGGCATCCGGGAATTGTCGCGTCGGTTCGAGGCCGGCGCGGTGAAATTGTCGCCGGGCGCGCCCGAAGGCATGCTCGCACTCCCTTGCGAAACCGAATTCGTGGGCGTCCACGACGAACTGCGCGAACAGATCGTGTGGACCGGGTCGCTGGCGACCGCCGGCCAGCTGCGGGTGTCCGAATTCCGCGACGGTACCTGGGAAACCTGGAGCGCGCCAAAATCCGTCGCGGATGCGGCCTTCGAGGAAGATCTGGCGCAGGAGCCCATGGAATGGGTCTTCGAGCCGGTCAAGGCCATGGTGCGAAGCCACCTGTTCGCGGCGTTCGGCACGACCCATGGGTTGCGACGCATGGACGCGTCCATCGCCTGGTTGACCGGGACGCAATCTGTCAAATCGAACCTGCTCAAGTCGTACCGTCTGCTCGCGCACGGCCCCCTCAAGGCCGGAGTGGAAGAAGCCCTGCTGCGCCAATGCGGACGCTCCTGCGCTGCGGTCAAGAAACGCGGCGTGGCGGTGGTCCCCGAGAAGGCCCTCAAGGCGCTCAAAAGCCTGCAAGGCCCACCGGCTGTGCTTTCCTACACCAGGGTCCGCGGCGAAAAATGGGTGATGGTGACCGAGCCTTCGGGAATCGCGGGCGACGACGACTGATGGGTTACCCCGCCACCCCCGAGTTCGATCGCATCGCCAAGGCCTTTGGTTGGAGCGGCGATCCCGCCAAGGTGGGCGACGATGCCGCGGTGCTCCCTGGCAAACAATTGTTCTGCTGCGACGCCCTGGCGGAAGGGGTCCATTTTCGACTCGACTGGTCGTCTCCGGCGGATATCGGCTGGAAAGCCGTGGCCCAGAACGTGGCCGACATCCTGGCCATGGGAGGGATTCCCACCCAAGCGGTGTGGTCGGTGGGGATGGGCAAAGATTGGGACGATTCCGTCTTTGCGGGACTGGCCAAAGGAGCCAAAGCCGCATGCAAAACGTACGGCTGTGAAATTGTCGGTGGCGACACCGTACGCACGCAAGGTCCAGGATTTGTCAGTTTGAGCCTCTTGGGAAGACCGTGCGGCAAAAGGGTCTGGAAGCGATCCGGAGCGCGATCGGGCGACCTGATCGTTCTGGCTGGGGCGCCCGGAAACTCGGCTGCAGGCATGCAGGCCCTGCTCCAAGGGATGCAGGACAATCCGACTCTCAAGCCCCTCGTGGCCGCTCACAGGCGCCCCAGGCCACCGTTTTCCATCGCTACGGCCTTGTTTCCAATTTCCGTCCATGCCGCCATCGACCTCTCCGACGGCCTTTCCAGCGAAGCCTCGCATCTGGCGCTGGCCTCGCAAAAGGCGCTTGTTTTGGACAGCCGGAAATTGACAATTCCAAACCGTCTCAAGCAGGCGGCAGCCATCCTGGGAGAACCGGATCCAGCGCGATGGTTATGGCACGGCGGCGAGGACCACGCCTTGCTGGCGGTTGTCGCACCCTCCTGCGAAAAGACTCTTCCCCATGGCGCCAAGGTGGTCGGTCGGGTGGAAGAGGGAGCCGGGGTTTGGATAGAATTGGACAACAGCCGTCAGGAAATGGCACCATTGGGTTGGGTCCATCGCTGACCCGATCGCAAGTTCCCTGGCCGGAACCGGCCTATTGATGGCTAATTTGGATGCAACCCTGAACTACGGAAATCCATGGCACAGAGACGCCGTCGCAAGAAAATCGGAGAGATCCTCCTCGCTCAAGGCCTGATCAATCAGGAAATCCTCGACAAGGCGATGGAGGAGCACAAACGCACGGGCACCAGTCTTGGGACAGTTCTTGTCACCATGGGCCACATCAACCAGGACACCCTGGAGAGCGTGCTGGGCCTGCAGCTGGAATTGTCGGGTCAGCGCAAGCGCCTTGGCGAAATCCTGGTCGACCAAGGCTTCATGACCGATGCCCAGATCGGGCAGGCGCTGGAAGAGCAGAAGAAGTCCGGCAAGCAGCTGGGCAAGGTGCTCATCGAGAAAGGCTTCATCGACGAAGCCAAGCTGCTGGATGTGATCTCGGCGCAGATCGACGTGCAGCGCGTGATCCTGGAGAACATCAACCTGGATCCGGCCATCGTGAAGCTGGTGCCGCAGGAAATGGCGCGCTCGTACCGTGTGGTGCCCATCTTCGAACGCGACAACATTCTGACGGTGGCCATGGCCGACCCGTCGAACCTGCGCACGCTCGACCACATCAAGTTCAAGACCGGTCGCGAAGTCGAGCCCATGCTCGCCACCGAGAAGGAAATTCTCAACGCGCTGGATCGCGCGTACGCGGCGGGCGGTGGCAATCTCCAGGAAATGTTCCAGGGGATCGTCGGCGACGACAAGGAACTCGAACTTGTCAAGAACAACGTCGAAGAAGAACAACTGGCCGACGAAGAAGGTCGCCAGGTCGTCAAGATCGTCAACATCATCATCAACGAAGCCGTGGCCGCGGGCGCTTCCGACATCCATCTGGAGCCGCAAGAAACGCATTTGCGTCTGCGCTACCGTATCGATGGCGACCTGATCGAGAAGCCCAACATTCCGGCCAAGCTGATGAGCCAGATCATCTCGCGCCTGAAGGTGCTGGCCAGCATGGACATCGCCGAAAAGCGCAAACCGCTGGACGGCCGTTTCACGATCAAGCACAACAGCAAGGAAGTCGATCTTCGCGTGAGTTCCTTCCCCACCATGCTGCGTCAGCGCGGTGTGGCCGAGAAGATCGTGATGCGTATTCTTGACCCCAACGCGAACAACATTCCGTTGGAGAAGATGGGCTTCCAGCCCCGCATGTACGAGACCTTCGAGGAGATGATTAACCTCCCCGACGGCATCATCCTGGTGACCGGCCCGACAGGTTCCGGCAAGTCGTCCACGCTCTATTCGTGCGTGCGCAAGGTGTTGTCGCCCGAGGTCAACATCGTGACGATGGAAGACCCGGTGGAAATGAATATTCCCGGCGTTAGCCAGGGCCAGATCAACAACATGGCCGGTTTCACGTTCGCGGCCGGTATCCGCGCCATTTTGCGTCAAGACCCCGACATCATCATGCTCGGTGAAATGCGCGACAAGGAAACCGCAGAAATGGCCGTGCAAGCGGCGCTCACGGGTCACCTTGTCTTTTCCACCCTGCACACAAACGACTCGCCCGGCGCCTTCACGCGCTTGCTGGACATGGGCCTGGAACCGTTCCTGGTGTCCAGTTGCGTGAAGGGGATTTTGGCCCAGCGACTGGTACGCAGAATTTGTCCCAAGTGCCGCGAAGAGAAGGTGTATCCCGACGACACATTGATCCGCATCGGGATCCGGCCCGGCACCCGGTTCTTCCACGGCAAGGGCTGCAAGAACTGCAGCGGCAGCGGCTACCGCGGTCGATTGGGCATTTTCGAACTCATGGCGCCCGACGAGACGGTGCGCTCCATGGTGCTGGCGCGCGATTCGGCCGACACCATCAAGGCCTACGCCAAGACCAAGGGAATGGTCACCTTGCGCCGCGACGGATTGGAAAAGGCGCTGCAGGGTTTGACCACGATCGAACAGGTGATCGCGGCTTCGCAGGCCGACACCTGAGGCGATTTCCCGGTCGTCCATTTTCCAGGCAACGATTGGCAAGCAGGACCACCTAAGCCGCCAAACCTCGTTTAGGCGGCTGCGGGAATACATCTTTGCCTGCGCACTCGATGTGCCGATGGCCGGGTCTTGGGTTTTCCTCGAAGGGAAAACAGGCCCCCGCCCTCCCAATGAATTTCAAATGCGGATCCCGTGGGATCCGTATCCGATCGCGAGTCGAGGAGACAGAAAATGACGCTAGAGGACAGGATCAAGGCCGAACTGAATCCGGCTCAGGCAGAAGCCGTCCTTGTGAACGACCGACCACAGCTGATCTTGGCCGGTGCCGGTTCGGGCAAGACCCGCGTGCTCACCTGGAAGATCGCCTGGCTGATCGGCGGACTGGGACGCAAGCCCTGGGAAATCGTGGCCCTCACGTTCACGAACAAGGCGGCGCGCGAGATGCGCGAACGCGCCGAAAAACTCATGGGACAGTCGGCTCCCGAATGGATGGGAACCTTCCACGGCATCTGCGCGCGCATCCTGCGACGCGACGGCGGATTTCTGGGCTACGGCGACGCGTTCACGATCTACGACGACGACGACCAGCGCAAGGTCTGCGCCGAAGCCTGCGACAAGCTTGCCATCAAGACCCCCACACCTGACATTTTCCGTCGCATCATCTCCAGCGCGAAGAACCGCGACGAAGGCCCCGAACAGCTGGCAGCCGCCTTCGACCCAGTCTCCAAGAACGCCGCCAAGGTGATGGAGCACTACCAGAAGGCCCTCAAGGCCGCCGACGCCATGGACTTCGACGACCTTCTGCTGAACGTGCTGGACCTGTTCCGCCGCTTTCCCGAACGCGAGGAATACTGGCGCAGCCGCTTCAATTACATCCTCATCGACGAGTACCAGGACACGAACTCGGTGCAATACCAGATCGTCAAGCGCCTGGGCACGCACGGTCGCATCATGGTGGTGGGCGACGACGACCAGTCCATCTATTCATGGCGCGGCGCCGACCTCAAGAACATCCTGGACTTCGAGAAGGACTATCCGGGTGCCCACGTGGTGAAGCTGGAGCAGAACTACCGCTCCACGGGCAACATTCTGAAGGTGGCAAGTTCCGTCATCAAGAAGAACAAGCTGCGCAAGGAAAAGGAGATCTTCACCGCCGAGGCTCCAGGCGATCTGGTGTCGATGTGGACCGAGGAAGACGAGATCGGCGAAGGTCGACGCATTGGGGGCATCGCCCGCCAAGCGCTGAACGAAGACAAGTCGGTCGCCATCCTGTACCGCACCAACAGCCAGTCGCGCGTGCTGGAAGACGCCATGCGCCGCGAAGGCGTGCCGTATGTGATGATCGGCGGCGTGCGGTTCTACGACCGCGCCGAAGTGAAGGACGCCATGGCTTGGCTGCGCCTTCTGGTGAACCCCAAGGATTTCCGCGCGCTGGAACGCGCCGCCCAGGCCCCGCGCCGTGGCATCGGCGAAAAGACGTTGGAACTCTACCGCTCGGCGGCCGAACGCATCCACGGCGGCGATCTGGTGGAAGCCTTGTGCGATGCCCCCCCCGAAGGCGTGCGCGGCACCAAGGCCCAAGGCATGGGACAAATTCTGCGCAAGTGGCAGTGGGCCATGAAGGAAGAAGTCACGCTGGAAGAGATCGTGGAACGCGCCATCGTGGAATCGGGCCTGGAAGCTTCGTTCGAAGCCGAAGACACCGACGAAGCCAAGGAACGCCTGTCCAACTTGCAGGAAGTCGTGTCGGCCGCGGCCGATTTTGCCACCCGCAATCCGGAAGCCGGATTGAAGGGCTTCTTGGAAGAGGTTGCGCTGGTGTCGGATGCCGACACCAAGAAGACCGACGAGAAGACGGCCATCTTGCAGACCTTGCATACCTCCAAGGGCCTGGAGTACGACGTGGTGTGCCTTGCGGGTTGCGAAGAAGGCCTGTTCCCCATGCTGCGCCAGGACGGCGGCACGGACGCCCTGGAAGAAGAACGCCGCCTGTTCTACGTGGGTGCCACCCGCGCCCGCAAGAAGCTGCACATCTTCAACGCGCGCATCCGGACAAGATTTGGCGTACGCGATGCTTGCATCCCTTCGCGCTTCCTGGACGAGATCGACACCTCGGCGCTCAATTACGAAGCCGGTGCGGCACCTCGCAAATCGGTGTTTTCGGGTGGCGACCTGGACGATTCCCGTCCGCAAACCGGCTACCGCAACACCCAGCGTCGCCCCGCGTTCCCTCCCGGAGCCTTGCGCAGCGTGGGTGGAGACCGCCCCACATTCGGCGCAGCCACCGTGCGGGCCGGGTCGTCGGGACCCTCTTTGGGCATCACCAACGCCCCCATTCCCTCCGCAATGCCCGACATCCCCAAGCCCGCGCATCCGGACTACGAATCGGAAGACCAGTCCACCGGCGGCGCCTACCGCGTGGGCATGCGGGTTTCGCATCCCAAGTTCGGTACCGGCAAGGTCACCAAAATCCACGGTTCGGGCAACGCAGCGCGTCTGGACGTGCAGTTCGGAACCCAAACCAAGCGGCTGGTGGCCGGCTTCGCGGGACTCTCGATTCTGGGTTAACCTCATGGACTCATCGACAATACGATCCGAACAAGAGCACATCAAAGCTTTGATCGAAATCGAAGCTTTGATGCGATCCGATTTGAAATATCCTGAAAAGGATCGCTTAGATCGTCTTGTGACGATGGTTGTCGAATGGGAGAACGAGCATCACCCAATGAGTCCCACGGGATAAGACAGGTTTTGTCAAGAGACGAACTCGGTCTATAAATTACCCCAAAACCATCTTCACGAAGCGTTCGGACAGACCGCCCGGGAAATCGGTGCGGTGGGTCACGAGCGCGATCTCGCGCACCGAAGCGTTCTCGATGGGCCGGTACTCCAGTCCATCGCCCTGTCGCTGGGCGTAGTCGGGCAGCACCCCTACGCCCAACCCGACACGCACCAGCTCCTTCTGCACCGAAACGTTCCCCACCTCCACCACCCGTTGAGGCCAGAGTCCCCGCGAGAGAAACCCCTCCTCGATGAGTTGTCGGGATCGGGTCTGCCTGCCCAGCAGGACAAGCGGGGACTCGGCGAGGTCGCTTGCCGATATCTGTCCCTTGGAAACCGGTGAGCTCCCGTTCCCGAACGCCGCGACATGATGGTACTTGAGCACCGTGCGGTGGATGAGGGACGGGTGCTGCAACGGCAACAGCACGAACCCCACGTCGTCCAATCCAGACGCCACCCGATTGGCGATTTCGGGAGTGTTGAAGATGTCCAGATGGAGCCGGGCGTTGGGGTTCTCCTTCGCGAAACGGCCCAATAGCGGAGCAAGCCAGAACTGCGCCACAGTATCGCTGCAGGCGATGCGCAGATCTCCCCCCGCATCGCTGGAATCGCGCGCCGCTCCAGAAAGCGCTTCCACGTCGCGAAGCAGCTTCTGTGCGCGTTGCAGCACGACCGCACCCGCCTGCGAGGCCCGCACGCCCCGGGACGACCGATCCAGGAGCGCGGCCCCCAGTTCCTTCTCCAAAGACAAGATCTGACGGGTGACCGCCGGTTGCGACCGGAACAGCCGCTGCGCGGCGCGGCTGATCGAGCCTTCTTCGCAGGCGGCCACAAAAGCCTTGAGGGCATCGAGATCGAGCATTTCGGGAAAGCTAACCCAAGTTCCCCCTTAAATGGATGGCGGCCGCCGTGGGTGGTTATGGCGCGGTAAGTTACCTTGTCGACCCTATTTTGGAAGACCAAGACACGAAATCGGAACTCACGAAGATCCAACGCCTGAAGTCGTGGATCCAGGCGTTGTACCCGTGGCTCGAAAGGGCACGTCAATTTTTGGCACCCGCTTGGCCGGTGTTGCGCCGTGTATGGTGGACACTTCCCGACGTGCAGGGGCGTTGGAAATGGCCCGCCCTGTTCGGTGTGGGACTCGCGCGCTTCGTGGGGTTCCTGCTGGTGCTGGGTGGCTGTGTCGATCTGAACGTCTTGTGGCTGTTCGGAAGATCGCCGGGATTTTCGGAACTGCGCGATCCCCAACTGGCGACGGCCACGGAAATCCGATCGGCCGACAACGTGGTCCTTGGCAAAATCTGGCTGGAAGACCGCACACCGCTTGCGCGCGACCAGATTCCGGAAATTGTCGTCCGGGCGTTGGTGGCGACCGAAGACGAACGGTTCTTCTCGCACAAGGGGATCGACCCGTTGGCGCCGTTTTCCGCCGCCTGGTCCACCTTGCGCGGCGGCAAGCGCGGCGGCTCCACCTTGGCGCAACAGCTGGCCAAGAACCTGTTCCAGACCCGGCAACACCGCGGCCTGTTGGGGTTCATTCCAGGCTTGCGCGTCCCCATCGCCAAGATGCGAGAATGGACCCTGGCCAGCAAGCTGGAGCTGTTGCATTCCAAGGACGAAATCCTCACGTTGTACCTGAACACCGTGACCTTCGGCAACAACACCTGGGGCCTGCACTCGGCCAGCTACCGGTATTTCGGCAAGGCCGCCAAGGATCTGGAACCCCAGGAAGCCGCCCTGCTCATCGGACTTTTGAAAGGCCCGTCGGTCAACAATCCCTTCACCCGTCCCGAGAGGGCTTTGGCCCGGCGCAACGTGGTTCTGAGTCAACTGGTGCGAGCCAAGGTGATCGGCAAACGGGCTCACGATTCGCTTGTGGCGCTGCCTCTTGGATTGAATCCAACCAACTCCACTCCATCGGCTGGGCTCGCTCCGCATTTCCGCGATTGGATCACGGCCTGGCTCAAAGGTTGGTGCAAGGAAAACGACTGCAACCCATTCACCGACGGGCTTGTGGTCCACACCACCATCGACGCGACCATGCAGGCCTACGCCCAAGAGGCCATGGCCGATTTCATGCCGCTTTTGCAAAAACGCTTCGATGGCGAATGGGCGGGTCAAGCACCGTGGCGGTACAAGGACGGGACGGAGATTCCTGGTTACCTCGATTCTCTGGCGCGCGGGACAGGTCGTTGGATCCGGCTGATGGACAGCTTGGACGGCGACACCGCGTTGGCGCGAAAGGCCTTGCGCCGCAAGGAACGGATGCGGGTCTACACCCGTAAAGGCTTCCGCGACACGTTGGTGAGTCCCATCGATTCCATCCGGATGACTCGACAATTTCTGCAAGGCGCGATGGTGGCCATGGATCCTCGCACCGGCGAGATCAAGGCCTGGGTGGGCGGCATCGACCACGAATTTTCCAAGCTCGACCACGTGGCGGGGACCCGCCGATCCAATGGCAGCACCGCGAAGGCGTTCGTGTACGCCACCGCGCTGGAGCAGGGCATGGCGCCCTGCGATCGGTTCGTCGACGAGGTCCGGACCTTCACCTACCAGGAGAACGGCGAAACCAAACGCTGGACACCGCACAACGCCGACTGGATTTCGAACAGCGACACGGTGAGCCTTCGCAACGCGTTCGGACGATCGCTGAATACGGTCACCTCGCAGGTGATCATGAAGGTTGGGCCGGAAAACGTCGCGGCCACCATGCTACGGCTGGGCATCAAGTCGCCTCTCAAGGCCGTCCCTTCGGTGGGCCTGGGGGCAAATCCTGTCACCTTGTTGGAGCTCGCGGGCGCCTACCAGCCCTTCGTGAATGGCGGCAAGGCCATCGATCCGTGGGCGGTGGTGCGTGTCACCGACCGCAAAGGAAAGGTGTTGGCGACCTTCAAGCAGGAGGCCAGGCAAGTATTGACAGAAAATGTCGCATGGCTCATGACCCACATGCTGCGCGGTGGATTCCAGGAGCCCAACGGCACCTCGATGGCCCTGTATTCCTACGACGTGTTCCAGGGCGGACGCGAACTGGGCGGCAAGACCGGAACCAGTTCCGAGCACGCCGACGGATGGTACGTTTCCGTCACGACGGATCTTGTCAGCGCGGCCTGGACCGGCAACGACGACCCGTCGCTGCATTTTCGCAGCGGCATGACCGGCGAAGGCTCGCGCACGGGCCTACCCATCGTTGGACGTTTTTTGGAGAGGGTCTTCAAGGATACGCTCCTGCCCTATCCCCCGCAGCGATTCCCGTCGGCCCCCAAGGGCCTGAAGGTCTCGTGGAACTGCCCCACTCCGTGGCCCAAGGACACCTTGGATTCGACGGCCATCGACAGCTTGGCCCCATCGACCGTGCCGCCCGACGGCATCCTCTTCTAAGGAGATCCACTGCATGATCGTCGGAATCGGAATCGACCAGGTGCTCATCGAACGGATCCGCAAGGTGTCGCCTCGTTTGTTCGAGCGCATCTGCACAGTGGCCGAACGCGAATTCTGCGAGAAGTTCGGCGAAGGCAAGTACGAACGCTACGCCGGACGCTTTGCGGCCAAGGAAGCCATCTCCAAGGCATTGGGGACAGGAATTGCCGCCGGAATCGAATGGACCGACATCGAGATCCTGCCGCTGGCCTCGGGCGCCCCGGTGGCGCATCTGCACAACGCCGCCGCCGCGCGCATGGAGCAACTGGGCGCCACCCGCGTGCATGTGAGCATCACCCACGACAAGGTGACCGCTTCGGCCGTGGGGATCCTGGAGAGCTGACGACGGTTTTTGGAGCAGCGTTTTCGCCCCCCCCCCCAGGGGAGTTAGTTTTTCGAATCTTGACGGACCCAAGCCAGGAACGCCAAGACGATCCCTTCGCGCCGCTTTTCCTTTTCGGGGCGCCGCACCTCAAAGTCCGTCAGCGGACACCCCACAAGAGGTTTGAAATGCGTTATTCCCTGTTCTTCCTGGTGGTCGCCGCGCTTTGGAACGGTACCGCATCCGGTCAAGATTTGTCCCGCGACACCGCCAAGACGGATATTGTCGACACCTTGGTCGAACTGGAAGACGAGCCGGGCGAGGAAATCGTCGACGCGGCGCAGCTGTACGAGTCGGGCGCCACTCGGCAAAGAATAGGCCGCATCATGTCGTGGGCAGGACTCGGCATGGTGTTCTTCGATGCGTTCGCCGAAAGCGGTGGTATCGCGGGTTTGGGCATTCTTGGCATCGCGATCGGTATTCCGGTCAACGGCAGCGGCGCCTCCGACATGGTCGAGGCATCCAACGCGATGAACCCCGCTGCAGAGCAGGAGATGGGCGGCTGGGGCACTTATACCGCAAGCTTGGCGCTGATGGCCAGCGGAGTTGGCCTTCTCGTCAAAGGGGTGACAGCAAATGTCCAAGCAACGGCCACCAGTGATCGCAAATACAGCAACAACAATACCGACAACATGATCGCCGCCGGTCTATTTGGGATGCTGAGCGGAGCCTCCCTGCAATTCGTCTCCTGGTACCAATTCAGCAACGCCGCCGACCTGGCAACACAATCCCGGTATCCGCAGCCCATCTCGCTGGAGTTCGCCCCCGCCGTGTACGCCAGCAGGACCAACGGCGTGATGCCCGGCATGCAGGTGGCCCTGCGCTTCTAGCGCGATTCGCCAGAGCGAAAAAAGACATTGAGATTGGTTCTTGCTAGCTTATACAGGTATGAAGCACACCACCATCCATTATACCCTGACCGACGAATCCCCGATGCTCGCGACCCAGTCGCTCCTGCCGATCGTGAAGGCCTTCGCGGCCCCGGTGGGGATCGATGTGGAACTGCGCGACATCTCGCTCGCGGGCCGTATCCTGGCCTCCTTCCCCGAGTTCTTGCGGGAAGACCAACGCCAAGCCGACGACCTCGCGTTCCTGGGAGCGTTGACGCAGGACCCAAAGGCCAACATCATCAAGCTGCCCAACATTTCGGCGTCAATGCCGCAGCTCAAGGGCGCGATCAAGGAGCTCCAGTCGCAGGGCTATGCTTTGCCCGACTACCCCGACGCTCCTGCGGACGAGGCCCAGAAGGGCATCAAGACCCGCTACGACAAGATCAAAGGGTCGGCTGTGAACCCGGTGCTGCGCGAGGGCAACTCCGACCGCCGCGCGCCGCGCGCCGTCAAGAACTTCGCCAAGAAGCACCCCCACAGCATGGGCGCTTGGAGTGCAGACTCGCTCACACATGTTTCCTCCATGCAAGCGGGCGATTTCTACGGCACGGAAAAATCCGTCACGTTGGCCCAGGCATCCAGCTTCGCGATCGAGTTCGTTAGCGCAACCGGCGAAGTCAGCCTCCTGCGCAAAGCCGCTGCTCTCGAAGCCGGTGAGATCCTGGATGCCTCGGTGCTTTCCATTGCGGCACTGGAGACTTTCCTGGCCGGACAGATTTTGGACGCCAAAGCCAAAGGCGTGCTCTTTTCGGTGCACCTCAAGGCCACCATGATGAAGGTCTCCGACCCCATCTTGTTTGGCGCCGTGGTGCGCGTGTTCTTCCGCGACGTGTTCGCGAAGTACGGCGAGCTGTTCAAGGAACTCGGCATCGACGCCAACAACGGCCTGGGCGACCTCTACGCCCGCATCGCGGGACACGCCAAGGAAGCCGAGGTGAAGTCGGCCCTGGACGCCGCGATCCAAAACGGTCCGGCCTTGGCGATGGTCAATTCCGACAAGGGCATCACCAACCTGCACGTGCCGTCGGACGTGATCATCGACGCCTCCATGCCCGCGATGATCCGCACTTCGGGACGCATGTGGAATGCGCAAGGCAAAGCCCAAGACGCCATGTGCGTGATCCCCGACCGCTGCTACGCAGGCATCTACGAAGCCACCATCGCATTCTGCAAGAAGAACGGGGCCTTCGATCCGCGCACCATGGGCAGCGTCCCCAACGTGGGTTTGATGGCCCGCAGCGCCGAAGAATACGGCTCGCACGACAAGACCTTCCAGGCATCCGCAAAGGGCGTGATCCGCGCGGTCGATGCAGCAGGCAAGGTTCTGCTGGAGCAGGCGGTGGAAGCGGGTGACATTTTCCGGATGTGCCAGGCCAAGGACGCCCCGGTGCGCGATTGGGTGAAGCTGGCTGTGAACCGCGCGCGTCTGTCGGGATTGCCTGCCGTTTTCTGGCTGGACCCGGTGCGCGCCCACGACCGCGAGATCATCAAGAAGGTCGAAGCCTATTTGAAGGACCACGACACCAACGGGTTGGACATCAAGATCCTGGACCCGGTGGCCGCCTGCTCGTTGAGCCTGCAACGCGCCAAGGACGGACTGGACACCATCTCGGTGACAGGAAATGTCCTGCGCGACTACCTCACCGACCTGTTCCCCATCCTGGAACTGGGCACTTCGGCCAAGATGCTTTCCATCGTGCCGCTCATGAACGGCGGCGGCTTGTTCGAGACCGGCGCGGGTGGATCGGCCCCCAAGCAGGTGGAACAACTCATCGACGAAAATTGTCTGCGTTGGGATTCGCTGGGCGAATTCCTGGCGTTGGCCGTGTCCTTCGAACACCTCTCGCAAGTGACCGGTGACGCCAAGGCAAAGGTCCTTGCCGACACGTTGGACGAAGCCAATGGCAAAGTCTTGGAGTTCAACCGCTCCCCCGCCCGCAAGGTGGGCGAACTGGACAACCGT
This sequence comes from Fibrobacterota bacterium, assembly GCA_039798065.1. Lineage (GTDB taxonomy): Bacteria > Fibrobacterota > Fibrobacteria > UBA5070 > UBA5070 > UBA5070. The sequence goes on along the minus strand of JBDKGS010000006.1, from coordinate 12,939 downwards.
GGCTCGCACTTCTATCTGGCCCTGTACTGGGCGCAGGCGTTGGCCGCCCAGACCGTCGATGCGGCGCTTGCTACGCACTTTGCGAAGCTTGCCGCCGAGCTCACCGCCAAGGAGTCGGAAATTGTCGCCGAACTCAACGGCGCCCAAGGCGCGAAGGTGGACGTGGGCGGATACTACCGCCCCGATGCAGCGAAGCTGGGCAAGGTGATGCGCCCGAGCAAGACCTTCAACGAGGCTTTGGCGCGTCTGTCGGCTTGATGCGAGGTCACCTGTAGCGACAACCGGGAGCTTGCCGTCACGGCGGGGATCCCGGTTTCGTTTGTGCAGGATCGCACGCGACATGCCGTTCGATCGGCATTGCCTAACTTTCCCGATCATGCCTGGCGTATACGACGAATCCTGGATCTACCATCCCGAATCCGCTCCCGGACAAAATTTGGTCCTGGACGCGAGCGAATCGGCACATCTGGTGCGCGTGCTCCGTCTTGCGGAAGGCACCGTCTGCACGGTGACCGACGGCCGCGGAAGCTTGATGGAGGCCGCCCTGGAACGCGCCGATGCCAAACGCTCCGAATTGCGGTGCCTGGATCTCACGGCAGAGGTGCCCCCTCCCCCGCGCTCGCTCGCCCAAGCCATCCTGAAGAACCGCGGGTTGGAGGACGTGGTGGAACTGTGCACGCAGGTGCCGGTGCGCCGCATCCAGCCCTTGTGGACAAAACGTGTCCAGGTCCCGCGCGGCCGGGAATTGGACCACCAGCTGGAACGCCTGCGCGCCAAGGCCGTGGCGGGATTGCAGCAATCCAAACAAGCCTGGTTGTGCGAGATCCCCGAACCTCTGGAATGGGATGCCTGGGTGGAGCGGGCGGCCTCCGAAGGCGCGACGATTTTTGTCTGCCACCCCACGGATGCTCCAGTGGAACGCGGTGCGAATGGCTGGCTGGCCGTGGGACCCGAGGGTGGATTTTCTCCGGAAGAAATCGACCTCGCCAAAAGCCGAGGCGGACAACTTCTGACATTGGGCGAAAGCCGGTTGCGCGCCGTGGCGGCCGGGTTCTGGGCCTTGGGGGCGATGTCGAGCTGAGGGACGCTCCTTAGATGGCGGTCGGGAATCGAAATTCGAACACGATGCCGCCATCGGGGTCGGGTGACGCGCTCATGCCGCCGCCGATCGATTCAATGGCCAAGCGCGAGAAATAGGGATCAAATCCGCCGATCTGGCCGTGGCCTGGTTGGAGCGGAGACTGGATGAGTTTTTCCAATTTCTGTCCCGAGAGATCGGGTCCGTCGCAACGCACAACCAGGACGGTGTCATCGGTATCGTGTCGGGAAAACAGCTTGACCTTGCGGATCGGGTCGGCGGGGTCGCGACGGCACAGGTAGACGAGCGTATTCAACAGCACCTGCCCGACGATTTCCGACGCTACCGCCACCTCCTCGGAGGACCCCATCCAAGCCGCGTCAATGCGCCCTTCCATCAGGTGCTTGCCGTTGCTCAACGCCGTGCGCACCGCAAGATCCAGATCGCAGGATCCGTCCTTGGCTTGGGCATGCAGGAGCATTTCCGGATGAACCATGATCACGCCCATGGCGATCTGGTTCAAGGGGAGCAGAGCCGCGAATTTCGCATCTGCAGCGGCTTGGTTGTCCAATCCCGGTTCGCACTCCCCAGCCGAGGACTTGGCCGGCGTTGCCGCCTGACCTAGATGGCGGATCCCGAAATCGATGCGGGCCCGCAAATCGACCAGGTTGTAGGGCTTGGCGATGTGATCGTCGGCACCTGCCGAGAAGGCTTCGGCGCTGGCAGGTCCGCTGGATTTTGCGGTAAGAAGCATCAGGTGCACCGGACGGAATCCGGCAATCGAACGGATTTTCTTCACCACCTCCACGCCGGTCATTTCGGGCATCATCCAGTCCATGATCGCCAGCGAGGGCCCGTCGGGATCCATCAACGCATCCAAAGCGTCGCGCCCGTTCGAAACCGACGTGACCTTGAAACCCCATTGGTTCAAAACCGCCTGGAGCATGACACGCGAAATCCTGTCGTCCTCGGCCAGTAGGATACGGGTCACAAGGCACCTCCATCCTGCACGAGTTCCATCGCCTTGCCCGCGATCTGGTGCAAAGGCATGACAAATTCTGCCGCACCCCGCTTCACCGCTTCGCCCGGCATCCCCCACACCACAGAGGTTGCCTCGTCCTGGGCGATGGTCCGGGCCCCTGCCTGGCGCATCTTCAGCAATCCGTCGGCACCGTCGGCTCCCATGCCGGTCAGGATCACCCCCACCGCGTTGCCCCCGGCGTATTCGGCCACGGATTCGAACAATTCGTCGACTGCTGGGCGTTGATAGTGCCGCCGCTCGCCTTGGTGAAGCGCGACGCGGTACTGGGCTCCATTGCGTCGCAACACCATGTGCCAATTTCCGGGGGCCACCAAGGCGATTCCGGGGTTGAGCAAGTCGCCATCCACAGCTTCGCGAACTTCCATGGCGCAGTCGCGATTCAACCGCTCGGCGAAGGATTTCGTGAATCCGGGCGGCATGTGCTGGACGATCGCGATGGGAGGACAGTTGGCCTCGATGGGCCGTAGGAAATTTTCGATGGCGGCGGTTCCACCGGTGGAAGCACCCACGGCCAAAATTCGGTTGGTAGTTTTCCGCATGGCCTTGTGCTGGATGCGAACCGCAGGCACGGCAGTCAGGTTCGAGCGGATCTTCTTGATATCGACATCGGCGGCGGCCAGAATCTGTCCAATCAGGATCGGGATCAGATCGCCCACCGTGTAGGCCGCTCCCGGTTTGCACAGCACGTCGAACGCGCCGATCGACAGGGCTTCCATGGCCATCTCGCCACCCTTGGGCGTGAGCGAACTCACCACGATGGTGGGTACGGGATGGTGCTCCATGATCTTGCGCAAAAAGGTGATCCCGTCCATGCGGGGCATTTCCACGTCCAGTGTCATGACATCGGGAGCCAGCCGCAGGATCTTGTCACGTGCCACATACGGATCGGGAGCCGTTCCCACGACTTCGATGCGTGGATGCTTCTGGAGTTCGCGTACAAGCACTTCGCGAACGACAGCGGAGTCGTCGACCACCAGCACCTTGATCTTGCGATCGAGTTCCATATCAGGCGCCGCACCACAGGAGCATCGACCGCCCTTCGGCGGAAAGCCAGATTCCGTCGATCCGATCGGAGGCGAAATGTTCGGCCGACACGGTTTCGGGAATGTTCAGATGGAACACCGGCCCCGGTCCCCACGCCTCGGTCAGACAATTTCCGACAATCATGTTCAGGGTCTCCTTGGCGGCATCCAGCCCCTTGGCCATGCACAACGGGTCGTCTTCCTCGATCCCCAGCATGTTCGCGGCCAGCACGGGAAGCAAAGCAGGATCGGCCCAGACGCGCATGCTGCCTGTCGAGGGGCCTTCCCATCGAAGCTGCACCCCCACGGGAGCCCAGTCGTCGCCGGGTTCCGCGGCCGCATCGAGAGGCTCGGAAAAAATGAACGCGGCCTCTTCCAGAATGCGCGGTGCCACCAATTCCATGGCCTGTGTCATCTCGTTCTTGCTCATGCCCATTCCCCCAGCACGGAGTGCAACAAATCGCGGATTTCCTCGGGGCGGCAAGGTTTGCGCAGGTAACCGGCGATGCCCGCCTCGCGCAACGACGCCATGCGCGTCTGGCTACCCTCGGTGCTCACCACCGCCACCGGAATATCCTTGAGTCCGCCATCGGCCTTCATGGCCGCCAACAGCTCCACGCCACCCATGTTGGGCATGTTGATGTCGGTGAGGACCATGTCGACCCATTTGTCCTTGAGCACCGCTAGAGCCTCGCGTCCATCGGCCGCCTGGATGACCTCTTCCATGGGAAGTTTGGCCATCTTGAACGCCTTGAGCAAGGCTCCACGAATCGTCTCGCTGTCGTCCACCACAAGCACGGTGTATCCCATCGCTTTTCTCCTTTAATCTCAGAGCTCGTGGACTTCGCCACGAGTGGTGAACCAGGTCTTTCCCGACCCGACTTCCAGGAACATCGTTCTGGGACGATTTCCTTCGACGTCTTCCGCGGCGATCAGGATGCTGTTCTTCCAGAACAACTTCCGGGCGATCACCACGTTGCGGGCTCCGATATCGAGCGTCTGCACCGATTCGATCACGCGGGCTCCACCGGCGATCACGACGCGAAGCCGATCCTTGTTCGCCCCCAAGGCATAGGCCTCCTGGAAAAACGCGGGTATCCCCGAGTCTCCGAACATGAACGGATTCTTCCGCGCCTTCTCCTGGTCCAGACTGGACAACGGAAGCATGTAGTGCAGGATCCCCCCGATCTTCGCGACAGGGTCGTGGATGGCCACGCCCACGCAGGAACCCAAGGCGTGCGTGACGATGAGGTCGCCGGCCTGGGAGCTGAAGCTGCGTTCCGAAATACCAACGACGAGTCGGTCGGTCATGCGTGGCCTTTCCGATAGACCGAAGGCATGATCGTTTCCATGCCGATGGCGATGCCCGCCAGGCTTTCGGAACTCCCCACCACCAGCGTTCCACCTGGGGCAAGAAGCCGGTTCGCCTGTTGGACGAATTTTGTCCTGCCGTCCTTGTCGAAGTAGATCATCACGTTACGACAGAAAATGACATCGAATGGTCCTTGCATGGGGTACGGAATCTCGGCGAGGTTCAAGCGGGCGAACCGCAACGGCGCCCGCAATTCCGGAGTCGCGACATAGTCGTCGCCTTCCTTCCTGAACCAGCGTTTCCGACTGGCCTCGGGGACGGTCTTGACCTTCGCTTCCTCGTAGCGGCCTTCCTGGCACGATTTCAACACCCGCGTGGAGATGTCGGTGGCCAGGATCTTGATGTCCGGGATCTTCCCCGCGGCCGCTTCCTGGACCACCATCGACAGCGTGTAGGGTTCCTCGCCCGTGGAGGCCGCGGCGCACCACAGGCGGAACGTCCGCGCCTTGTTCGCCACCGCTTCCTTGACAATATCCGTCAGAAGATGGAAGTGCCTGTCTTCGCGGAAGAACGAGGTGAAATTGGTGGAGATCACGTCAAGGAGCTGGACGATCTCCTCCCCCGTGTCGTCGTTGCGAAGGTAGGCGAGGTAGTCGTCGAAGTCGTCGATCTGGAGGGCTCGCAGCCGCTTGCTCAGGCGCGCCTGGACAAGCGCCTGGCGCGATTCCCCCAACGACATCCCGGCCTTGCGATACACGAGCTCGCGGATCTCTTCGTAGTGGTGGTTCTGGATATCGGTGGCGCTCATGCTTGCCAATCCTCCTTGCGCAGCTTGTGCACCTTCATGACGGCGACCTGACCGGTCTTGCCGTCGAACACGACCTTGCGCCCTTTGGTGCCGCCAACATCGCGCGAACTGACCTCGATCCGCCGCTTGGCCAAGACCATCTCGGCCATGTCGAGATTGCGTTCTCCCCGCAGGTCGCCCTGGTACTCCTGTGCACCGCCAAAAATCTGGGCTTCGATGGTGCCGTGTGGATCTTCATCGCGCACCAATCGTACCACTTCCGGAACCGCCACGTTCCCGTAGCGCGCGAACGATCTGTCGGCGTCGCCGGTGCGGGGTTCCAGAAAATGCGCCATGGCCGCGACCTGGCGTCCCTCGGCCCACAGGCACACGGCCACGCCCGCTCCCACCACCGACACCAGACGGGAACCGTCGAGCACCACGGCGAGCTCGCCAGGCCCCACCAGGACGCCTTCGAGATCCACTCCCCCGTTGCGCCGATCCATCATGGCGACACGCCTTCGGATCCATCGAGCCCCAGGAACACAGAGGCGGACTTCGACGACGATGACGTTTTTTGTCCAATCCGTACGCGCGTCCTGGGAACGTCGATCGACAGATTCCGTCTTACCTCGGAAATGCGGAATTGCCCGACCATGGATTGCAGCTCCATGGCCTGGCTGGAAAGCTCCTCGGAGGCGCTGGCCGATTCCAGCGCATTTGCGGCGTTCTGCTGGGTGAGCTTGTCCATCTGGGTCACCGCGTCGTTGATTTCACGGATGCCTTGCGATTGCTCTTTGCTGGCTGCGGCGATCTCGGCGATCAAGTCGTTGACCTTCTTCGATCCGGTGGCGATCAGGTCGAACGAACTCGCGACTTCCAGCGAGATCTTCACGCCCTGCTCGGCATCCTTCACCGACTCGCCGATCATGTCGGCGGTGTTCTTGGCCGCCTGCGCCGATCGCTGGGCCAGATTTCGAACTTCTTCGGCGACCACCGCGAAGCCCTTCCCGGCCTCGCCCGCGCGAGCGGCTTCCACCGCGGCGTTCAGGGCCAGGAGGTTGGTCTGCATCGCGATTTCATCGATGGTCTTGATGATCTTCGCGGTCTGGTCCGATCCCGCTTTGATTTTTTGGATGGAATCGCTCATGCGCGCCATCGCGGCGATACCGGTCCGCGCGTTGTTGTCGGCCTCGGCGGCCAGGTTCTTGGCGGTCATGGCGTTGTCCGCGTTCTGGCGCGTGGATCCGGCCATTTCCTCCAGGCTTGCCGACACCTCTTCCAGCGAGCTCGCCTGTTCGTTCGCGCCCTGGGCCAACGACTGGCTACCCGACGAAATCTGTCCAGCAGCGCCTGTCACTTGGCTGGAGGCATCTCCCACTTGCGTCAAGGCCGTTTCCAGATTCGAGACCGCCGTGTTCAACGCGATCTTGATGCGCCCCAGATCTCCAGCGTAATTCCCTTGCACCCTCGCGGTCAGGTCGCGCTCCGCGATCGCTTCCAGCACCTGGGTCGCTTCGGTGACGGGCCCGATCACAGCATCGAGGGTGTCGTTCACTCCTTGCACGATCCTGGCGAAATCGCCCTGGTGCTGGCCTGCATCGGCCCGGGTCTGCAGCCGTCCTTCCACACCGGCCTTGGCCAGTGCGACGGAATCTTCCACGAGCCGGCCTACGGCTTCGATGCATGTATTCAGGTTCAGCTTGATCGCGTTGAAATCACCGTTGTAAGGATCGGTAATCTTGGGAGGGATATCGCCCTTCGAGATCCGATCGACATATTTTGCCGCGACGTTCAGCGGCCCGATCACGGCGTCCAACGTACCGTTCACACCTTGCACAATCTTGGCAAAATCGCCGTGGTGTTGCGTTGCGTCGGCGCGCACGGAAAGCTTTCCTTCGATCGCCGCCTGGGACAACATGGAGGCGTCCCGGATCAGCGCTTTCAGATTGGCGCGCATCTGTTCGATCGTGTCGTTGATGAACGCTTTTTTACCCGGGAATTTTTCCAGCGGGAAATCGAAATCGCCATCTCCAAATGCCTTCACACAGGCCATGGCCTTCTTTTTCACCGCGATATGGCCACCGACCATCGCGTTCACGCCCTCGGCAACGTTTCGGAATGCGCCCTCGAAGCGTTCCACCGCGACAACTCGATCGATCTCACCCGCATCGTGGTCCTTCGACATCGTGGCGATCTCGGCGAGCAATGCGCCGATCCTTTCCACCATGCGTCCCATCGAAATCATCAAGCGATCGAACTCGTCGTTTCCTGTCACCTTCGGCACCTCGCGAAGATCGCCGTGCGAGACGCGATCCGCAACCTCGTTCAATCGCTCCACGCGGTGGCGCAGATTGCGGACGGTGACGATCACGAAGCCCAGAAGGAGCAGGGAGAGCGCGCCGGCGGACCCGATCGCCAACGCCTGGCTGGACTGGCTGGAATCGTGCAGTTCCTGCGCACGCGCTTCCACCAGCGTGTATTGCGGCCGCAAGAACGCCTGGAGCTCGTCGATCCGGCGGGTGTAGGCCTCGAAACACTGTTTGCCCGAAACGCCGTAGCCTCCCGTCGAGGACTTCGCGATCAAGATCCAGAAGATCCGCTCGGCTTCCTTGTTGTTTTCGGACGCCGCGAGTTTCGCCAGCGCCTCCTTGGCGTCGGCTCCCAATGCCAGGCCCGGCGAACCCAAATTGCCGTCGATGGCGGCATGAAGTTCCATGAGCTGACGGATTTTGTCGATATCCAGCGGTTTGTCGATCGCCACCAAGGACGACGCCAGGGCCCGCAAGCGACCCGTAGCTTCCTTGGCCTCTTCGAGGATGGCAAAACTTGTCACCACCTTGCCGATACCTTTGGTGGATGGCGCGGCGATCGCCGCCTTGTAGATGCCCAGAATGCCTTTGATCAGGACCGTGTAACCCTTGCGGATCGAGGCGGGATCGGCTTTGGCATCGGTGGATGTTCGCAAGGAAGGCAGCTCCTTCAGCGCCTTCACAGCGGCATCTGTTTTTTCGGCGGGAAGGGTCGAAGCGGCGAGCGCAAGGGCCAGCCCCTCCAGAGTTCTATCGGAATGTGCACGTTGGCTTTCCACCTGGGCGCGCTCGGTTCCACCCGATGCGTACAGGGAAGAAATGCCTCTCTCCTTTTGCAGTTCGTGGACGGCCAAGGAAAGGCTGTCCAACACCGTGATGTTCGCATGCATCGATTCGGCGATATCGTGTTCCTGGTTCGCAGCGACGTACAAGCGCGTGCTTTGGGCCACGAATGCCAACAACGGGAGGAGAGCCACGAGCAAGATCCGCATTCTCATCGACATATCCAATTCGCTCCTCTCCGTAACGATCCTAGGTTGGATTCCCCGAAGGCGCGCTTCGAGGCTTCCGCTACTGTCCTTCTTTGCCCGAAGCCGCCCCGCACTTCCGATGTGCGGGGCGGTCCGTGATCCTCATCCGCTCAAGTCCGACCTACCGGTCAGAATTCGCGCAAGGCGTCGTCGTCCATCGGGATCATCTCGTCGGAGCTGACAAGTTTTGCCGACTTGGGACCGGGAGCCTTGTGGTGCGAACTCGGTGGGGGCAATGCGGGCCGTTTGGCGTGGGCGATGGCCTTGGGCCGCGTGGAGTTTCCGCCGGTGATCTTGAACTGCGCCACCATGGCCTGCAGTTCCTGGGCCTGGCTCGACAGCTCTTCCGACGCGCTCGCCGATTCCTCGGCGTTGGCGGCGTTCTGCTGCGTGACCTTGTCCATCTGCCCCACGGCGTCGTTGACTTCCTTGATGCCGGTCGACTGCTCCTTGCTGGCCGCGGCGATCTCGGCGATCAGGTCGTTCACCTTCTTGGAGCTTTGGGCGATTTTCTCGAACGACACCGACACTTCGTCGGAAATCTTCACGCCTTCTTCCGCGTTCTTCACCGACTCGCCGATCATGTCGGCTGTATTCTTGGCAGCCTGGGCCGAGCGTTGCGCCAGGTTGCGCACTTCTTCGGCCACCACCGCGAACCCGCGTCCCGCTTCGCCTGCACGTGCGGCTTCCACCGCGGCGTTCAAGGCGAGCAGGTTCGTCTGCATCGCGATTTCGTCGATCGTCTTGACAATTTTTGCCGTCTGGTCGGAACTTTCCTTGATCCGGTTGATGGACCGGCTCATGCGGGCCATCGCTTCGGTGCCCACCTTGGCGTTGCCATCGGCTTCGCCTGCCAGATTCTTGGCCGCAAGGGCGTTGTCGGCGTTCTGGCGGGTCATGCTGGACATTTCTTCCAGCGATGCGGACACCTCTTCCAAGGAACTGGCTTGTTCGTTTGCGCCCTGCGCCAGCGACTGGCTTCCCGACGAAATTTGTCCGGAGGCGCTGGCCACTTGCTGGGTGGCTTCGCCCACTTGGCCCATGGCGGTTTCCAGATTCTCCACAGCCAGGTTCAAGGAGTTCTTGATCTTGGCGAGGTCACCGGCATAATTCCCCAACATTCTTGCGGTCAGATCGCGGGCAGCGACCTTCTCCAAAACCTGAGCGGCTTCGTTGACCGGTCCAATCACGGCGTCCAACGTTTCATTGACACCTTGGACGATCTTGCGGAAATCGCCGTTGTGCTTGGAGGCATCGGCACGAGTCTGCAGACGTCCTTCCACCGCGGCCTTCACCAGCAAACCGGCATCGGCAACCAGGGCGTTCACCGCCTCCACGCAAGTGTTGAGGTTGTTCTTGAGCGTATTGAAATCGCCGTTGTAGGTGTCGGTGATCTTGGCGGGGATATTTCCCTTCGAGATGTCGTCGACATATTTTGCCGCGACGTTCAGAGGCCCGATCACGGCGTCCAGAGTATCGTTCACGCCAGCGACGATCTTGCGGAAGTCGCCTTGATGCTTGCTGGCATCGGCACGAGTCGACAAACGGCCTTCCACGGCTGCTTTGGACAACATGCTTGCGTCGGCGATCAACGCCTTCAAGTTCGTGCGCACCTGCTCGATGGTGTCGTTGATGAAGACCTTCTTGCCAGGGAATTTTTCCAACGGTGCGTCAAAATCGCCTTCGCCGAACGACTTGACGCAGGCCATGGCCTTCTTCTTGACGGCGATGTGACCGAACACCATGTCGTTGACCCCTTTGGCCATTTCCTTGAAGGCTCCATCGAACTTTTCAGGGACCATTGCCGCGTCGATCTCGCCGCGATCGTGCTCGCTGGACATGTGTTTCATGTCGCTAATCAGACTCTTGAGAACGGCTACCATCTTCGCCATGGTCTGCATCAGCCTGCCTACTTCGTCTGTGGCGTTGGACGAAACGTCCACGTCGACATCACCACGGCTGATCTTTTCGGCGGCATCCATCACCTTGCGCATCGGGCCCGTGATGGATGTCGTGATGATGAAGGCCAACAACAAGCCAAGGCCCAAAGCGCTTCCCGCCAAGACCATCAACATGGTGCGGGTCTTGCCAGCCATGGCAGCGGCATCTTCGCCATCCTTATTCGCGAGATCGGTTTGGAAATCGATCAGATCGGTGACCTTTTCCAAATAATCGTTGTACAACTTCCGCTGATCACCCATCAAAAGCGCCAAGGCTTCGTCGCGCTTGCCGGATTTGGCCAGGTCTATGGTCTTTTCCCGAACGGGGACGTAGGCATTACGCGCTTCCATGACGGCCGCGACATGCTTCTTGCCTTCTTCGCTCTTGATGCTCTCTTCCAGCGAATCGAGTTTGGCCTTGACGACCAGGGTGGCGTCCTGGATCCGACCCAACTCGGTCTTGATGGCCGCCGAATCCGTCATCAAGAAGGCGTTTCGCAGCGCACGCGCAGTGGTGTTCATCTCCGCCACCACATCGTTGGCTTGACGGGTTTTGACCATCCGGTCCTCCACCACCAAGTGGATCCCGCTGTTCAATTCAGCGACATTCGAAAGCCCGTAGACCACGATCCCCAGCAGAAGCGCCAGGACGGATCCAAAGCCGATGGCGAGCTTGGCGCCGATCTTCATATTTCCGAACATGTTCTATCCTCCGGTCTTTCTGTTTCTAGCGATCAAGTGTGTGCGGCAGCCGTGACATGGGAGATTTCCTGGGCGGACAGGACCTTGTCGATATCCAGCAGGATCTTGACATTCTGACCGATCTTGCCCATTCCCAGAATGAACTCGGTGTCGATGCTGGTGCCAAAGCTTGGCGTATCTTCGATGCTCGCTTCGGGGATGTCCAACACCTCGCGGACCTCGTCGATGATGGTCCCCATCACCACCACGCTGGTCGCGCTGCGGATCTGCACCACCACGATGCAGGTGCGTTCGGTGTCTTCGGTCGATTCCATCCCGAATTTCAGTCGCAAATCCACCACAGGAATCACTTTGCCGCGCAGGTTGATCACCCCTCGGACAAATTCCGGCGTACGAGGTACCCGGGTGATGGATTGCATCTGGATGATTTCCTGGACTTTCAGGATCTCGAGTCCGAATTCCTCCGAACCCAGTTTGAAGGTCAGATACTTGCCTGCGCGTGCGCGGGCCGATCCGACGATTTCCTTCTCCATTGTTGCGGACATGTCATTCCTCCGTTGCGTGGGTCTTGAAAGGTTGGATCAGAATTCGGCGAGACGTTCGGCATCCATCGCGACAGGCGCGTCGTGACGGATCTTGCGTGTGGAGCGGTCGTCGAGCGACACACGCTTGCTGTGGTCCATGAGCTGACGGAATTTGTCGGATTTTTGGGAAGTCGAGGCCGCCTTTGCGGAACGGGCGATCTTGAACTGCCCCACCATCGCCTGAAGCTCTTCGGCCTGGCTCGACAGCTCTTCCGAAGCGCTGGCCGATTCCTCGGCGTTGGCGGCGTTCTGCTGCGTCACCTTGTCCATCTGGCTCACGGCGGTTCCCACTTCCTTGATCCCTTGGGCTTGCTCCTTGCTTGCCGAAGCGATCTCGCCGATGAGGTCGTTCACCTTCCTGGCGCTGGTGGAAATCTTGTCGAACGACACCGAAACCTCCTGCGAGATCTTCACACCCGCCTCGGCGTTCTTGACAGATTCCGCGATCATGTCGGCGGTATTCTTGGCCGCTTGCGCCGATCGTTGGGCGAGGTTTCGCACTTCCTCGGCGACCACCGCGAATCCGCGTCCAGCTTCACCCGCACGCGCGGCTTCCACCGCGGCGTTGAGCGCCAACAGGTTGGTTTGCATCGCGATCTCGTCGATGGTTTTGACGATTTTTGCCGTCTGGTCGGAGCTGTCCTTGATCTTCACGATCGCGGTGCTCATGCGAGCCATGGCGTCGGTGCCGGTGCTGGCGTGATCGTTCGCTTCGCTAGCCAACAACTTGGCGGCGTTGGCGTTGTCGGCGCTCTGGCGCGTCATGCTGGCCATTTCCTCCAAACTCGCCGAGACTTCTTCCAGCGAACCGGCCTGTTCGTTGGCGCCTTGGGCCAGCGATTGGCTCCCCGACGAAATCTGTCCCGACGCTCCGGCGACCTGTTCCGTCGCCTCGCCCACTTGCGAGAGTGCGCTTTCCAGGTTTTCCACGGCGAGATTCATGGAGTCCTTGATCTTGGCCAGATCGCCGGCATAGTTGCCCAGCATTCTCGCCGTCAAGTCACGGGCAGCCACCTTTTCTAATACCTGGGCCGCTTCATTGACAGGACCGATCACAGCATCCAACGTGTCGTTCACGCCGGACACGATCTTGCGGAAATCACCCTGGTGCTTCGAAGCATCGGCGCGT